>NZ_JAPFQL010000048.1 GCF_028446585.1 Intrasporangium calvum
GTCCGTCCGACGAACGGTGTTTCTGGCACGTGATCTTCAGAGGTTCTCGGCGGCCGGCATGCGGTCGGCGAAGGTGACGGCGAAAGCGTTCAGCGCAGGCTTCCACCGCATGGTCCATCGTGCCTGCCCAGTGCCTTTGGGGTCCGGACCTCGGGTGACCAGGTACAGGCACTTGAGGGCAGCCTGCTCGGTCGGGAAGTGATCCCTGGCCCCGACTGCCCGGCGGTAGCGTGCGTTGAGCGACTCGATCGCATTCGTGGAGAACAGCACTCTCCGGATTTCCACGTCGTGGGCCAGGAAGGGGGTGAACTCCTCCCACGCCGCCCGCCACAGTTTCGGGATCGCGGGGTAGGGCTTTCCCCACTTCTCCTCGAGCTCCTCGAACGCCGCCCATGCGGCCTCCACGGACGGCGCGGTGTAGATCGCCCGTAGGTCCCTGGCGAGCTGATCCCAGTACCTGCGGGAGGCGTAGCGAAGCGTCGCTCGGATCAGGTGGATCACGCACGCCTGGACGATGGCCAGTGGGAACACCGCGTTGACGCTGTCGGGAAGACCTTTGAGCCCATCGCAGACGATGAAGAACACGTCGGCTACGCCCCGGTTCTTCAGGTCCGCCAGCACATTCATCCAGAACTTCGCCGACTCACCGCCGCCCTTGCCGGCCCACAGCCCGAGCACGTCCCGGCGCCCGCCCAGGTCGACGCCGATGGCCGCGTAGAACGGCTGGTTGCCGACCTGCCCGTCACGGACCTTGACGTAGATCGCGTCGACGAAGACCGCCGCATAGACCGCCTGCAACGGCCGTGAGGACCACGCGGTCATCTCCTCGACAACGGCGTCGGTGATCCGGCTGACGGTGTCCTTGCTGACCGATGCGCCGTAGATCTCGTTGAAGTGGGCGGAGATCTCTCCGGTGGTCAAACCCTTGGCGTACAACGAGATCGCGATCGCGTCGACATCGGTCAGGCGGCGCTGCCGCTTGGCCACGATCACCGGTTCGAACGTGCCGGCCCGGTCCCGCGGGACCTCGATCGTCACAGCGCCGGCGGCGTCGGTCAGGACCGTCTTGGGTCGTGTGCCGTTGCGGACGTTGCCGCCCGCAGCGACCGTGGGCTGGTGCTTCTCGTGGCCCAGGTGCTCGGTCATCTCCTCGTCCAGCGCGGCCTGCAGCACCGTGGCCGTGATCATTTTCAGCAGACCGTCAGGGCCCGTCAGCTCTTCCCCGCGGGCGCGGGCGGCCTTGACCAGCTCGCGCACCGCTGCCCGTTCAGCTTCACCCGGCTTGGCGACCTTCTTCGCATCCTTCGGCATGGAGCCCATGCTCTTGAGTGTCTCGGTCATCGGTGACCGGCCTTCCTCGCCGATTGCGTCGGCGTGTCGGGCCAGAAACACCATTCAACGGACACTCCCGACCTCCGAACCTGCCGTTCAGCGGTTGGGGCGGCGTCTTCGGCGACCAGGCCGTCGCCACCGCAATGATCGACCGCGTCGTGCACCACGCCGACGTCCTGACCCTCAAGGGCGCCAGCTACAGGCTCCGCAACCGCGGCATCGACACCCTGCCCAGCATCAGAACCCAGGGCACGGCAGACTAGAAACACAACGAACCGGTGGCCTCGTTTTCGAGCGTCGGATCGGCCTCATTTTCGAGCGTTGCCGACACGGGCACGGTGATTTCCCCGCCCATTCGGATGCGGTGGCCGTCGAGTAGGCGACACGGTGCCGAAGTGACGTGTGTGTGGGTGGAGCCATAGGTGCGACGAGTGATAAGTCTGGGCCGAGGCGCTGGATGCGAGAGAGACGATCTGCCGGCATCGTGAGGGTGAACAGCCGCAGCGGAATGGGACAGTCCTTGTCGGGTCAAGCCCCAGCGGGCGATGGACACAGACATACGTCGCCGGGAGCGACCGCTCTGTGCGAGTGGCCTTAGTTCTTGTTGTGGCCAAGCGTGCGCGCGTTGAGGACTTCCTTCCAATATGACTCCCGCTCCAGGACGTGGGCGTCGTCGGTGCGCATCGACCAGAATTCGAGCAGCGCGAACTTCATGTTGACGCGGAAGTAGTCCTCGCCCTTGTCGGGGACGAGCTCCTGGAGGCCGACGTTGTTTCCGTGGAGAGTCGTGGCGTACGTGCTCCAGCGCTGCCAGATGCCGGTGTCGCCGTACGCCGATCCCACATACCGGGCCCCGGTTGTCTGGTCGTGGATGACGTAGACGCCCTTCATGTGCTCAAGGGCGATCCGCCAGTCGGGGCGCTGTTGTCTGACGATGACCTGCAGGTCGGCGAGCGTGTGGTTGATGCGGTCGTGGCCCGGAAACGGGTCACCCACGAACGCCTCCTCGAGGATCGACGACACGGTCATCTCGGCGAGGCAGGACTCCATCGTTCGCCGTCGTTGACGCCCGGCCAGGTGCAGCCTGATGTAGAGACCCCGCACAAAGGGGCCCATCAAGTCTTCGCGCAGAACGACGTCGTGAGCAGCTGGATCCAACTTCTATAGAGGATTGCGGAAAGCATTCCGGCCCAAGCATTTCGCTTCGACTCCCCTCCCCTAGTCGAACCCCCAAAGCGGAGATTGCGCATCCGTACCGATTGCGGAGCTGCTTGGGGGCGCGAAGGGTCACATTGGGGCGAACGATGACTCTCCAGCGGAAAGCAAGCCGTTCCGCCGATTCGGCCACTCTGTGGGGGTGGAGTCGATACCTTGTCCATGCACCCCGTCGTGTCCCCCCTGTCGCGACGGGTTCGCCACGCGGGGCCCGCCCTCCCACCCCCCATCGGGCGGGCCCCGCGTCCCCTCCCGTGGCGCTCTGCCTTCCTGCACAGCCCACGCCGTATGCCGCTGGGCTCAGAACGCGCCCCACCTCGCCCCGCGCGTGGCCTCGTCTCGGACACGTGGGTCGACCACGACACGTCTCAGCCATGTGAGCGCAGCCTCGAGGTGGGGCCGATTCCCTTGGATCGACCCCACCTCGGACCGCACTACTCGTCGGTGGCGTTGTTCGTCGCCCCGGCAGGATTCGCGGGCTGCGTCTGTCCGCCGTCACCCGACTGTGGACTGCTCGACGAGGGCTGCGTCGTCTGACCGGACTGACTGCCCTGTCCGGGCGGTCCCGACTGACCACCCGACGAGGCGGGACTGGTCGACGACCCAGATCCTTGTTGGTCGCCAGGTGGCGCCCCGCCGGTCGTCGGACTGGCCCCGGTGCCCCCGCCGCCCGTAGAGCCCGACCCCTTGTCCTGCATGTCGAACTTCTTCCGGGGACCGACCCCGAAGCCGAGCTTGATCGCCTTGAGCTTGCCGTCCTCGAACTCGAACTCGAGCACGGGCCGGGAGTCGAGGCGGTTGAAGTACGTCTTCATCCGCTTGTCGTACTTGTTGAAGCTCTTGAGCCAGAAGAGGCCCTGGCGCCCCCGCGCGGTGTCCATGTTCTTGGCGAAGAATTTCGAGAGCTTCGTCAGCTGGTCGCTCTTGATCGGGTCTCCGCCGGGTGTCAGCGAGGAGATCGTGTTGATGACCTCGTTGACCGACATGGCAGTCCGACCGTCGGTGTCCACGTAGGAGGTGGGGTTGGACTGCCCGTAGGTGTAGGCGCCGATGAGCGTCGGGTTCTCGACGAGGGCCAGCGGCTCCTCGGTGAGCAGCGGCTCGACGGTGAGGAAGCGGGCCTGCTGCGGCGAGTACCAGCGCTCGCCGAAGTTGATCAGGCCGTGGTCCTCGTCGGTGTAGCCCCCGGCGAACTGGTACGGCGTGCGGAAGATCGTGCTGTCCTCCCGGATCCACACCTGCCCGGTCGGGAAGTACTCCTGGTGCTGGAAGACCTTCCCGTCTCGACGCGTCACGATGTTCGTGCTGCCCTGCAGGTCCTTGTGCAGGAAGTAGAGCCGCGTCTCGTAGGTGTCCGTGTCGACGAACTTCACTGCGAGCCGGTCGTTCCCGGCCCAGATGTTCTTCGACATGGTGCCGTTGCGGACCGTCACCCACGGGTTCAGGTAGTAGGTGACGCCCTGTTCCTTGATCTCCGTCGCGAGCTGGCCGGCGTAGTCGTAGACGTAGTCGGTCTGCTTCCTGCCGATGCCCTGGGCGTTGTGGTCGACGACCGAGACCATCTTCCCGGCCCAGTCCCAGGCCACGTCGCGGATCATGTCGGGGTTGGTGACCTTCGTCTGCTCGCCGTCCGAGTCGTACTCGTACTCCTCGGTCAGCTTGGTCACCGCGTCGTAGACGCTCGTCGCCTGGTAGGGCTTCGACGGGTCGTAGGTGTACGCGGTCCGGTCGAAGGTCGTGGCCTCCTGGAGGTCAACCGTGCACCGCTTGGTGCAGCCGGTGTCGACGGTCCAGTCGCGCTGGGCCATCGTCTTGACCTTGCTCGTCGCGTCATCGAGGGTGGCGGCCCAGGTGTAGTTGCGCGTCGTCTTCGGCGCGTAGCTCCAGGTCCCCTCGGCTGCGGCCAGCCGGTAGCGCCCGTCGTACCAGTACTTCTGGCGCGTCGGTCCGCCGAAGAGTGATGGCACGTCGGCAGGCAGGTGGTTCTCGACCTGCCTGACGTTGCCCACCAGGTCGTACGTGTAGCGCAGGTCCATCAGCTCCTGTGATCCGTCCGGTGAGACGGCGGTCCGCTGGTCGAGACGGCGGGTGTGGACGTCGCGGTACGTCGTGTCGGTGACGCCGTTGCCGGTGCGGCGCTGCGAGACCTCGCCGTAGACGTCGTAGCGCTGCAGGTCGAGGTAGCGGTAGAAGCACGTCACCGCGGCATCCGCCATGACCGAGGCCCCTACCCCGTGGCCGGTTGCCGTCGGGACCTCGAGCGTCCCGTTGATGCCGCGTTCGACGGTGTAGTCGAACGTGCCCGCAACAGCGCCCGGCACGCGGGCGGTGACCCGCAACTGCTCGCCGTCGATGGTGATCGTGAAGGGCAAGGTCGGGGCGAAGGCACTGGCCGGGTCGGCGTGCTCGTACTCGGTCACGGTGATCGTCGTCTGAAGGGCGTCGATCGCTGCGGTGAGGACCCCGAGCTCGCGGCAGTCCTTGCTGCCGGTCACCCGGGAGAGCCGGCCGCCGGCGTCGTAGCCGTTCGTGACGACCTCACCGTCGGGCAGGCTCACGGTCGCGAGGCGCCCGAGCCAGTCGTTGGCGTAGTCGGTCGTGAACGGCCCGGTGTTCGGGTGTGGACCGGTCGTCGTCGTCACGTCCTTGGCGAGTCGGCCGTTCGCGTCGTAGGCGAAGTCCTGCACGCGCGCCTTGTCCTCGACGTGGACGAGCCGGCCCGCGGCGTTGCCCACCGTCGGGTTGCCGAGGTAGCCGCCGAAGTCGAGCGTCACCGGCGGTTCGTCGGGATAGGTGATCGATGTGAGCAGCCCGAAGTCGTAGCCGAACCGGGTGCGCACGTTGTTCTCCTCGCGCAGCACGGGGCTCTGCTCGGAGGTCTTGTTGCCCGCGAGGTCGTACGTCCAGTCGACGAGCCCGCCGTCGGGCGTGGTCGTGGACGTGCGCCGACCGAGCAGGTCGTAGGTGTGCGTCGTCGTCAGGTTGCCCGGTGAGACCGCCGTCAGCAGCTGCCCCATCCGGTCGTAGGTGAACGTCGTGCGCAGCGGCACGCCGCCCGGGTCGCTCTCGTCGCCCGGGGTGCCCGGGTCGTCGGCGACGGGGGCGCTCTTGTCCTCGGTCACGAGGACGTTGTCGTACGCGTCCAGCCACGTCTTCGTGTGCCGTCCCCGCGGGTCGGTGACGTCGATCGTCGCCGTCTTGCCGGAGCCGGTCAGGACCTCGAAGCCGTACGTCGTCCGCGTCGTCGCGCCGTTGGACAGCCGTTCCTCGGTGACCCGGTCGAGGGCGTCGTACGTCGTGATCGTCGCCAGGTCGAGGCCGGGGTTCGAGGCGTCGACCGTGTAGTCCGCGAGGGTCTTCCCGGACTGAAGGAACGGCTTCCACTCGTGGATCGTGCGGCCGAGCCCGTCGACGTCGGAGCCGCCCTCGGCCGCGAAGCCCGGGCCGGTCGCGCCCGTCACCGGGTCGTAGACGACGGCGTCGCGCTTGCGGCCGGTGACGCGCCCGGACCCGTCGGCATACGTCGCGGTGTCGATCGTCGTGCCCGGGTTGAGCTGGTCGGTGTGGGTGACCGTCGCGTACGGGTAGTCGGGGTCGTCCGGGTGGTACGCGAACGTCGCGACCCCGCCGTCCGGCGAGGTGATCGTCCGGATCCGGCTGTACGCGTCGTAGGTGTACTTCGTCTCGTTGCCGTTCGCGTCCTTCCGGCTCGCGACCCGACCGGTCGGGCCGTCGAACGTGGCGTTCGTCGTGATGCCGACCGCGGCACCCGTCGGCTGGACATCGTCCTTGATGAACTTCCGGGTCGTGTCCGCGTCGTCGGTGCCCTGCGGGTCGCCCGAGCCGACGAGCTCGAAGTCGGTCACCTGGGCCACGTTCGCGTGGTTGACGTCGTCGTAGAGGTAGCGCACGGCATACCGCTTGCCGTCGGCGTCCGGGGGCAGGACGATCCGGTTGTAGCTGCCGTACGCGTCGAACCCGAGTCGGGTCTCGGCGTATGCCGCTGGGTTGCCTCCCCCAGCTGGCGTGAGCAGCTCCTTGAACAGGGTCACGGCGTTGTTGTCGCAGTAGTCCTGCCTGCCGTCCCGCGAGCGCAGGATCGTGCCGTTGGGCGCCTTGACCTGGATTGCCACGGGCTGCGCGTTCCATGTCGGGCAGGCCGTGGAGGACCAGTACGGCGCGACTCGCGTCGGGGTCGTCTTCAGCGTTGCGCCGCAGCCGAACTCGGCCACCAGGGCCGCGCTCGCGCTCGAGGTGCAGTCGGCGTAGTCGATCGTCGCGACGGTGTCGTCGGCGCTCGTGCCGGGCAGACCGGTGTCGACGACGGTCCTGGGGTTGCCGAGCCGGTCGTACGCGTATGTCATCGTCGTGGTCTGCTCGAGGACGCCAGCGGCATACCAGTCCTGCTCGACCTTGCTGACCTGCGCGGTGGCGCGGGTCGCCAGGAGCGCGTCGACGGTGCGGCCGGCGAGGTTCAGCGGGGCGTAGCCGCTGCCCGATCCGTCGAGGTCGAGATCCTTGAGGTCCCACGTCGTGCGTGTCCGCTGCATCGGCGTGCCGGTCGCGGCGCCGTCGAGGACCGTCGTCTCGTACTCGAGGCCGGCCTCGAAGACGGAGAGGTTGTGGAACCGGTGCACTGTCGTGCGCGCCGCGGCGGTCTGGGTGGGGTTGGCCAGGTCCGTGTGCTCCCAGCGCTGGAAGTGGTCCGACTCGGTCACGACGTCGTAGCCGAGGCTCGCACGCTGGACGAAGTCGTAGCGCAGCGTGCCGTAGCTGATCGTCTTGCGGTGCTCGGCGATACCGTCCGCCCCACGGCTCGAGGCGACCTTGACCTCCGTGAGGACCCATTCGCTCCCAGGGTGCAGGGTCGTGTTGCCGTCGCGCCGGTAGTCGAGTGACATCGTGCCGCCGAGCGGGGTTGTCACGGACTTGAGGAGGTTCGTGCGGCCCTGCGTGTTGAGCGAGACCTCGATCTTCCCGCTGTCCTTGACCCGCCGGACGGTGTCGGCGTAGCCGTCGCCATTGACGTCGACGAGGTCCACGTCGGTCGAGGTCAGGCTGTTCTCGTAGTGGCCGCCCGGGTTGAGGATGAGGTAGCAGGCGACCGCGCAGAGCGGGATGCCGACCGTGACGTCGACGCCGCCCCCGAGGCTCTCGGAGGTGTCCTGTCGGATCTGCTGCTGCCCCTCGGCCTCGATGGGTCCGACGATCGGGTAGTCGAGGCTCGCGTGAGTGCCGTAGACCGCGCTGCCCGTGAGCCCGGTGCCGCTGCTGAACGCGACCTTGATGCCGTCGCTCGTGTTGTAGAGCGCGTCGAGCAGCCCGTCGCCGTTGACGTCCTCCCACGCCACGTTCGGCAGGTCGACGTTGGCGTTCTTCGACACTCCGGCGGAGAAGCCCATGTTGTCGATGTTGACGCCCAGGCTCGCGCCGACGGAGCCGCTGTAGGAGTTCGTCGAGGAGAACGCTCCCGTCACCCACTCGACGGCCGGCGCGAACGAGTGGCCAAGGTTGAGGCGCACCGTGATGACGTCGTTCGTGACGGTGATCCGGTCCGGCAGACCGTCCCCGTTGATGTCGGCGATCGTCTCCTGGGTCGGCAGGCCGCCCTGCCGGGGTACGTCGTCGAGCGCGTCGGCGTTCTGCTGCGGGTTGTTGGCGGTCGGGTTGGTGAAGCTCGCACCACCGCCGAGGGACCCGCCGATGTTGCCGCCGAAGGACGAGTCGGAAGCCGACTGACCCTTGCCCGCGGAGTTGCCCTTCGTGGAGTTCGTCGTGCCCTTGGAGTTGCCGGAGATGCCGATCGGTGCACCACCGAAGCCTCCCGAGACGGCAAGCGTCGTCGAGGAGTTCACCGTCGTGACGCCACCGCCCGTGCAGGTCACTCGAGCGCTCTGCGGGCCGCACTCCTGGGTGCCGCGCGGGTTGGTGTAGTCGATGGAGCCAGGTCGGACGGTGTCGGGGAAGCCGTCACCGTTCATGTCCAGGTAGTCCACAAGGCTGCGTGCCCAGCCCGCGGCGAAGCTGCCGCTCAGCGGGCCGATGCCCGCCATGAGCATGAAGATGGGGCCGGTCTCGCCGAGCAGGTTGGGCGCGCTCACCGCACCGCTCGACCCGCTCGTCATCGGCAGGTCCTCGCCCACCCGGGCCGATCCGGCGCGGCCGCCCTGCGCCGCGAAGATCTTCGCCTTGGGCCCCTCCCAACGCTCGGTCAGGCTCGTCTGGACCACGGGACGGTACGCGAAGGCGTCCGGGACCTCCTCGGTCGCCTTGTCGAGGTCGAGCGGCGGCGGGCTGGAGGAAGAGCCGGTCGGGTAGTCGCCGAAACCGGTGTCGTTGACCGACGAGTCGTCCGGGCAGGCGCCACCGTAGAGCGCCTGACAGGCCTCGTCCTTGTCCTCGTAGGGATCGCCCGAGGCGGCCGAGGAGAGGAAGGCCGCCTCGTCGATCTTCGTCGTCGACTTGGCCCCGAGAGCTGTGTAGCCGGCCGCGGCCCAGCCGCGGTATGCGACGGGGAAGAAGCCTTGGGCGCCGGCCCAGTTCAGCGTCTCCGGCGGGTCGGCCGACTTGTCGAGGGCCCCCTCCTTCCACTCCAGCACGAGGTTGACACCGCTGAGGTTCGCCGAGATGCCCGGGTTGCGGACGGTCACGTCGAACCAGTAGCCCGTGCCGTTGGTCAGGCTGAGGTCGGCGAGGTCCTCGTCCAGAGTCCCGGTTCCGGCGCCGACCGGGACGACCTGCTTGTAGACCACTCCCGCCGCTGTCTTCGCCGTGACGACCAGGTCGCCGCCCGGGTTGTCCGCTCCGAGGGACCCCTTGAGCACCGGTGTCACTGTCCGGCCCAAGGTCGAGGACCAGGCGCTCGCCGGCCCGCTGAGGTCGGTGTGTGGGTAGGTGTCGAGGTCCATGTGCGGCGAGATCCGCGTCTTCGTCTCGTCACACTCTCCGCCCGTCTTGAAGCACAGCTCCGCCGGCTCGAGCCAGTCGATGGCGGTCAGGGCGACGGGCGAGTCGACGGCGAGGCGGGTCTGGACGGCGTCGAAGCCCGTCATCACGCCGTTGCCGTCCACCACGGGAGCGTTGATGGAGGGGGACGCGGTGATCCGGAAGCGACCGGTCTCGGCCTTGCCGATCGTGATCGCGCGCAGCTGTGCGTCGGCCTCGGTCGCGTAGCAGCCGAAGGACGTCGTCGCGTCCGCGACGCACCACTCCCCCGACTGCTGCGTGACCGTCTTGACGCGCGGCGCGTCGACGGCCCCACCGGCGGTGACCGGCGTGACCGTCACCGCGGCCTGGGAGGACGTGCCGTCGGCCCGGCGGACGATCACCTGCGGCAGGAAGTCATCACTCGTGACCGCCGTCTTGTGCAGGGCGGTGCGGAAGCTCGCCGTCCCGCCGTTGCCCACAGCGGTGAACAGGCCGGGTCGGCCGGCAAGGGTGAAGTCGTCCTCGAGCGAGTAGCGCCGCTGGTCGAGGCCGTTGGCATCGAGAGCCGGCCCACCGGCATACGCGATGTCGGCCTCCCAGGTCACCGTGTCGCCGTTGCCGAGCGGCCGCGACCCGGTGCGGAAGTAGATCGCCTGCCCCTTGGTGACCGCGATGCTGAGGTTCGCCGGTTGCCATGTCGGGGAGGTTTCGGACACGGAGCCGGTGGCCTTCTCGGTGTCGGCGTACTGAATGGCCAGACGCACCGAGCCGGCGGCGGTGTCCTCGTCCGGGGGCGCCTGCAGGGTCGCCTTGGCGGTCACCTGGACAGTGCCGGTGAAGGGCGCCGTCCACCGCTGCACGGTGTCGACCGGCGGGATGGCCTCGCGCAGCCGGTCCACCATCTGCTGGAAGCTCGGGTCCGTCACCGAGATCGTCGACGACGTGAGCGGCACCCGGGTGTTCGCGTCCGATGCGGAGAAGGTGGGCAGGCACTGGTCGACCGGGTCGACCCCGGGCGTGGGCGGGCCGCAGACGAGGTGGTTGAAGAGCACCTCACTGCCGCGCACGAGGTCGGGCAGGCCGTCGCCGTTGGCGTCGGTGAAGTAGCTGTCGACCCAGCTCCACTGCCCGCCGACGTTGAAGACGCCGTAGACGCCGAAGTACGCCTCGATGCCGCCCTGGATCCCGATGGACCGTTGGACGGGAAGGCGGCTGAAGCCCTTCAGCTCATGCATCGGCCCGAAGGTCACCCCGGTCGTGGGGGCAGTCGTCGGCTTGGTCGTGTTGAGCTGGTACCGGATCATCGACTCGCCGTCGGAGGGCTCCGTCACGAGGTCGGTCGTCTTGCGGTAGACCTTGTCGGGCAGGCTGTCGCCGTTGAGGTCCATGAACTCGATGAGCGACTCGTTCGTGGCACCGTTCATCGCGAACGACCCACCGGCCGAGCCCGTCTTGCTCGGGCTGGCCGGGTTGAAGCCGACGTAGATCCGGCCGTCGCCAGCGTTCGTTGCCGACGTGCCGAGGGCACTCAGCTTGGAGGGGACCAGGGCGGGCCCGGCCGGCTGGTCGCCGGTCTGCCATGTTGTCGGGGTATCGAAGCCGCTGCCGGCCGCCGCGATGTCGTCGTGGTAGGCGAAGGTGTGCTTCTGGCCATCCGTTGGACACGTCGCCAGGCCGTTGCAGCCGATCTGGGTCACGCTCTTGAGGCGGCGCTTGCCGAAGTGCGGGTCGGAGTCGTAGTCAAGGGCGTAGCGCGTCACGACCTTCGAGCTCGGCCGGTGGACGACGTCGATGCGGTCAAGCAGGTCCTGGTCGAGGTCGAGCACGCCGCCGCGGCCGTCGAGGCGCGCGTCGGTGCGACCGCCGGGTTTGCGCACGAAGCGCACCTCGTAGGTCGCGTCCTCGGGTTGACCGCTCGCGGTGGCGCCGGCGGTGTAGAGGATCTTGCTGAGGAAGACGTGCTTCGGGCAGGCCTGTCCGCTCGGACAGTTCATGCCGGGCGCGACGGGCACCCAGCCCGTGGCCGCACTCGTGCTACGCCGGTAAAGGACGGTCTCGTACTCGTAGCGCACCAGGTTGACACCGATGTCCCGCTGCGCGGTGAGCATCCAGCGCACCCCGTTGCCCTGGGCGTCGGCGAGGATACCGGACGGCATACGCGACTTGTCGTCGAGGCCAGCCTGCACACCCGGACGCCCGAAGGGCCCGCCGCTGTCCGGCGCGCCGCCGTAGAAGCGCACACCGCCCTTCTTGTCCCGGACCTCCCACCAGTAGTCGCTCGGCTTCGTGCCGTGGCGGATGATCTGCTCGAACTCCGTCTCGACGCGGCGGGTGAAGTCCTGCCGCTCAGCCACGCGCGGCTCGAGGACGGCCCTGACCGCGTTGGGCACGAGCGGGTCCCCGTCGAGCGTGTACGACTCGCTCTCGACGTTGCCGCAGGGAGGCGACTTGGCGGTCCCGTCGCAGAAGCGTGGGGAGCCGAAGGACGTGTCGACGGCGACCTCTCCGACCGAGATGTCCCAGCCGAGTCCGGCCCAGGACGAGCCACCACCCGAGTCGTAGGTCAGAGCCAGCTCAGGTGTGTCGCCCCGCCCCTGTGGAAGCGCGATGGGATAGGACAACTGGGCCGACCCGCCGGCATTGGCCTCAGGTGGCTGGATCTGCGAGAGCCCCTCCGTGACGTCTGCATAGAGCAGATCGGCCGTCGCACCTTCACCGAGCTCTTGGGGCGATGTGGGCGCCGTGCCGGGCAACGTCGCCTCCACCAAGCCTCCAAAAGGTGTGGCACCCAACGCAGCCGGAGCCCCCGTCGTCAAGGCGAGCAGCAGGGCCAAAGCAACAGCGGGGAACCGGCGCAGGCGGCTGCGCCGCGTCGAGCCGTTCGAAGGTGTGGAGGCATGGCGGTACGACGGCATGGCGAAGCTCCTCGACTCAGGTGGACCCCTGACCGGAGGAAGACGACCCCACGACCCCGAGCGTGACCCTGATCACACTAGGGCGGGCACGTGCCTCGCGTATTGGAAACGCGTCGAATTGGCTTATGCCAGTGGACTACACGCTTGACCAGTTGAGACAGAGTGGGAGCAAATGGACATACCCGCGCCTCTGGCATTGCCGGCGCACCGCGGCCGCCGGGGCGACATCTCGTCCCCACGCAACCCGCCGTGCCTCCCCTGTCGCGACGGGTTCGCCACGCTCCGAAGACGAGGCAGCCGTATGCCGCGGGGCCACTCCGCGCCGCGATGTCATCCCACGTGGCGAGGCCAACGACCCCTCGTAGCCTCGAACGACCCGTACTGAGACCCCGGCGTCGCTGAGCTCGTCGGGCCCCCTGCAAGACCCGCTACTCAGACATTGCGGCGCAGGGCCTGCAACGCGTCTTGAACGGCGGCCAACCCGGTCTCAATCGAGGAGACGGCGCCCTCGAGTGCGTCGATGCCCCCCATGACACCGTCGGGCCGGACGCCGGCGCGCTCTCCCAGCCATGGCACGGTTGGCAGCGCGGAAGGTGGGTTGTCCACGTCGAAGGCGACCAGGTCTCCGCGGTGCCAAGTTTGGAACGACTCGAGGATCGACCCCTCACGATCTACGCTTTCGCCTTCGAGCAGCAGCAGCGGGGTGCCCTCCTGGGTCTCGAGGAGCGCACCCAGCTGTGCCGTCGCTCCCACTGCTCGCACCTGTCGTCGACCCCCAGCAACGGCTCTGCCCAGGATGCTGGCGAATCGCTCGTGCAGAGATGCATCTACGAGGCTGTCACGGGTGATGAGCTTCGCGAAGTCTCGCGGCAGCCACGTTCGAATTACGGCGAACGGTTCTCCATTCGAACTTCGTCGTCGCACGAGACGCAATGCCTCTGTCCCACCGAAGAACGGCACGGAGTCGGGAGCCATCGCCAGGTCGTACTCGAGCACCTCCGTCGAGACTTGTGTGTTCTCCTCACCGAGGTGGAGGGAGAGCCCCGTGCGCGCCAGGTCCCTGTGCAGCTCCGGATGCGAGGCAACGACGGAGCCCCGGCCCTGCGCCTTGCGAACGAGCCCGGAGGCCTCGAGTGCCGCCAGAGCCTGACGGACTGTCGATCGCGAGACGGAGTACTCGGTGCACAGGTCTGCCTCGCTGGGAAGCAGGTCACCCGCCTGGAGTTCCCGGCCCTCGATGCGGTGACGCAGATCCCCGGCGATCTTCTCGTGCAGCGGCATCCTTCGAGCCATGGCGCTCCTCGTCAGCAGGTCCGGTGGTCAGCGTGCCAGAGTGCCCGCGCTAGCCGCGCCCCACACCTCGCCCCACCCTAGAGCCAAGGCTGCGGCTCGCTCCGTCGCCAGCACGAGACTCGCCTCACGGGCCACGCCCTGCCCCGCGATGTCGAATGCGGTCCCGTGGTCGACGGAGACCCGCACGACAGGAAGGCCGACCGTGATGTTGACGCCATCGTCCCCGTAGACAGCCTTGAAGGGAGCGTGACCCTGGTCGTGGTAGCAGACGATGACCATGTTCCACCTGCCCTTGACGGCCTGCGGGATGAGGGCGTCCGCCGGCAGCGGGCCGTGGGCGTTGATGCCGCGCTCCTTGGCCGCCTCGACTGCGGGCGCCAGCACATCGGCATCCTCGTCGCCGAAGAGCCGGTTCTCGCCGGCGTGCGGGTTGAGGCCGGTGACGGCGATGGCCTCGTCGGGGCGACCGAGCGCGCGGGTGAACGCGTGGACGAGGTTGAGGACGTTGGTGGTCCGCTCAGGGGTGACATCGCTGATGGCCTGACGGAGCGAGACGTGGGTCGTGAGGTGGAAGAAGTAGAGATCCCCGGCAGACAGGACGAGTGAGAAGTTGTCAACGCCGAACTGTTCGGCCAGCAGCTCAGTGTGACCCGGGTAGGGGTGCCCACCCAGGTGCATCGCCTCCTTGTTGAGCGGGGCCGTCACGATGCCATCGATGGCGCCGTCCTGGGCTAGTTGGCAGGCCCGGACGACGAAACGGTAGGCGCCGTCGCCCGCGTCGGGATGGACGGACCCAAAGGGAACGTGCCCGAGCGACGGGCCGTCTTGTACGACCTCGATCAGATCCGGGTTGTTGGTCGCGGCGCGGGGATCGTCGATGATGCGGACGACGGACGGGTCCTTGCCAATGACCTCGACCCCCCGCCGCACGGCATCGGCGTCGCCAATGACGACGGGGACGCACGCCTCCCGAAGGGCTGGATGGTCGAGCAGCGTCCGCGCGGTTATCTCGGGCCCGATGCCGGCGACGTCGCCGAGCGTCACGCCGAGGACGGGGATGGTCATTGGTCTGCTCCTACAAGGGTCGGGTTCAGCTTGGAAACGATGCGCGTGAGGGTCGTGTTGTCCCCGAATCCTCCGGCCTTGGTCGCGATGCGGAGCCCCGCGTGACGTCCACCGACCACGGTGCCGACCGGCACGCCCTCGACGAGGGCGCCGGTTACGCGCAATGCCTCAGCACCAAGCCGGCTGAGGACCGCAGCGGCACCGTCACCGCCTACGAGCACGAGGGCCAGGTCGTTCGGACGTGCGTCGGCAAGTCGGCTCACGACGTCGGCGAGCGCCTTCGCGACGCGTGGCCCGTCGGAGCCGGAGCCGCCGCGGTCTCGGTTGAGGGGTGGTGCCTGGAGGAGGTGAATCGGTCGGCCGTCGTGCGCGAGCACGTCCTCGGCCCACCGGCGAGTCCCCTCTTCGCTGGCGACGTCCTCCCACGCTGCAACGCTCGAGCCGATGGCGGACGCCGGGAGGTCGGTGAGCGTCGCGCGCACTTGGTCGAGGGCCGCCTGGTGCTGAGAGCTGACGACGACGGCCGTATGCCGTGCTGCTGGCTCCGGCGTGTCCTCGTCCGTTGCGGTGCGGCTGGGAAGACTCGCCCCCCAGCGGGCTGCAAGGGCCATGGCGAGCCCGGCCGAGCCGGCGGGGACGACGCGCTCGCCGAGGTGACCGATCGCCTGGGCGAGGCAGTCGAGGTCAGCCTCCGACTCGGCGTCAACCACGACGCACGTCGCGTGGAGCGCAGCTCGATTGATCGCCACGGCGAGGTCTGCCGGGTCAGGCATCAGCGGGACTCGGACGCCGTCCGGGACGAGCTCGCTCAAGGTGGAGGTGTTGATGGGGGTGATCGGGTCGCGCCCGGCAGGTCCTCGGTGCGCCGGCTCCCCGTCGACGAGGATCTCGCCGTTCCGCACGGTACGACCCATGGCGGGGTAGGCGGGGCACAGCACGGCGAACGACTCCGGCTCATAGGTGCGCTTCCCCCGAACGGCGCCGGCGAGCTGGCCGGCGACGCTCCCGCGCATCGTCGAGTCGATCTTGAGGTAGACGTGTCGACCAGCGCCGCGTTCGACGACTGCGAGCTCCGTGCGTGCTGCGGCGGCCTCCGCGCTCTCGGCGCGGGTCCCGAGGCTGCGCGCCACCACGACCTGCTCCTCGTCGAGGACGCCCATCCCCGCCTGGGTCAGCGCGAGGTAGGCACGCCAGCCGCTTCGCGCGAACTGCACTGCGGTGTCGTTGGCGCCGGTGATGTCGTCAGCGAGGACGAGGACCTGCCGGGTGCGACTCACAGCTTGGGCTCCGTGAGGGGCTCGGGCTCGGACACTCCCAAGTCGCGCTCGTCCAGCGCCTCAATCTCCTCCTCGCTCAGCAGGCCGCCCTCTCGCTTCAGGACGAAGGAGGCAAGGAGCGGGGCGATGATGGCGGTGATCAGCACGGCTGCGGCCACCTGCGCCGTCGCGGCCTCGACGTAGGGCTGCATCTTGGGGTCGGCTGCTCCGATGATCGCGGGCGTCGCGATGGCATTACCCGCGGTCGTCCCTGCGGCGAAGCCGATTCCGGAGCGGTAGCCGCGGCGCAGGATGAACTTGTAGCCGAGGTAGACGAACAGGCCGGTGATCGGCGCGATGACGAGGCCGACGAGGAGGCCCTGCGCACCGCCCTTGACGATGTTGCCAAGGTTGATGCCCGTGCCCAACGCGAGCGCGAAGAACGGGATGACGATCGCCGGGTGGGGCGCAGCACCTCGCGCCAGTGCGGGTTGAGGTTGCCGACCAGCATGCCGAGGAGGAAGGGGATGATCGCGGCGAGCATGAGCGAGAACGGAATGTCAGCCAGGCCCGAGGCGCCGAGGAACAGCATCGAGAAGAACGGGCCGTCATTGAGGGCCGACGCGAAGTAGGCGCCGCGGTCGCGCTTGTCGCCGTAGCGGCCGGTGAAGGCGAGCCACAGGCCACCGTTGGAGTTGTCGACCGCCACGAGCAGGGCGAGGATCGAGATCCCGGCGATGCCGTCCAGGCCGACGAGGCGGCCGATGAGGATGACGATCGTCGCGGGGATGATGGACTTCGCCACCAGCACGACGGCGCCCGTGGCCAGGACCGGGCCGCTTGTCTTGACGGATACCTGCGTGCCGGTCGCGAAGATGAGCAGCGCGATGAGCGGCAGGGCGCCGGTCTTGAACAGCGCCGTGGTGAAGGAGCCGAGCTCGAGGAAACCAGGGGCGAAGGTGCCGATGATGGATCCGATGATCAGCGGGATCAGCATGAGCCCGCCGGGGATCTTGTTCATCCACTGGTAGAGCGGCAGGCGCTCGCGTTCCAATGGTTGCTCGGTGACCTTCGTGGTCTCCTTGGTGGCTGAAGACATCAGTGTCGTCCTTCTCATCGTCGAGACATGCCGTACAGGTTGTACGTACGACTTGTATGGTGACTTACCTGACACCCCCAGTCAAGACCTCCCATGAGGTCGCGCTTCAGTGAGGGGTCCGTAAGAACCAAGCATTGATCCACCACCTGGCAGGTGCCCCACCGCGGGTTCCATGCGCTCGGTGGCGTGCAGGTCACCGGGCGGGAACAGATCGCTCGCGCGGGTCGGTCGCCCTTGGTGCTACTGGAGTGGTCGGCCACTCGGGCCGGCCCCAGCGCGAGGCGGCCCCACTGACACCCGACCCCGTCCTACTGTCTGACCGGTCGGAGCGCCCATGTCCGGAAACTGGCGAAACCAGCGATTCGGCTCTCCGCCGCAGAGGGCACCCGGGCACTCAACCGAGCCCAGCAGCATACGACCAACTCCGTATGCCGCTGGGCTCGCTGCTCAGCGTCCGTGGCCGGAGCGCTCCTACCGGACTCCCATCAGCGCCACGATGTCGCCACCCGTCCTCGGCATCGATCCTGCGAAAGCGGCCGAGCCGACTGTCCATATCCGCGGTCGTTGCGGCCACGAAGCGCTCGCCCAGGGCGTCGAACTCACTGTGTCGAGCGGAATGAACATGTTGGGTCAGATTCGGCCATCGGGCGTCAGCGCGCGCGGCAGGACCGGGCGCGCGTAGCCGCCCTCAACACGGCATGGGTGGCTGCCGGCAATCCTGTCGCGGACGGTGCCGGTCCTTGGGGCGGTTCGCTACAGAACCCGACCGCGACGACGCTGGGAGGCGGTCCTTGTGGCGATGACGATGCCCGAGCCGACACCCATTATCAGGATCGCCCATGCAACCGGGTCGGGCGGCAGCCACATCCAGAGCGGGAAGGGGGCACCAACCGCGAAGCGACTCTCATTTGCGGTGCCAGTGGGCACCGCGATCCGGTAGTCCCCGGCCAACGTCGCATCGAACTTGCCGATGGCCGCCCCGCCGGTGCCGCCGTGCTCATAATGGGGACCCGAGGGAACGGCCTCGACAGCTACGCCTTGACCCGCCGGGTCAGTCACCCGGACCGACCGGGGAAGGAAGTGCTCCCCTTCGGCGTACACGTAGTAGGTAGCCGGAGCATCAACGTGCAGCGTGAGTTCACCGGGCACACTCGCTCGCTGGAAGCCGTCAGAGTGATCTGCCAGCGCGCCATAAAGGACGAGTGCCAACGCAACAGCGGCGAGGATTCCGCCGACTGCCAGGAGTGCCGCCAGTAGATACCGTCGCCGTGACGGTATCCGGCGACGAAGCTCAGGTGCTGGGTCACTGTTGATGGGGACATCAGTCTGGGACATAACCAATCACCTCAATGTTGATGATTGTGGGGCCCGGAAAAGGCGTCTAGGGCAGAAGGTCCTGCGCCGCCGCGGACTCGCGAGCCTGGCCGCCTTTCATGTGCCGGTGACCTCCGAGCCGGATGCCACGCGTGGAACCGCATGGGAAGAGTTCGCGCGGTCACCGAGTTGGTCGACGAGGATGACTCGGTTGGGCAGGACCTCCGAAGAGCAGTTGCGGACGCTGCAACTAGCGTTCTGCCACGGGACCGAGTGCTGCGCCCGGGTTGCCAGGCCACCACTTGGGTGCGATACGCGCATACGCCCGGTCGGTGACCGCCACCACGTCCGTCGGCTGGTTGCGCTCGTCATACTCGCCACGCTGGATGCCGCAGAACGGGCAGAGGTAGTCCGCGGGGGCATGGGAGATCGAGAGCACGCGGCCGAGTGTCGCAGACCACCACCCGGGTTGCGCGTCGGGACGAAGGACGGTGTCCGCTCGACCGGGGGAGCTCGGAGATCGTCGGCCCTCGTGGCGGCCTCGGCACGTCCTTCAGCCACGGGCGATCCAAGGCAACGCGAGCGACCTTCATGGGCGTCGATCCTCGTGCGCGGCTGTCGTGGAAGCACACGCAAGGCCCTTGCGCCGGAGAGCGCCCGTCCCCGCAGCGCCGAGACCGGCCCTCACACCGTGGACCACCGCCATGACAGTCGGGGGTGGCTGTTTCCGGCTATCCGTCCATTCGCCCACATAGGGCTAGCGTCGCTGCGCCATGTAGAGAGACCGCGCGGCGGCGAACGGAATGGATAGCGGTTGATATCATCAGGTATCTAGGAGGTGGTGCGCGTGGCTGACGTACTGATTCGCGATGTTCCAGATGCGGTGCTAGCTGGCGTGGATGCCCACGCGGCCCGACTCGGCCTCTCCCGGGCGGAGTACATTCGTCGACGTCTGGCCGCCGACGCCGCCACCGCGAACGCCCCTGTCTCCGTCGAAGATCTCCGCTCCTTCGCGGACAGGTTCGCCGACCTCACCGACGACCTGACGATGGACAACGCGTGGCGGTGACGGACTGGCTGATCGACAAGTCCGCCCTGGTCCGATTGGGTGCCAGTCCCGACGCCCAGGAGTGGGCCGGCCGGATCGAACGAGGCCTCGTCCGGATCACCACCATGACCCGACTGGAGGTCGGCTACTCGGCCCGGACCGCCGCCGACGCGCGGTCGGTGTTCGCCACCCCGCCGATCTCGATGATGCCAGTCGAATACCTGACGCCCGCGATCGAGGACCGGGCACTCGAGGTCCAGCTGCTGCTGGCTGACCGAGGCCGTCACCGCGCCCCGTCCATCCCGGACCTGCTCATCGCGGCCACCGCTGAGCTCGCGGGTCTGACGGTGCTCCACCTGGACAAGGACTTCGAGCTCATCGCCGACCTGACTGGCCAGCACACCGAGCGCCTCCGCCCTTGAGGCCCTGCCACGACCCGCGCCTATCCGGCGCTTGTTTGGCGATCGTGCGGTGGCGCGGTGGAGGGGGCCGTCCCACCCGCGACGGATGTCTCCGGGCGTCAGCGGAAACTCTCAGGCGGGGAACACGCCGCTGGAGAGGTACCGGTCGCCGCGGTCACAGACCACGAAGACGATCGTCGCCCCCTCGACCTCCTCGGCCACCTGCAGCGCGGTCCAGCAAGCGCCGGCCGCAGAGACCCCTCCAAAGATGCCTTCTTGGCGGGCCAGCTGGCGGGCCGTCTCCTCCGCGTCGGCCTGGGTGACCTCCACGGTCCGGTCCACCGCCGAGGGGTCGAAGATCCTCGGCACGTACTCCGGGGGCCAGGCACGGATTCCGGGGATCTTCGAGCCCTCCGCGGGCTGTGCCCCGACGATCTGGACGCTGGGGTTGCGCGACTTCAGGAACCGCGAGACCCCGGTGATCGTGCCAGTGGTGCCCATCGCGGACACGAAGTGTGTGATCCGTCCGTCGGTCTGGCGCCACAGCTCCGGGCCTGTCCCGTCCTCGTGGGCACGGGGGTTGTCCGGGTTGCCGAACTGGTCCAGGACCCGGCCCCGGCCCTCCTGCTCCATCCGCGCGACGACGTCGCGGGCCTCTTCCATGCCGCCACGCGCCGGGGTGAGGACCAGGTCGGCTCCGTACGCCTTCATCGTCTGGATCCGCTCGGTGGAGGCGTCCTCGGGCATCACGATGATCAGCGGGTAGCCGCTGATCGCCGCCGCCATCGCCAGGCCGATCCCGGTGTTGCCGGACGTCGCTTCCAGCAGGGTGTCGCCGGGGGAGATCTCCCCGCGCTCCTCGGCGCCGCGGATCATGCTGATCGCCGGCCGGTCCTTCACCGAACCGGCCGGGTTGTTCCCCTCGAGCTTGGCGAGCAGCACG
Source organism: Intrasporangium calvum (assembly GCF_028446585.1). Classification (GTDB taxonomy): domain Bacteria; phylum Actinomycetota; class Actinomycetes; order Actinomycetales; family Dermatophilaceae; genus Intrasporangium; species Intrasporangium calvum_A. The sequence continues at coordinate 20,809 of NZ_JAPFQL010000048.1, forward strand.
TTGCCGCGGCGTTCGTTCTCCAGCCCCGGAAGGCGCTGCAGACGCACCAGCGGCGTGCCGCCGATGACGTCCTCCATCGTGGGGTACACCGGCGGGTTGCTCACCCGCCGCAGTCTATGACGGCGGTCACCGAAGAACCGCAGCCGACTGCTCGACCGGGAGCCACGCCATCCGGCTCGTCGAGTACGAATAAGCGGGCGAGGGTCGTCTGCTCGTGATCGGTCCCGGCCAGCACGGCCGGAAGCCGGCGACTCCTGGACCGTCGTCGGCGCCGCCCTCGACATCACGCGCCAAGCTGCACAGCAGAGACTCGGCGGCTACAGAGTCACGCGAACCAAGAGGAAGACACCAGCAGCGATGCACGCCACCGCAACGATTCTCCGGAGTCCGTCGGCGTGGATCCTCGTCGCCACGGCCGCGCCCACCACGACGCCCAGTGCAGCAAGTCCTCCGAGGGCCGTCCCGAGACCCACGTCGACCAGGCCGGTCTGGAGGTAGCCGACCGACCCCGACGCCACCACCGGCAGCTGCACCGCCTGGCTCACTGCGACAGCTTTCAATGGCGCGACACCCACCGCCAGCAGGATCGGTACGAGCAGGACCGGCCCTCCCGTTCCGGTCAGGGCAGACCCGAACCCGACGAGAGCGCCAATGACGACAAGGGCTGTGGTGCCCAGCTCGGCCCGGCCGTCTCGTACTGCACGCGGTCGCAGCTGGTGCACGCCCACGAAGAGCGTCAGCGCAGCCAGCCCCAGCAGGACGACGGGCCCCGGCAGGATGGCGTTGACGAGCGCACCGGCGAACGCCGCTGGCACGACTCCCATCGCCAGCCGCGCGAGCATGTCCCATGGCACAACACCGCGCCAGGCATAGGCGATCGTGCCGACGACACCAGTGAAGACGAACGCCCACGTGCTGGTGGCGGTCGCCTCGCTGGCCGTCATGTCGCCCAGGGCGACGAGCCCCGGCGGAAGCAGCACGCCACCAACCCCGACCATGCCGACGAGGACGCCGACGACGACCGCGAGCACGCTAAGCACAGGCCCCACTTCACTTGTTTGTCTCACTCATGTCCAGCAGGCTCGCGCCGGGCCATCTCTTCCAGGATCTTGCCAAAACCCTACGGACCATGCCGTATGCCGCTGAGCTCGCTTCACCGCGAGAGCGCGTCCCGCGGTGGCTGAGCATGCATCCCGCTCGCGGCTGCGATCTTCAGATGCGGCAGCTCCTGGTGATCATCAGGCCTGCCTCGGCGTGGTGGATGCCGTGCCAGTGGCCCGTCCGCTTCGATGGGCCGTGACGGTTGCTCAGGCGAGGGTGGATCGGGGCGCGGGGCCCGGTGGCGACCAGAGCTCGGTCACCTCGCGGCGAGGAAGGGATGCGCCCCGTCCGCCGGGCTCGGCGCCAAACTCCTCGGCGTAGCGTCGTCCCGACCACACTGCCGCGGCGATCGTGCCCGGGGCGCACGCGTCACCGATGGCCTCGACCGAGCGGAGGCTGCCATTCGCTGCGGCCGCCAGCAACTGCTGGTGAAGCGCGTCCTCAGGGAGCCTGGCAGTCACCATCACCACCGTGTCGCAGGGCAGTTCCTGCGGGGCGCCGGTGAAGACGTTCTCGATCCGGACCGAGTCGGCTGCCACGGACATCAGCACCTCGTTGGCCCGGATCCGGACACCGGAGAGGAGGAGGTCTCGCTGCACCTTCTCGACCTCCAGGGTCTGCTCAGTCCAGGCCGACGCCAACGGTGCGGGGGTCACCAGGTCGACGTCGTAGCCCTCGTGGCGCAAGAGCCCGGCCAGCACTCCACCGAGGTAGTAGTGATCGTCGTCGAAGAGCACGACCCTCCGCCCGGACGGCCGCTCCCCACGCATCAGGTGGTCCGGCGTCAGCACCTCCGCCCCCGTGCCGATCGGGATCGGGCTCGTGTGCCACCGCGCGACCCCGTCCGCGCGCCAGGAGGAACCGGTCGCGACCACCACGTGCTCGAAGCCGAACTCCAGTACGTCGTCGGCCGAGAAGCGGCTCTCCCGGTAGATCTCCACGTTGGGCAGCCCGGCAATCGCCTGCAGTCGGTAGTCGACCACCCGGCGCCATGCGGACAGGCCTGGGAGCGCAGCCTCCTTCACGACCCTTCCGCCCAGCTCACGAGTCGCCTCGGCCAGCACCACGTCGTAGCCACGCAGGCCGAGCGCCCGTACGGCCTCCAGCCCGGCCGGGCCGGATCCCACGACGAGGATGCGCTCCGGCGCGTGCCGGGGACGGATGCGCTCGGGGTGCCAGCCGCGCCGGAACTCCTCCCCCATGCTCGGGTTCTGGGTGCAGCGGATCGGCGACATGGTCAGGTCGCCGGAGACACACATGTTGCAGCCGATGCACTCCCGGATCTGCGCCAGCCGTCCGTCGCGGATCTTGTTGGGCAGGAAGGGATCAGCGATCGAGGGTCGCGCTGCTCCGATCAGGTCCAGGACCCCGGAGCGGACCTGATGGACCATCATGTCGGGCGAGGTGAACCGGCCCACCCCGACGACGGGCTTGCTGGTCAGCTGCTTCAAGCCGCGGACGAGCTGCTCCTGCCCACCCTCGGGGGAGAAGCGGGACGTGTTGGAGTCCTCCGCCCAGTCGCCCTGAACGAAGTCCCAGAGGTCCGGCAGCTCGCCGATCTCGGACAGGACCTCTTCGAGGTGCTCGCGGCGCAAGCCGTCGGGCACGTGCGGCTCTTCGACACTGATGCGGCAGGCCACCGCGGCCCTGCCCTCAGCGGCCTCGAGCGTGTCCTCGAGCAGCTCTCGCATCAGCCTCATCCGGTTGCGCGTGCTGCCGCCGTACTCGTCCGTTCGTTGGTTGTACCTCGGCGAGAGGAAGTGCTGGGCGGTCCCCATCCCGTGCCCGGCGTAGATGTAGACCAGGTCATAGCCGGCACGCAGTGAGAGCTCCACGGCCTGACGGTGCCAACGGCGCACGTCGGCGATGTCCTCCTTGGTCATCGCGCGAGCTTGGACGGGCGGATAGCCGTAGGTCGCCACGGGCAGGTGGTGCGGCGCGAGCGGCGTCTCTCTCGTCGTCAGGTTCGGGGCGTTCAGGCCTCCGTGGACCAGCTCGATCCCCGCCAGGGCGCCGCCTGCGTGGATCTCTGACGCGATGAGGGAGAGCGCGGGCAGGTCCTTCTCGTCCCAGGCCCGCAGCTCGATGTAGGGGGTCAGGTCCGAGGTGGGGTGGATCTCGACCTCTTCGGTGCAGACGACGCCCCAACCGCCCTCGGCCTTCGCGCGGCGCATTGCCGCCTGCGCGCTGGGGTCGCGGTATCCCATGCCGTTGCAGTGGGGCACCTGGAAGAACCTGTTCTTCGTGACCAGGGGGCCGATCTGCACCGGCTCGAAGAGGATGTCGTACGGCGAGGGACCGGGCTCGGCGCTCATGACTTCACCCTGCTGCTCGACGGGTCGTAGAGGGGTCGGATGGATGCCGTGGCCGGGATGCGCTCGCAGGCGACCTCCACTTCGTACTCACGGGCGAGCAGAGCGGGGCCATCGAGTCTGCCGTGCTCGGTGGAGACGTAGCCGAGACCGAGCGGCGCGCCGATCGTGTGCCCGTAGGCCCCGGAGGTGATCCGGCCGACGATGCGCCCGTCGCTCCAGATGGGCTCGTTGTGGTAGATCAGTGGGCTGTCGTCGGGCAACCGGAACTGCATCAGCCGTTGCGGGGGGCCGCTCTCGCGTTGCGTGAGCAGCGCTTCTCTGCCGATGAACCCGCCGGGCTTGTCCCAGGCCACGGCGAACCCGAGCCCGGCCTCCAGAGGCGTCTCGTCGGTGGAGACGTCGTGACCCCAGCTTCGGTAACCCTTCTCCATGCGCAGCGAGTCGAGCGCGTGGTAGCCGCAGAGCCTGAGTCCGAACGGGCCACCGGCATCCTCGATCGTGTCGAAGACGCCTGCAGCGAACTCCGTCGGCACGTAGAGCTCCCAGCCCAGCTCGCCGACGTACGTGATCCGGTTCGCCCGGGCACGGGCGTACCCGAGGTCGAGCACGCGGGAGGTGCCGAAGGGGAAGTGCTCGTTGTCCAGGTCGACGTCCACCAGCCCGGCGAGCAGCTCCCTCGATCTCGGACCCATGACGCTGAGGACCGCGAGGCCGGAGGTGACGTCGGTGACGATGCAGCGGGCTTCCGACGGGACGTGCGCGGTGAGCCAGGCCAGGTCCCTGGTCTGGGTCGCTGCAGCAGTGACGACCAGGAAGCGGTCCTCGGCCTCGCGCGTGACTGTCACGTCGGCCTCGATGGTGCCCCGGTCGTTGAGCCACTGGGTGTAGACGATGGACCCGACCGGGACGGCCACCTCGTTGGCGCACACCCGGTTGAGCACGCGTTCAGCATCGGGGCCCTGGACCAGGAACTTGCCGAAGGATGACAGGTCGAACAGTCCAACGCCCTCACGCACGGCCCGGTGTTCCTCGCCCGACAACGGCAGCCAGTTCTGTCGCCCGAAGCTGTACTGGTACTCAGGCACCGTCTCGGCCGGGGCGTACCAGTTGGGCCGCTCCCACCCCGCCACCACGCCGAAGCACGCCCCTCTGCTCGCGAGGCGGTCGTGCAGAACGGAACGACGTACTCCTCGCGCCGTCTCGGGCTGGCGGTAGGGCCAGTGCATCGCATAGAGCAGCCCCAGGGTCTCGACCGTTCGGTCCCGCAGGTACGAGGCGTTGCGCTGGAACGGCATCATGCGGCGGACGTCGACGTCCCACACGTCCATCGGCGGGTGCCCGTCGATGATCCAGTCCGCCACGACCTTTCCGGCGCCGCCCGAGGACTGGATCCCGATGGAGTTGAAGCCACAGGCCAGGAAGAGACCGGCGACCTCGGGGGACTCGCCCAGCAGATAGCGATCGTCCGGGGTGAAGGACTCTGGACCGTTGAAGAACAGCTGGATCCCGGCCTGCGCCAGGGCGGGCACCCGGTGCGTGGCGCTCTCCATCATCGGCTCGAGATGGTCGAAGTCGATGGGCAGCCGTCCGAACGAGAAGTCCTCGGGGATCACGGAGCGTCCACTCTGGTGGCGGGGGGGCCACGGCTTGGCCACGGGCTCGAACCATCCGACCAGCAGCTTGCCTGCCTCCGGTTTGACGTAGGCGTGGCCGTCCTGGTCACGCAGCACCGGCATCCGGGGCGACAGCCCCTCGATGGGTTCGGTGACCACGTAGTAGTGCTCGGCCGCGTGCAGTGGCACCGTTGCCCCCACGGCGCCGCCGAGCTCGCGGCTCCACATCCCGGCGGCGTTCACCACCACGTCGCACCTGATCCGATGGGGCTCCCCGCCCATCGAGCACTCCACCCCCACGGCCCGGCCGCCCTCGACGAGGATGCGGCTCACAGGGGTGTGCTCCCGGATGACGACGCCCGCCGCTCGGGCTCCCCGAGCCAGCGCGCGTGTCGTGTCGACCGGATTGGTCACCCCGTCGCCGGGCAGGAACACACCCCCGACGAGATCGTCCACTCGTGCCAAGGGCACCAACTCGGCGATGCCGCGCGCGTCGAGCAGCTCCACCTGCAAGCCGAAGACCCGCGCCATCGACGCCTGCCGCTTCAGCTCCTCGAAGCGCTCCGGGCCGGCGGCGACACTCACCGAGCCGGTCTGGCGGAAACCGGTCGCCTGCCCTGTCTCGGCCTCCAAGGACGCGAACAGCTCGCTGGTGTACTGCGCCAGACGGGTCAGGTTGTGCGTGGCCCGCAGCTGGCCGACCAAGCCGGCCGCGTGCCAGGTCGTACCGCTGGTCAGCTCCGCGCGCTCCAGCAGGACGACATCAGTCACCCCGCGGCGGGCGAGGTGGTAGGCGATGCTGCAGCCCACGATCCCGCCCCCGACGATGACGACTCGCGCGCTCCCGGGCAGGTCCTGTCCCATGACGTCTCCTTGTCCCTCAGTAGCCGGTCAGGCACGGTGCCTCACCGGGTGACGTCGAGCAGCCGCCCGGCGACATCGATGACGATCTCGGCGGGAGCTTCCCCCCCTCCTGTCAGGTAGGAGTCCTCCAGCACGATCGGCACCGCGATGCCGTCGACGAGAGCAGTCAGCTGAAACGCCGCAAGCGCAGGGTCGACATCGGAGCGGAACCGACCACTCTCGACCCCGCTCCGCACCACCTGCTCGACCAGGCCCCGCCAGCGCCGATACACCGCCCTGGCGTCCTCGCGCACGTCGTCGTCACGGATCGCGGTGCGCCAGTACTCGACCCACGTGCGCCACACCGGGTCGATGCGGTCCCCCTGGGCCACCCCAATGCGCAGCAACCGGCGAAGCTGCTCCCAGGGATCATCGCTGTCCCGGAGCGCAGCCGTCATCGCCTCCAGCTCCTCTTCGGCAACGTGGCCGAAGGCGGCGTGGAGCAGATCCTCACGATTGCCGAAGTAGTACTGCAGGGTGCTGACCGGCACCCCACTGGCCTCACTCACGTCGATGAACCTGGTCGCCTCGGCCCCCCGCTCAGCTATGACGTTCGCGGCAGCCCGGAGGATCTCCCCCTTGCTCCTGCCCGCGCGCCGGCGACGGCGAGCCAAGCTGCCGGCGGCCGCTGCGGAAGACGAAACCTCCATGTGTATGACCATACCGTATCGCCATACGGAAGGGTGTGCGAAAGCAGGGTCCGCGCGCGGACGGCACGGAGCCACGCCCGCTGGCGCACGAGATTCCGGACCAGGCGACTCGGAGGCCCGAGTCAGGCGAAGCTGCGGACGCCCTTGCCGGTCAGGCGCGGTGTTGCCGCCTCGGTGCGGCCGGTCAGGAGGAGCAGGATCGCGCAGATCGGGCCGGCAATCTCAGGGCCGGTTCCAACGGTCCAGTCCGCGTCGGTGGCGCTGAGCCTGAACGAGCCCAGGCGGCGCCTGGCCCCGAACGAGAAGGGCCAGCGGAGCTCCCAGACCCGAGTCGCGGCAGCGGCACCCGCGTCGGGTGGCGTGGGGAAGTCGATCCCCAGCGGGATCGCGATGTCCTGGACGTGCACCAGGATGTCCCACATGACGTTGGCGGGGTCGGCGGGCCAGGGGACCGAGCGCGACTCTGCGGTGGTCCGGAAATCCTGAATGAGCTGGGTTGGCGTGCGCGCCGCTCGACGTTGACTCGCCACGGTGTTGAATCGGGCATAGTTGCCGCGAGCCTTCACGAAGTCGACCAGCATGCTCCCCCGCGAGGGCGGTATCGGGATCAGGGTCACGTGCGCGGCAACGTCGCGCACCGTCCAGCCAGCACACAACGACGGCCGTTCCCAGTCCGCCTCGGACTGCCCCGCCAGCATGTCAGCGAGAGCCAGACGCTGCTCGGTCACCACCTGCCAACGCTGCTCGACATCGATGCTCTCTGGGGCGCCCATGATGCTCCTCCGGACTTCCACGACGCCTCCAGATTAGACAGATAATCTGTCTAATCTCAAGAGGTGTGATTCTCCAGGAAGGGGTCAGTGATCTCGCGCAACATCTTCAGCGTCTCGCGAAGTTGCGCCATTCGCTCCGGCCCGATGTGGGCCGTCCATTGTGCTTCGACCTCCTCGAGCGCAGGGACCACCTCGGCTCGTGCCGCGTGGCCTCGGGCGGCGACCTTGACGAGCTGGGCGCGGCCGTCGGTCGGGTCGGGGACTCGTTCGACGTAGCCCGCTTGTTCGAGTTGCTTGACCAGGAAGCCGGCAGTCTGCTTGGTGACCTGGGCGGCGGCGGCGAGCCGGGTGATGCGCGACCCGCCCCGCTCGATCTGGGCGGCGATGCGCGCTTGCGCGACCGTCATGTCGGTGTAGCCGGCCCGAGCGAGTCCCTCCATGGTCGCGGCTTCCATCGCCCGGGAAGGGATGAAGAGCAGGACGCCGAGGGGCAGCTCCTCAGCGTCCGCATCCGACGTTGACGCTTCCGACGTTGACGCTTCCGACGTTGACGCTTCCATTGCCCTGCCCTTCGGCGGCCGTCCAAGCTTCAGGAGGAGTTGTCACACCACGCTACTCGCCAGGCGGTGGCCCGCTGAGCCACCGTGGCTGCCGCTCAGGCGACGACGATCGCTGTCGTGATGGCCAGAGCCATCGCCTGATGGAACGCGACGGTCAGGCCGGGGGCCTTCGGCTGGAGGTTGACGGCGTGGAAGAGCAGGAAGCCCGCGAGGATCTGCACGACGACGAAGTAGAACGCCACGGGGTAGGCGCCGAACGACCTACCGAGCATCGCCACCAGGCCGAGCGCGGCGACCAGATGGATCACGAACACCCAGTGTCGGGCGCGGCGGGGCAGGACGAACTCCCCGAACGCCGTCCCGAACCCTCGTTGACCGGTCGCCATCCCACCGAGCAGCACCACCACGACCACCACGTGCAGCGGGCCCGTCTCGGCCACGAAGGTCCAGAACCCGTCGCCGTGCCCCACCAGCATCGCGAGGTAGGCGAGGAACACGCCGTACGCGAGCAACCCGTGGATGCCGTGCACGACCGACGGCAGCCGGCCGGCGAGCACGTGCAGCGTGCCGATGCCGAACAACGCGGTTGCGACGACGAGGGCGAGCCCGGACAGCGTGGAGGACTGCGGCGCGAGGAGCACCAGGGCCACGCCGATCAGCCCGACGAGCGTGGCCACGATGCGGTGGGCGGCCTCCGGGTCACCACGCAGCAGCAGCACGAAGATGTTTCGGGTGTAGGGCCAGTGGGTGCCCAGCGACAGGCCGAACCCGAATCCCTCGACGAGGCTGCCGAGCAGGATCAGCACCGCGCTCAGGACGATCTGCGCGAGGAGCAGACCGTCGACCAGGGCACCCACGCCCTCAGCGCCGGTCGATAGGCCCCTCACCACACCCGCGACGATGGCGCCGGCAACGAGGACGGCAACCATGGCCCGCACGGCGCGCACGGTCCGCGTGATCTCGCCGTCGATGACGGAGGACGGCGCAGCCGACGCTCCGTCGTCCGTCGCGGTTGCCGATGCGACGCCACGCCGGTCTGTCGATGATGAGGGCACGGTCGCGATCTCCTTCGAGGCGATGCTGGACGCGGTGGCGCTGCACCGCGACGGTCGGTGACGATCATCGCGCCTGTTCGATCATTGCGGGAGGCCCGTCGGGTGTGACACCACTCGCTCCGCCTGCACGGAGTGCCGCCTTCAGGCGCGTGCGGCCAGCAGCTCGGCGATCTCGGCCGGCTTCGGCACCCTCCCGGAGACGACGACCTCCTCGTCGACGACCAGGCCTGGCGTCTTCATCACGCCGTAGCCGGCGATCTCGCCGTAGTCGGTGACCTGCTCGAGCGTCGCCTCGATGCCGCTGTCCGCCAAGGCGGCCCGCGTGTTCTTCTCCAGGTTGTGGCAGTTGGCGCAACCGGGGCCGAGGATCTTGATGATCATCACGAAGTCCTTTCGCTGTGGACGATGGGTGGCCTCAGGGGAAGATCGCGTTGAACAGGTAGCCGATCACGACGATGCCGACGATGACGGACCCGAAGAAGAGCGCGAGCAGGGGTGGCTTGAGGACGCGGCGCAGCATGATCGCTTGCGGGATGGACAGGGCGATGGCGCTCATGGTCAGCGCCATCACGGTGCCAAGTGACATGCCCTTGGCCCACAGCGCCTCGGCGATCGGCACGACGCCGGCGCCGTTGACGTAGAGGGGCACCCCGGCAAGGGTCGCGACGAGCACGGCGAAGGGATTGTCAGGACCGGCGTAGGTGGCAAAGAAGTCCTCGGGGAGCCAGCCGTGGATGACGGCACCCATCGCGACACCGGCCAGGACCCACTTCCAGACCGTGGTGAAGATGTCCCGCGCCTCGGCGACTGCCGCGTCGACCCGTTCCCGCCAGCTCGGCTGGTGGCCGCCCGCGCGCAGCCGCCCGATCCGGGTGGCGAAGACCATCTCCTCGACCCACCGCTCCAGGTGGAACCGCGAGAAGACCCAGCCGATCACCAGCGCGATGAACGAGCCGGCGATGACGTAGGCGGCCGCGACGTTCCAGCCGAACTGGTCGCCGATCATGATGGCGGCGATCTCGGACACGAGGGGGGACGCGACCAGGAAGGTCAGCGTGATCGACAGCGGGATGCCGCCCGCGACGAACCCGATGAAGAGCGGGATCGAGCTGCACGAGCAGAACGGGGTGACCACACCCAGGAAGACCGCGAGGACGAGGCCGGCGAAGAGGCCCCTGCCCTGGAGGAAGTCGCGCGCCCGGTCGAGGTCGAGGCTCGCCCGAAGCAGCCCGATGAGGAACATGAGCCCGGTCAGCAGGAGGAAGATCTTGACGGTGTCATAAAGGAAGAAGTGGACCCCGCCGCCGAGCCGGCCCAGGAGGTCCCACCCGATGACGTCCCGGACGAGCCAGGTCCACAACCGCTCGTTGCCCAGTAGGCGAAGCCCCAGGCCGCCGCCGCCAAGGCCAACTTCGCCCAGAGGCCAGCATCGGTGCGGGAGCGGCTGATCACGCTCACCCTCGGATTGTCCTGCTGACCCACTGCCTCGGACGAGCCGCGGACGCGTTCCCTCCGTCACAGGGGTCACGACGCCACAACGACGTCGCCGCCGTCCGGGCCGCCCATGCCGACAACCCCGATGACGTATGCCGCTGAGCCGGCCCCCGCTCGACCGCGAGGTCCCGGCGGGGCTGAGCCCAGCGGTATACGTCCTGAGTGTGGTGCTGCCGTCAGGCAGCGGGCTCCGCCTCGGCGCGGGCGACGAGGGAGGCCGGCGGCAGGAAGCGATCGCCGTAGCGCTCGGCCAGCTCGCGCGCTCGGGCGACGAACCCGGCCACGCCACCCGGGTAGCCCTCGACGTACTGGGCGACGCCACCGGTCCACGCGGGGAAGCCGATCCCGAGGATGGAGCCGACGTTGGCGTCCTCGACGGAGCGCAGCACGCCCTCGTCGAAGCACTTGACGGTCTCGAGAGCCTCGGCGAAGAGCATCCGCTCCTTCATGTCCTCGAACGGGATCTCCGCCGCGGCGCCGCGGGATTCCGCCACCTCGCAACAGAGGACGTCCAGACGATGAGGAACTGCTCCCAAACATCACGCGACGTTGCGGCCGGGCCTGAGCCCAGCGGCATACGACTCTCCTGTTGTCCTGGCGCTCGGCCGGCCGCCGAAGCCTCTCCTCAACAGGACCGCGACGAGGACGGCCAGCGCCCCCACCCAGAGGAGGCCCACGGCGAGCTGAGCGCCCTCGTCGAACCCGGTGGTGAGGCCGCCGTCGATGAGGACGCGCATGCCCGAGTAGCCGGGCAGCCACCGCGCCCAGACAGGCGGCTCTCCGCCCAGCATCGGACTCTGCCCGAGTCCGAGGTCGATGAACGGCACGAGGAACGCCATGAAGACTCCCGAGACCCGCCCGAAGATCGGACCGAGCAGCATGCCGATGAGGCCGTAGGTCACCGCGATGAGGACGCTTCCCCAGGCGTAGATCCCCCACTGTGCTGCCGTGAAGACGGTGGCGGTCACCCCGAGGGAAGCCGCCGTCACCACCGCGGCCGCGAGGAGCACCAGGAGCATCCGAGTGAGCACCGCGACGATGGCGCGCTGTCCAGCGAGGACGAGTCTCCTGTCGCCGGCCCGCGCGTCGAGGACGATGAAGACGCCCACGAGGGCGGCCAGCGAGGCGATCGCCTCGGGAGCCATCGTGCCGGGATGGATCACCGCAGGGTCGAGCAGCGTCGTCGTCTCCACCCCGTCCTCCCGTACGACGACACGCGAGATGCCATGCGGGGTGATCGCCGCCGACAGGAGGATGAAGACGGCCGGCACGGCCGCGAGAAGCAGCCAGAGCAGGGGTGTCCGGCCCCAGTCGCGCACGCCCATCCGCAACCCGGTCCGGAGCTGTCCCGCTCGCCGCGACGCGGGACCCCTCGCGCGGCCCGGCGTGGCGCCCACGACGACGTGGGCCGCGGCGAGGGCGGCGACGAGCCACAGCGCCGACCACGTCAGCGTGCCCGGTCCCGCGTGCCCGGGCGGCTGGTCGATCGTCCACAACGAGATGAAGTGGGTGGGCAGGACGCGCAACAGCGGTGACGTCGAGCCGCTCAGCGCCGGGCCGAAGAAGACATCGAGGATCCACACGAAGAGGAGCAGCACGCTGCCGTTGACCGGCGTGGGCACGAGCGCCCCGATCAGCGCCCCGATGGCCAGGTAGACGACCGCGAACATCGCCGTGCCCACGACGACCCTGACCGGCTGGGACAGGCTCTGCCTCGCGGCGAGGGGAACGAGCGCTGCTGCCGTCGCACCGGCGGCGAGGACGCCGCCGGTGAGGAGCCGGGCCGCCGCGAGGCGGCCGGGAGCGAGACCGGCGAGCACGAGCCGCCGGTCGGTCGCCCGGGAGGACGCCACCTGGAAGTACATGGCGATTCCCGTGAGGAAGCCGGCCGCCCACCCGGCCGTCGCCGTCTCCATGCTGGCTCCGCCCGTCGCGCCTCCCAGCACCTCGGCCGCGTCCGCCAGGGTCGGGGCGGCGACGAGGACGAACGTCACCGGCACGAGGAGCAGCAGGAGCAGATTGGTGCCGGTCCTGGCGTAGTCGGCGAGGAAACGGCGTTCGAGCAGGAGGGCTGTCACACCGACCACGCCCTGCCTTCGCGGAGCGTGACGATGCGGTCGAACCGCTGCTGGTCAGCGATGAAGTGGCTGACGATGAGCACGCTGCGACCGCGAGCCCGGCGCTGCGCGACCAGGCCCCAGAACTTCTGGTACGTGTCCCAGTCGAAGCCGGCGTAGGGCTCGTCGAGCAGCAGGATGTCCGGGTCGGGCAGGAGCGCCAGACCGAGGTTGAGCTTGGCGAGTGTGCCTCCGGAGAGCTGGTCCGCCCGCGTGGCCGCGAACCGCTCGAAACCGAGCTCTTCGTAGAGGGCGAGCCGCGCCTCGTGCAGTCGCGCTGCCGTCATCCGGTAGGCGCCGCCGAAGAGCTCGAAGTGCTCGTCGCAGGTCAGTCTCGGATAGACGACCGGCTGCTGCGGACAGTAGCCGAGCGTCCCCGTCAGCTGCACCGTGCCGGCGTCCGCAGCGAGGTCGCCGACGAGGATCCGCATCAGGGTCGTCTTGCCCGAGCCGTTCTCGCCGACCAGGCCGACGACCTCCCCGCGTTCGAGGCTCAGGTCCGCCCCCATCAGGACCGGCACGCGTCGCGGCCGCGGCCAGCGCCACCGCTGGTAGGCCTTGTGGACACCCGTCGCAGCCAGCAGACGCGCTGGATCAGGCGGCAGCGGCGGGGCCGGGCGGTCTGCGGAGGTCTGGGCAGTTGCCGACATCGCGCTCACCTCGAGCTGTCGCCGTTTCGCTGTCGTGAGTCACAGTGCTCCCCCACCATGAAGATGACGCGCACCCCCGGGTCAAGATTTCCCGTAGTCAGCTGATCAGTGGTGGCCGCCCCCACCGTGCATGCGCATCATCGCGGCCATCATCCCGATGCACAGGAGAGCCGGCAGCAGGGCCGCCACCCCAGCCGACGACGTGGCCATCAGGACGATGGCGACGACCACCATCGGCAGACACATGAGCCACATCATCCGGGAGTGGCCGGAGCCGTGCGATCCCGTGGGTGGGGGCACGGGAGCGTGGTCAGTGGGGTGGTCAGTGCCGTGCTGGGCGTGGTCGGCGTGGTCGGAGGAGTCGTTGGTTCTGGGTGGGACGCTCATCGTGGTCTCCTGTGGTCGGTGGCTCGCGCGCTGTGGTCCGGGCGGTCAGAGTCGGCTGCGGACCTCCTGGAGCAGCTCCGCGGGCGCGACGTACATCGACGGGTAGTTGCCGAACCAGCGCTGGACGCCGTCCTTGTCGATGAGCACGAAGCCGTGGCCCGGAAGGCCCTCGTGCATCCCCGTCCCCAAGGTGCCGTACGCCTTGGAGACTGTCCCGTCGTCGAGGAGGTACGGGGTCTTCACCCTGAAGTACTGGAGGTCAGGGGCGATCTGCTCGACCTTGTTCATCACGATGGGCAGCACCGTGATCCCCGACGCCTGGAACGCGGCATCCTTCTCGATCTCCGCCATCTGCGCGGTGCACGACCCGCACCCCGCGCCCTCGTTGAAGTAGAGCAACACCGGCTTGCCGCGGTAGTCGGAGAGCGACACCGTCGTGCCCGCCGTGGTGCTCAGGGTGAACGGCGGCGCCGTCGTCTCGGTCGACTCGCTGGTCGGCGCTGCCTGCACCAGTGCGAGCGTGATGAGGCCCAGAACCACCACGCCGAGGGCAGCCGAGAGGAGCCGGCGGGTTCTCTTGCGGCGCGCCAGCCGCTCCCGTTCGGCCTTGGCACGCACCTCGTGGGCGTGGTGGGCGGCGCTGCTGCTCGTCGTGGTCTTCCCGGTCACTTCGGCGCCCCTTCAGGTGTGTGGTGGTGCTGATGGTCGGTGTGGCACGCCGGCGGCTCGGCCGTGCCACGGTCGCGCAGCGTCGCCCAGACGAACACGGCGACCAGGCCGAACAGCCCGAGCCCCAGGACCGGCTCGGGCACCGGGTCGAGCCATTCGAGGATCCGGCCCGCCGCCCGGCTGAGCCCGGCGCCGGCCGCGTACTGCGCATCGGTGCCGCGCGTCATGTCCGGCGAGCCGGCGAGACCGATGACGGCGATACCCATGACCGTGAACGCGACGGCCACGGCCAGGTTGACGGTGTTGGTCCGTAGGGAGCGGGCGCCCAGCCGCAGGCTGACCGGCTTCGCCCGGAGCCAACGCCGCTCGGCCAGGTGCGCCTTGTCCCAGACCAGGGCCATGACGAAGAGAGGCAGCACCATGCCGAAGACGAAGGACAGCCCCAGCCCCACGCCACCCACAGCCGAGCCGGAGAGCGCCGACAGGGTCATGACGCCGGCCAGGACGGGCGCGCAGCAGCTCGACGCGATACCGGAGAAGACGCCGAGGCTGAAGAACGTCGCGCTGTCTCCTCTGGTGGTGTCGGGCGCCCGGAGAACCGACGGCATCGACCACATCCGACCCGACAGGGCGAGCAGGCCCAGTCCGATCATGAGCAGCCCGCCGCCCCAGTAGAGCGCCACGTGGTACTTGGCGATGGCCCCGGACAGCAGGCTCGCGCCCAGAGTGATCGGGACCAGGACGAGAGCCAGACCCGCGGCGAAGATGAACGTCAACGGCAGCAACCGCCACCGCTCGTTCTTGGCCGCCGCCGCGAGGTAGCTGGGGGCGAGGAAGACGATGCAGCAGGGCGCGAAGAGCGCGACTCCGCCCGCGAAGAACGCGGCGAGCACACTGCCGGTAGCCAGGAGCTCGGTTCCCATCAGGGCCTCGTCCCCGCTTCGCGGCGAGCCGCCAGGACCTTGTCGAGCTTGCGCCTCGGGAGGCGGCCGGAGCTGAGGAAGGCGCCGTCGACGAGCACCAGGGGGAACATCACCGGCCGGTGTCTCGCCACCAGCTCCCGACCGGTCGGCGTGTCCATCGGGACGACGGCCAGCGAGACCTCGTCCTGCCGACGACCCAGCTCGGCGAGCGCGTCCTCGCAGAGGAGGCAGTGCTCGGCCGTGACCACTGTGACATCGGCCGGATCCAGCCGGGCCGGTGAGGCAGGCGGCCCAGAGGGGGCGCGCCGCGACCGCGTGAGGCTCATGATGGCAGCGTCCGCCGCGCACTCCACTGTGGCGGTCAAGCGCAGGTCAAGGTTCGGTGTTCCTCGGCCCAGATCTTCTCCGCACCTTGATCCGCCATGACGGATCCATGCCCGGACTCATGGCCCAGTCTGGGGCCGATACGGCTTATCAGCAGGCTGACGACAGAGGAGACACCATGGCCGGCCACCTCTCTGACCACCCTCCCGTTGCTGTGACGGAGACGAGTGACCCTCCGGAGAGCTCCGAGGGCACCGCCCCTGATCGGGGCAAGGGCGTGTGGGCGACGGTTCGTGCCGGCATCGGGGCGGCGCTCGGCGTCCTGCCCCACCTGATGCACCACATCGGTTTCCTCGCTGGTGCCGCGGTCCTGACCGGTGCCCTCGGGAACGGAGTCCTTTATGTGGTCGGTCTGCTGATGAGCATCCCGATGCTCCGGCGGCTGCGCGCCAGGTTCCGGACCAGGTGGGCTCCGGCGATCGGCGTGGCCGTCTTCACGGCGCTCTTCTCCCTGTCCGCGTTCGTCATCGGCCCGGCCATCGGCGGTGGAGCCGAGGAGCCACCGGCCACGACACCGACACCGGCGCCGGTCGTGACCACCACTCCGGTTGACCACGAAGAGCACCACTGAGCGACGGGCGGGCCCCAGGCCCGTCGTTGGGTGGTGCTCTGGGTGTGGGGCTTCGGTGTGGTGCTCTGCGTCAGGTGCCCTCTGGCGGGGCCGGTCGAGCCCGGTAACCCGTTCCATGGCCCAGTCCGGCAAGGCGGTCGAGCAGACCCGGGAGGTCTGCGAACGTGGCGAGCTCGTCGCCACACGCCGGGCAGCGACGGAGGTGCTCACGGCACGCCGTGACGTCTGCGACAGACAGGCCGCCCAGCACGAACGCTCCGAGCAGCAGGTGCTCCTCAGCGGTGCAGGTCGGCATCAGGCCACCCCTGAGTCCTGGCGGATGTGCGGTCCCGGGACGCCCTCGGGCGTGACCGAGCGCTGGTCGCCGACGGGTCGCTTGGTCTGCCGCCCGCCGACCCGCACCGCGAGGGCCACCCCGACAGCGACACCCACGAGAGCCCACAGCTGCGGCTGCGTCAGGCCCAGCACCGTCACGTCGTTGGTGCGCAGGAACTCGACGAGGAACCGCGCCACTCCGCTCAGGACGAGATACCAGGCGAAGACCACGGGCCCGTTACGCCGCCGGCCCAGCCACCAGAGGATCCCGGCGATGAGCAGGGCACCGGCGGCCTCGTAGAGCGGCGTCGGGTGGACCGGAACGTCGGTGGAGACCACGCCGTTGGGGAACGTCATCCCCCAGGGCAGGGTCGTCGGCCGACCGAAGGTGCCGTCGCCCGCCACGAGACAGCCGAGGCGGCCGATCGCGTAGGCCACCGACAGCGGCACGGCCAGCGCACCCGCCACGAAGCCGAGGGGCAGGTCCCACTTCCGGATCATCACCAGGGCCGCCACGGTGGCAGCGAGGAAGCCGCCATACCAGGTGAATCCCATGCCACCGAAGTCGTGCATCGTCAGCGTGGGCAGCTGCTCCAGCAGGTAGTAGACCTTGGCGCCGGCGAAGCCCCAGACGGTCACCCAGAGCACCATCGAGTACGCCTGGTCCCGGTTCAGCCCGCCCCGTTCGAAGGCGCGGGCGAGCAGGAGGGCCGCGACCCAGGCGGCGAGCACCTTGCTGACGCCGTAGGTCTGGACATCGAAGCCGAGGACGGAGAAGAGGATCGGACGCATGTGGGCAGCTCCAGGGAGGTCGAGATGGCTCACCAGATGGTGCGGGCAGGGGCCGTCGCGGTCAGTCAGACGGATCGTGTGGTGCGTGAGGCAGCCCCAAGGCGTCCCGCTGCGGGACGGGCGAGCTGTCGGCGGGGCCGACGGCGTCCCGCTCGCGCGGCCGGCCGACACCGTGGCCAGCACCGTGGCCAGCACCGTGGCCGGCACGGCTGCCGCAGCCGCCACGCCCTCTCCTGCCGCGGTCCCGGTGTGCGAGGTGGCGGCTCAGGTGCATGGCCAGCATCACCATGACGAGCAGCGCTCCGATCCAGCCCTGCGGGAAGACGTCTCCCATCGCACTCTCCTCAGTCGCGGTGCCGTCCACTGTGGTGGCGGTCCACCTGGTCCGAGACTGCCTCCCGCCGGTGAAGGCCAACCACGGCGTTCAGTCAAGGTCGGGTCAAGAACGCCCGGCCTCGGCTGGCCGGCGACCGAGGGTCAGGGCGTGCGCGTCAGGGCGGCCCTGATGCGTTGGTACTGCTCGATGGTGATCTCGCCCTGCGCGAGCCGCTCGTCGAGCAGACGCAGGGACTCGCCGTTCCCGGACGCGGGCAGGGTGGGTCGGTCGGACCCGCCGTTGACGAGGGATCGGACAGCCACGGCGACGAGAGCCCAGACGGCCAGCACGGAGAGGACCATGGCCAACCACATCCAGCCGTCCATGCCGTGGCCGGTCCAGTCGTTCCACATGGCTGCCCCTCTCGTGACTGCGTTCGTCGTGACTGCGTTCGTCGTGATGGGACCACTCTGACCCGCTGCGGTTTGCGCCAGCACGAGATGGGGTCAAGGTTTGACGAAGAATGTCCCCGGAGCTCCCCGTGCGGGGAACCACGCTCGACCGAGACGTCAGACTGGGCCCATGCAGACATCGGGAGCAGGGTCAGCTGCCCAGGCCGCACGGGTCCTCGTCGTCGATGACGAGCGCGACATCGCCGAGCTGGTGGCCGCGCATGTGACCAAGGCCGGGTATGTCGTGGCGGAGGCCTACAGCGGCCCGGACGCCGTCGCGGCCGCCAGACAGATGGACCCAGACGTCATCGTGCTCGACCTGGGACTGCCTGGCTTCGACGGCGTCGAGGTGTGTCGCCAGGTGCGCACCTTCTCGGAGTGCTACATCCTCATGCTCACCGCCCGCGGAGACGAGATCTCCCGCGTCGTCGGCCTGTCGGTCGGCGCCGACGACTACATCACCAAGCCGTTCAGCGCCCTCGAGCTGCTGGCCCGCATCCAGGCGGTGCTGCGACGCCCCTGGCGCTCGAGCCAGTCGCCGCGGGAGCAGGCGCCGGAGGAGCCACCACGAGCCTTCGGCGATCTGACGATCGACTCCAGCAGCCGGGAGGTCGAAGTCAGCGGGAGGAGGGTGGCGCTGACGCGGACCGAGTTCGACATCCTCGACGTCCTGTCCAGTCGACCTCGGCACGTCTTCTCCCGTCGCCAGATCATCGACGAGGTCTGGGACACCGGCTGGGTGGGTGACGACCACATCGTCGACGTGCACATCGGGCACCTGCGGAGCAAGCTCGACGACAGCGCCGCGACGGCCACGTACGTCGAGACCGTGCGCGGCGTCGGCTACCGCATGGGCAAGGGGTGACTCCGGTGAGAGCGCCCAGAGGGCTAGCCTCCCGGTTGATGCTCGCGCAGGTTCTGGTGCTCGCCGCGAGCATCCTGACCGCTGGGCTCGTAGCCCTTCTCGTCGGCCCCTCCCTCTTCCACCAGCACCTCCTGGCGTCGGGGCACACCGACAGCTCGCCCGAGCTGGTCCATATCGAGCGGGCCTACCGCGACGCCTCAGTGGTCTCGCTCGGAGTAGCCCTGATCATCGCGCTTGCCTGCGCCGCGGCGGTGACCTGGTACGTCACTCGCCGGCTGCAGGCTCCCCTGACAGCGCTGACCCAGGCGGCCACGGAGATCTCCCGAGGCCACTTCGAGGCGCGGGTCTCCGAGTGGGGCTCGGGCCCCGAGCTCGACACGCTCGGGGCCGCTTTCAACCTCATGGCCAGCCAGCTGGAGCAGACCGAGGACACGCGACGACGGCTGCTGTCCGACCTCGCTCACGAGATGAGGACGCCGATCACGACGCTGAAGCTGTCGACCGAGGGGTTGCGGACCGGCGTCAGGGCCTGGGACGAGCACACCGACCGGGTCATGACCGACGCGACCGAGCGACTGGCGCAGCTGAGCGCGGACATGGACGACGTATCACGCGCGGAGGAGGGACGCCTCGCGCTCGAGCTCGACGCCGTGCCGGTCGGCGACCTCGTCTGGTCCGCCGGCGAGGGGCAGCGGGAGGCGTATGCCCGCCGCGGGGTGAACCTCGTTGCCGACGCCCAGAGCGCGCCCGGTGCGACGGTCCAGGTCGACCGTCGCCGGATGGGCCAGGTCCTCGACAACCTGCTCGGCAATGCCTTGCGGCACACGCCCTCGGGCGGCTCGGTTCGCCTCTACGCCCGCCAGACCTCGAACGAGGTCGAGATCGTGGTCGCGGACAACGGCGAGGGCATCACGCCCGAGCAGCTGCCTCATGTGTTCGAGCGGTTCTACCGCGGGGACTCCGCCCGGGACCGCGACCGGAGCGGATCCGGCATCGGGCTCACCATCAGCCGAGCGATCGTCGACGCCCACGGTGGCGGCCTGACCGCGTCGAGCAGCGGCCCCGGGCGGGGAGCCACCTTCACGGTGGCTCTCCCACTGCGGACCACCAGCTTGCTCAAGCGCTCGGCCACCGCGCGGACCGAGACCTGACCGCGCCCCAGACCTCTCGACGGGCCCTCCGGCTGGAGGTCACTGACCCGACTTCTCGTAGCTGAGCTTGATCATCATCCCCGCCTCGGCGTGGTAGATGTTGTGGCAGTGGATCATCCAGTCGCCGGGGTTGTCCGCGTCGAGCTCGATGGGGCGGGACTCCATGGGCCGCAACAGCACCGTGTCCTTGCGCAGCCCGGAGTCCGCGAGCGCGAAGGTGTGGCCGTGCAGGTGGACGGGGTGGGTCATCATCGTGCGGTTGACGACGTTGATGCGTAGGCGCTGGCCCTCCTTGACGGACAACGGCGCGTTCTTGCCGAAGGGAGCGCCGTTCATTCCCCACTGGTAGGGCTGCATCTGTCCGTCCAGGGTGAGGTCGACGGTGGCGTCGGGAGCGCGCCGGTCGAGGCGGGCCGACTCGGCGGGGCGCAGATCGGACCCGAGCAGGACCCGTGCGGCGGGGACCGGCTCGAGCCGGTCCACGGTGGGCGCGGTCCCGGATGCTGTGCGCACCAGCGCCATGGCGTCGCCCTGCTTCCCGAAGGGAGCCGCATGCAAGGGGAACACACCCTCCGCGAGGGTGACGGTCACGTCGTAGCGCTCCCCCATCCCGATGTAGAGCGCCCGCGTCTCGACCGGGACCACGGGAAAGCCGTCGCTGTGCGTCACGGTCAGGTCATGGCCGCCGAGTGCAACGCTGAAGATCGTGTCCGAGGCCGCGTTGATGATCCGGATGCGGACTCGCTGGCCGGGCTTCGCGGTGAAGGTCTCGGGCGCAGTCGGGAGCCGTCCGTTGACGAGGTAGTAGGGGTAGGCGACGTCGCCCGCGTCGCCGAACGGGTCGGCCCCCATCGGCATCGACCCGTGGTCCATGTCGCCCATCCCGGTCGAGCCGCTACCGGTCGCGCCGCTGCCCATGGACCCGTGGTCCATCGACCCGTGGCCCATGCCCATGGCGCCGCCGTCACCCAGGAGCTTCTCGAGGATGTCGTCGGGGGTGGTCCCGGTGCCGTCGATCCAGTCGTCGAGGACGACGACCCACTCCGCGTCATAGCCGCCGGGCTCCTGCGGGTCGTCGATGATGAGCGGCGCGTAGAGGCCGCGGTCGAGCTGGGCTCCGGTATGCGGGTGGAAGAAGTAGGTGCCGGGGTCGGGAGCCGTGAACTCGTAGACGTACGTCGTGCCGGCCTTGATGGGGTCCTGGGTGACCCCCGGGACCCCGTCGGCGGCCGGCCGCAGCCGGATCCCGTGCCAGTGCACCGAGGTGTCGGTGGGCAGCCGGTTGTCCACCGACACGCGCAGGAGATCACCGGCGGACGCCCTGATCACCTGGCCGGGCAGCCGGTCTCCGTAGGCCCACGTCCGGACCGTCAGCCCTCCGAGGTCGAGATCGACCGGCTGCGGAGTCAGTGCCGCGGTGACCACCCGTTGCCCGCCCGTCGGAGCCAGGGAGGTCGGTGGGCCGAAGGTCGGAGCCGGTGCGGGTCCGCCCGGGGACACCGATTCGGCGCAGGCCGTCAGGGCTCCCATTCCGGCGATGCCCAGGCCACCGAGGATGGCGGAGCGGCGACTGACAAGGGGGTGGGAGATCCGGCGCATGGGGTGGAGGAGTCCTTCCAGACAGGGGTGACCAAGGCGACCAAGCCTCACAGGGCCGAGTCAGCGTCCTGTTCAGGAACCCTCAAGATTCGGTCAAGATCAGTCGTTCTCGACCCAGCCCGCTTCATCGGCGGGCTGGCATCGGGAACGAGCCCAGCGGCATACGACGTCGTTGACGTGGTCTCTTCATCAGATCTTGACCCGCGCCCCTGAGACACCTCCATCTGCAGCGCCTTCACTGGTCTTGAAACCCTTACCCCCTACGGGTATGACGCAATGGAGGTGGATCGGATGAGCCTCAGTGACGGCGCCATCCTCTTGTCGGCGACCGCACTCACCGGCCTGCTCGCCTGGTACTTCTTCGCCCCGAAGAAGTCACGTCGAGCGAGCGTGGAGGACGGCATCCAGGTCGTGCAGGTGAGCGTCCGAGGCGGATACAGCCCCGACCTCATCGAGGTCCGTGCCGGCATCCCGGTGCGACTGCTCTTCGACCGGCAGGAAGCTGGCGACTGTTCCTCCCGGGTAGTCATACCCGACTTCAAGGTCAACCAGACCCTGCCGGCCTACACCACGACCGCCGTGAAGTTCACGCCCCGGGACACGGGGGAATACCAGTTCGCCTGCGGGATGAACATGTTGAGGGGGACCCTTCGCGTGGCCGGCAGTTCGTCGGCGCCGCCCACGGGGGACACCGGCACCGGCACATCCCTGGCCGTCCTGGAGCCACCGACGATGCCACCGACGACGCCACCGACGATGCCACCGACGATGCCACCGCACGACGAAACACGACAGGATCACCCCAGCGGCGCCGTCCCCGCTGCGCGACGGGAGCCGGATGAGGACGCCGAGGCGCTCGAGCGTCGAGCCGAGATCGCGGACCTGACCCGCCGGGTCGTCACGGGCGCGATCCTGACGGCACCCGTGCTGTTGGCGGTGATGGCGATCGAGCTCCTCGGTGCCACCTGGGTCCCGGAGCTCCTGATGAACCCGTGGGTCCAGCTGGCGATGATCGCCCCGGTGATGTTCTACACCGGGTGGCCGATCCACCGCACCGGCTGGCTCGCCCTGTCGCACCGGACCGCGGACATGAACTCCCTCATCACGCTGGGCACGTTCGCGGCGTTCGGGTACAGCCTGGTCGTGACGTTCGCGCCGGGGGTCCTCCCGGAGAACGTCCGCGAGGTGTACTACGAGGCTGTCGGAGTCATCATCACCCTCATCCTCTTGGGGCGGCTGCTGGAGACCAGGGCCAAGGCCGGCACGGGCGAGGCGATCCGCACCCTGATCGGGCTGCAGCCGCGCACCGCCCGCGTCGTGCGTGGCAGCGTCGAGCTGGAGGTGTCGATCGACGAGGTCGTCGTGGGTGATGTCGTCGTGGTCCGTCCCGGCGAGAAGCTGCCCGTGGACGGTCAGGTCATCGACGGCAGGTCTTCCGTGGATGAGTCGATGGTCACTGGGGAGCCGATCCCGGTCGGCAAGACCGCGGGCGACACCGTCATCGGCGCGACCATCAACCAGACCGGCTCGTTCCGCTACACCGCGACCAGGGTTGGCGGCGAGACGATGCTGGCCCAGATCATCAAGCTGGTGCGTGAGGCGCAGGGCTCAAAGGCCCCGATCCAGCGCTTGGCCGACACGGTCTCCGGCTACTTCGTCCCGGCCGTGATCGCAATCGCGATCTGGGCCTTCGTGATCTGGGCGCTGGTCGGGCCGCCGCCGGCGTTCGTCTTTGCCCTGGTCGCCGCGGTGTCGGTCCTGATCATCGCCTGCCCCTGTGCCTTGGGGCTGGCGACCCCGATGTCGATCACCGTCGGCACCGGCAAGGGCGCTGCCCATGGCATCCTGATCCGCTCCGCGGAGGCCCTCGAGACCGCCCACAAGCTGGACACCATCGTGCTGGACAAGACCGGCACCGTCACGAACGGCACGCCTGCCCTGACCGACGTCCTGCCCACCGAGGGTGTCACGCCCGAGGAGCTCCTGGCGGCCACCGCGGCCGTCGAGGCGTCCTCCGAGCACCCGCTGGCCACCGCGGTCGTGACCGGCGCCCGGGACCAGGGCCTGGCCCTTCCTGAGGTGACCGCGTTCGACTCGATCACCGGCCAAGGCGTGCGCGCTCTGGTCGCCGGGCGCGAGGTCCTGGTCGGCAACGCCCGCCTGCTGGCCGGCGCGGCAATCGACCCGGCCCCGCTGCTGGCCGACCTCGATCGGCTGGCCCGCGACGGCAAGACGCCGATCCTGGCCGCCATCGACGGCCGGCCCGCCGGCGTCATCGGGGTCGCCGACACCGTCAAGGACGGCTCCGCCGCAGCGGTCGGCGCCCTGCAGGCCCGCGGCATCGAGGTCGTCATGATGACCGGCGACAACCGAGCCACCGCAGCCGCCATCGCCCGGCAGGTCGGCATCCGCCGGGTCGTTGCCGAGGTGCTCCCCGAGCACAAGGCGGCCGAGGTGAAGCGCCTGCAGGCCGAGGGCAAGGTCGTCGGCATGGTCGGCGACGGCATCAACGACGCCCCGGCTCTGGCCCAGGCCGACGTCGGCTCGGCCATCGGGACCGGCACCGACGTCGCCATCGAGTCCTCCGACATCACGCTGATCTCCGGGGCCCTGTCGGGCGTCGTCACCGCAGTCGACCTGTCGCGGGCGACGATGCGCAACATCAAGCAGAACCTGGTGTTCGCGTTCGTCTACAACGGGCTCGGCATACCGGTCGCCGCCGGTGCCCTCTACCCCGCCTTCGGACTGACCCTCAGCCCGATGATCGCCGCGGCCGCGATGGCCCTGTCCTCGCTGTCCGTCGTCGCCAACGCCAACCGGCTCAAGACGTTCACGACCCAGCCGATCCCAGACACCTTCACGATCCCGGCCATCGACCCAGTCGTCGAGATCGGACGTGACGCGACCGAAGCACACCCCACCCCAAAGGAGCACAGCATGTCCACCACATCCACCGTCGTAGACCCCGTCTGTGGGATGACCGTCGACCCCGCGAGCGCAGCGGCCACCGTGGAACATGACGGCACGACCTACCACTTCTGCTCCACCCACTGCGCCGCCGCCTTCAAGAAGAACCCCGCCAAGTACGCAGGGGCCACCACCTGAGAAGCCCCGGTGGTGCCTGCCCGGCCACGGCGGGCACCACCGGAAACCCGCCCGCACGGAAGTGATCATGATGAGCCACGCCTCCGCAGGCTCGGGGACCGCAGACCTCCAGCCTCAGATCCTCAGCCGTCTCCACCGCATCGAGGGGCAGGTCCGCGGAATTGCCCGCATGGTCGAGCAGGACCGCTACTGCATCGACGTCCTGACCCAGGTGGCTGCTGCGACCCGCGCGCTGCAGGGCGTCGGACTGATCGTCCTGCAGGCGCACCTGCGGGACTGCCTCGACGAGGCGGACGAGTCGGATCGGGACGGCAAGGTCGCCGAGGCTTCGGAGGCCACCGCTCGTCTGGTGTTCAGTTGAGTGAGGACGCGGGCGCTCGTCGTCGACACCCCGGGGAACGTGTTTCGTGATCACGAGTCGAGTAGTTGAATCCGTCGCTATTCTCCCTCCCATGACCTCGACAGCGGAGCTGACCGCTACGTGGGCGGAGGCCACCGACCTGGTCGTGCGCAGTGACGTCATGGCCGTGGTCGTGACGATCCTCCTGATCGCCACGTGGGCGGCAGCGGGGGCCATTCGGGTGCGGGCCGCGGTTCCCGGAGCACCCCCCAGGACGTGCTTGGCTGCTGCACCGCGTCTGATGCTGGACCTGCCAGGCCGCCCTGGCCGGCAGACGGGCGGAGCGAACGCCACGGCGGGCCTGGGAGCAGCCGCCAGCTCCGTGTCCTTGCTCGTCCTCGGCTCGGGGGCCGCCGGGGCGCTGACCCTGCTTCTCACGAGAGGCCACGTCCCGCCCGGCTTCTCGGCCGTGGGTGCCGCCTCGGCGGTGGCCCTGCTCGCTGCCACAGTGTCCGGGGTGGTGGTGCGCCAGGCGCACCAGTCCAAGGAGGCAACCGGCCGCTGGCTGACCAGCCGCGGACCACACCTCGGGTTGGCCGCCCTGGTCGGGGAGCTCGCACTGGCAGGCTCCGTCGCGGCCGCGGCGCTCGCGCTCGGGCACACGGAGGGCGTTGAGATCAGCGGCCTCGAGGTCTTCGCGGCGGCAACCGTGGCGCGGCTGCTGACGCTGTTGCGCCATCCCGCCGGCGGCGCTGGTGTTGCCGATGCCGTCCTGGCCGGGCTGCTGCTCGGGATCGGCAGCTCTGCGGCGCTCGCCGTGGGCACGGTTGTCCTGTGGCGGGTGGGGATGCTGGCGGGCTGGGCTGCCTCGTCCCTCATGGCCAGACTCACCACACCCCTTGAGAATGTTGTCGCTCAGACGCTGGAGCCAAGTGGCTCCGCGCTGGGCGAGCTCCTCCATCGATCCGCCTTCCAGATCGTTGCCGCGCTCCCCGATCCTCTGGCGCGCAGGACGCGACGGTTGGTGTTCCAGGCGATGTTCAGCGGCTCCGACGACCCCTGGCAGTACGACACCATGCCCTACGAGGTGCGCAAGCGGTCGTTCCTCGTCGCGAGCGTCCCCCCGGGCGCGAGGACGATTCTGGAGGTCGGCTGCGCCGAGGGGCACAACCTCCGGGCGTGGGGCGAGGCGCACCCCGGGGCGCGGGTGGTGGGTCTGGACATCAGCGCCCGCGCGGTCGCTACGGCCCGGCTGCGGGCCAGTCACCTCCCCAACGTCTCCGTCTTCGAGAGCGACCTCTCGGGGGCCGTGGCCACCCTCACGCGGGCGGGAGCGAGTGGGATCGACGTCGTCGTGCTCGCGGAGGTCCTCTACTATCTCGGCCGCCCACACGACGTCCGCCGCCAGCTCGAACCGCTCGCCGGCGTGCTGGCCCCCGACTGCCTCGTGGTGCTGCTGCACCCGGCCGCCGACGCCAAGGCCCTGCACGCGGCCGCGTTTGCTGCGCTCGGCGCGCACGCCGAGACGAGCACGGTCATGCTGGACGACGCGCGTCCGGTCGTCCTCGAGACCGGACGCCGCACCTGAGTCGCCACGCTGACGCGACCCGGGGCGCCGGAGTCAGAAGCCGGCCCAGCCGGCCACCTGCTTGGCCAGGGCATCGTCCACGGCCAATGGCCGGGCGTCGAGCTTCGTGATGAGCACCGGTCCGCGCCCCGCCGAGACGAGCCACACCCCGTCTGCCGTGTAGAGGTCCTCGACCGGCACCAGCTCGTGGCGGGTGGGCCAGCCGTCGGCTCGGGCGGCCGCGAGCACCGCCTCCACCGTGACGGACTCGAGGATGCCCGTGTCCCCCGTCGGGGTCGTCAGCAGGGCACCGTCCCGGGCGACCAGCAGCCCTGAGGTCGGGCCGTCCAGGGCGAACCCGTCGGTGGTCGTGAAGATGACGTCGTCGGCGCCCCGACGCGCCGCCTCCCGCCGGGCGGCGACATTGACGACGTAGGACACCGTCTTGACCCCGCCGAGCAGCCAGGGTGCATCGCGGAAGGCATCCGAGGGGTGCCCCCGGGTGAGCGTCACCGCAGTGATCGTCCGGGGCGGCCCCACCTCACCGACGCAGAGATCGCGCAGGTGCTCGATGCTCAGGAAGGCGGTCGGACCGGACGACCGCCATTCGCGCCCGCGGGTCAGCACCAGCTTGAGGATCGCCTCCCCCGGCGTCGACCACGCGGCGAGCGCGGCCGCGACGAGGTCATGCCAGGCCTCCACTCCGGGGTCGTCGATCTCCAGCGCCCGGGCGGACCGGGCCAGTCGGCCGAGATGGTCGTCGAGGTCGACGACGGATGCCGTCCCGGCCTCGTCCGTCAGCACTCGGGCCGAGTCGAAGCAGCCGTCGCCGCGGGTGAGGCCGAGGTCGTCGGCGGTGACGACCGGCTGATCAGGATCCACGACCCCCTGGCCGAGCACGGCGACGACATGGGGCACCTCAGTCATGGCCCCACCCTTCCACGTCCGAGCGGGCGGTCGTGGCTCGCCCCATCACGGGCCGGGTATCGGCGCACCGTCCCGCCGAGAGGGCGATGCGCGTGGAGGTCCTGGCGCCCGCTCAGAAGGTGAGGACCTGGTCGGCCTCGACGGTCCAGGCTGCGAGCTCGTCCATCGTCGAGCGGCGCGCCTCGTCGATGAGGTGGTCCTCGGTGAGGCCCCGGGCGTCGAGGCAGGTGCCGCAACACGCGATGTCCCCGCCGTGTCGCGCGAAGCCCCGCAGCATCCGGTCGAGCGAGTAGTACCCGTCCGGTGTCTTCTGCCCGGCCACGGCGCAGGTGACGGCGTCGCCCATCAGGAAGACCCGCGGGGCACAGTCCTCGCGTCGGCTGAGGGCCCCGGCCAGACGGACCGCGTTGAAGGTCTCGTCGGCTCCGTAGGCGGGTCCGTTGATGATGATCAGGATGTTCTTGGTGGACATGCGGCCTCCATGGTTGGCAGGGTTCAGGCCTCGCCGGGCCCCCGCAGCCGGCGCAGGTGCTCTCGGTCCCCGAGCAGTTCGATGCGGCGCCACATGACGCTGCCGGGCACGGCCTGGCTCGGGTGGCAGGCGACGGCCTCGAGCTGGCGGGACCGCTCGACGGGGACGACGAGGTCGATCTCGTCATCGGCGTAGCCGTCGAACGGCGCACCGTGCTCGTCCCGCAACCGCTGGGCGACCGCCTCCGGCACCGTCCAGCCCAGCACGGGCAGGTCCAGCTCCTCCGCCGCCAGCAGGGCCGCGGCAGTGGCCTGTGCGTGGTCCGGGTGACCGGTGACGCCGTTGACGTCGAAGCCGATGAGCCCGTCCGCTGCGACCCGCCGGGCGGTGTCGATGACCTGCGCGGCGAGCGCGCTGACGGCCACGCCGGAGAGCCGGCCGTCCGGATGGGTGAGCAGCTCGACGTCGTCGACACCGAGGACGTCCGCCGCGGCGGCCAGCTCGACCCCCCGCAGCTCGAGCAGGTCGCCAGCGACGCCGTGGAGGGTGGAGGCCTCCCCCCGCGTCAGGCACAGCACCGAGACCCGTGCGCCCGCGTCGGCGAATGCGGCGAGGACCGCACCGAGCGCGAACGACTCATCGTCAGGGTGCGCCACCACGGCGAGCACCGAGCGCCATCGCGGCAGGCCACTCACCTTCGTCACACGGCGAGACTACGACATTCCATGGATGGATGGAATGTGACGTCCCTCGCAGCGCTGGGACACCGCTTGGCACCCGACCGAGCCCAGCGGCATACGACTGCCGTATGCCGCTGAGCCGGCTCCCGAGGAGACGTGTCCTCGGGTGGGGGGTGGACAGTCGGGGTGCAACGTCGTTGCAACGTTGGCCGCCCTAGCGTGACCGCACCCACCACGACAACGACGTCCAAGGAAGCACCATGGGAACGATGCAAGCAGCAGTGGTCCGCGCGTTCGGCGAGGACCTGTCCATCGACACCGTCACGATCCCCACGCCCGGCCCAGGGCAGGCCCTCGTCAAGCTCGTCACGAGCGGCGTCTGCCACACGGACCTCCATGCGGCAGAAGGCGACTGGCCAGTCAAGCCCGCCCCGCCCTTCATCCCCGGCCACGAGGGCGTCGGCGAGGTCGTAGCCCTCGGTGACGGCGTCACCAACCTCAGCATCGGGCAGCTTGTCGGCAACGCCTGGCTCTTCACCGCGTGCGGCGAGTGCGAGTACTGCAACACCGGCTGGGAGACGCTCTGCGAGAGCCAGCAGAACGGCGGCTACAGCGTCGACGGCTCGTTCGGGCAGTACATGCTCGTCGACGCCCGCTACGCGGCGATCATCCCCGAGGGCTCCGACCCCGTCGAGGTCGCGCCGATCCTCTGCGCCGGCGTGACGGTCTACAAGGGCCTCAAGATGACCGAGACGAAGCCCGGGCAGTGGGTCGTCATCTCCGGCATCGGCGGCCTCGGCCACGTCGCCGTGCAGTACGCGCGGGCCATGGGGATGCGCGTCGCCGCCGTCGACATCGCCGACGACAAGCTGGCCCTCGCCAAGCAGCACGGCGCCGAGGTGACCGTCAACGCGCTCCACGGCGACCCGGCCGAGGCGATCGTCGCCCAGACCGGCGGCGCCCACGGCGTGCTCGTGACCGCGGTCCACCCGTCGGCGTTCGGCCAGGCCATCGGCATGACCCGGCGCGGCGGCACCATCGTCTTCAACGGGCTGCCGGCGGGCGACTTCCCGGCCCCGATCTTCGACATCGTCCTCAAGGGCCTCACGGTGCGGGGCTCGATCGTCGGCACCCGCCAGGACATGGCGGAGGCGCTCGACTTCTACGCCCGCGGCCTGATCCACCCCACCGTGGCGACGCGCGAGCTCGGCGACATCAACGCCGTGTTCGACGAGATGAAGCACGGCAAGATCGACGGACGGGTCGTCATCCAGTACTGACGGACTGGCACGGCCCTTGGCCGGCCCGGTGGAGAGCCGGGCCGGCCTGTCGGTCCCCGCGGTTAGTGTGGATGGTGCGCCGTTGAACACCGCCATCTACAGGGGGAAGCCGATGTCCATCCGCACACGAGTCACCAGCCTGTTCGCCGTCCTGACGGCCCTGCTTCTCCTCGGCAGCGCAGCCGCCGCAGCCGCGCCGGGCGCGACGGCCAGCCCGTCCGACCCGTCCGGCCCGCAGGCCGAGATCGACGCCTACCTGGCCGAGCACCCCGGCGGGGTGCAGGTCAGCGACAACGCCGTGGCCTACCGCGACGGTGACGTCGTCGTGGTCTTCCCGGATCCTGGCGAGGACCGCGCGCCGAACGGGCTCGGCGCCAACATCCGCACGAGCTCGCTGGCCACCGGGCTGGCCGAGGATCTCCAGGCCGCGGCCTCGTCGATCGCGGGGTGCCCCTACGACGCCTCCGACCGGTGGTACTGCTTCTACACCGACTCCGGCTTCGGCGGACGCCGGCTCCAGTTCCTCAACACGTGTGCCGACAACGCGGCTGACTGGGGTTTCAACAACTCGACGTCGTCGTGGGTCAACACCAACCCGGACAGCCGGATTGTCGCCTGGGACTACCGCGGCGGCACGGCGCTGTGGGTCGAGGACTACGGCATCTCCTCCGACAACTGGGTCGGCACGAGCGACAACGACCGGATGTCGTACTGGACCCGGACCAACTGCTAGCAGTCAGCGAAACACGACGTAGGAGATGACGGCCGGCACCTCCACGGCGAGGCGGCCGGCCCGCTCCGTGAGGACCTGCTCGGAGGCGAGCAGCCGGCCCGTCTGCGGGTCCACGATGAGGACATAGCGGGTCGGCAGGCCGGTCAGGTCGGAGTCGACGGCGAAGCCACGTCCGGACCGTCCGAGGCGGTCCGTCAGCGGACCCAACTGCCGGACGTCGCCGGCTTCGGCGAGCAGCCGCAGGGCTGCGGCGCGCGACCGCGGCCCTGGGGTCTGCTCCCTGGCGAGGTCCGTCAACGCGACGACGAGCTCGGCCGTGCCGAGGTCGTCGATGGGGTGGGCTGCGGCCAGCTGCTCGCGCAGGCCGGCCGGGTCGCCAGCCAGCCGCTCCGGGAAGATCCGCGGGGCCTGGGATCGCGGGTAGGTCTCGTCCGACTCGATCTCTCCGGGCCGCGGTATCTCCGCTGCGTTGACGTCACCAGCCACCGGCCGCCCGTACGCCGCGACACGGCGCCAGGCCCCGTCGGCCGCGACATCGAGAGACACCTCGAGGGGCACCACGGCGGACCGCACGGGCTCGCCGCCGTGGACCCGCGTCGTGAGGTCCCAGGTGGCAAAGCGGCTCCCGAGCCGCCCCCGGGCGGACGAACGCTCCGCGGCCACGGCGAGCCGGTTGAGCTCAGCCGCGGCCGGTGCCCCTGCGACGCCCGTTGCGAGCTCTCCCGTGAGCAGCGGGGGCGTGGCCGCGAAAGCCGGGGCTGCCGTGCGCCAGGGCAGCAGCGGCAGGCCCACGACCAGGGCGACGGCGATCACGCTGGCGATCCCGATGACGGCCAGTCGCCGACCGTGGGCGTGGTGGGGACGGCGAGCGGGTGCGACCGTCTCCCTGGGGAGCGTCAGGATCCTCTCGAGGTCCGCGGCTGCCCTCTCGGCATCCAGCCCCGCGAGCGGCTCCTTGACGGGGTTGAGCTCCTTCAGTGCCTGCTCGATCACGATCGACCACCCCTTTCCCGCCGGACCGGGAGGGACGCCCCCCGATCCGCTGCCGACCTACCCCTGCTCGAGGTCGTGCCCGACGACCTCGAGGTACTGGTCGAACCCCTGCGTGTGGCGCCGGCGTGGTCCACAGCTCGCCGGAGGCGCTGGCGCGCCCGGTGTAGCCGCACCCCAGCAGCGGCCACACTGCACTCCAGCGCTTCGGCGAGCTGTGCGAGAGGCAAGCCCTCCCACGCCATCAGGAGAAGGAGCTCCCGGTCGGAGTCGCTGAGCGTTGCCAGCGCCTCCGCCACCCGTTCGAGCTCGCTTCGGTCGACGGCCCGCGCGGAAGGGTCTGCCTCCCGTGCTGCCAACGCCTCCTCGACGAGATCGAGCGGGTCCGGGACGGTGGCCCGGTTCGTCGCCATGACGACGTTCCGGGCCACCCCGAAGAGCCATCCCCCGATGGGACTCGGTATGTCATCGAGGCGCCGCCAGGCGACCGTGAAGACCTCAGCCGTCACGTCGTCTGTCAGACCCCGATCCCGTAGGCGACGAGCGACGTACGCGTGGATCGGTGCGTAGTTGCTCTGGTAGATCAGCGCGAACCGTTGCTGGTCCGACGCGTCACCACCCGTCGCCATGCCCATCTGTGTCCGTCCGCGAGAAGTCTTTACACCTTTTGCGAAAAAAGATTCTCGCGCACCGCCCGACCCGCCTCAGACGCAACACACCCGCTCACCACGTGCGGGTGCCGTCTGGAGACGGCAGGTGCACGCGGTGAGCGGGTGTGTTGCAGAGGTGGTGGGCCAGGCCCCCTCCACGAAGCCCGGCCCACCAGTCGGTGGAGCTCAGCCGCGGAAGGCGTCCTTGACGTCCTCGCCCGCGTCCTTGAGCTGCTCGCCGCGCTGCTTGAGGTCGGCCTCGGCCTGGTCCCGCTGGCCCTCGGCCTCGAGGCGCTCGTTGTCGGTCAGGTCGCCGACGGCCTCCTTGGCCTTGCCGCCGAGGTCCTCGGCCATGTTCCTCGCCTTGTCAGTCGCACCCATGATCCGTTCCTTCCGTTGCGGTGGCTGGGTTGCAGACCTCCTACCCACTTGGGCGTGACCCCACACCGTGACACGGGCGGACCACTGTCAGCCTGGTTTGGCAGACTGGTCAGGTGCCCCTCGAGACCCGCGACCTGAGCCGCTTCGCGTGGTTGTCCATTGCAGCCGCGATCGCCACCATCACGCTCAAGACGATCGCCTGGCAGATCACCGGCTCGGTCGGTCTGCTCTCCGACGCGGCGGAGTCGGTCGTCAACCTCGTGGCGGCCGTGGCCGTCCTCATCGCCCTGCGGGTGGCGGCGATGCCGGCGGACAAGAACCACCACTTCGGGCACACCAAGGCCGAGTACTTCTCGGCGGCGCTCGAGGGGCTGATGATCTTCGTCGCCGCCCTCGTCATCCTCGTCACGTCAGTGGAGCGGTTCATCAACCCCCGCCCCATCGAGAACGTCGGGGTCGGCCTCGCGGTCTCCGTCGTCGCCTCGGTCGTCAACGGCGTGGTGGCGCTGATCCTCGTGCGGGCCGGTCGGCGCTACCGCTCGCTCACGCTGACCGCGGACGGCAAGCACCTCTTCACCGATGTCTGGACGTCGGCCGGCGTCATTGTCGGCGTCATCATCGTCGCGCTGACCGGGATCGACCGACTCGACCCCGTCGTCGCCTTCCTCGTCGGGCTCAACATCATCTGGACCGGCTGGAAGCTGATCCGTGAGTCGACCGAGGGCCTGATGGACGTGGCCCTGAGCAAGGAGGACAACCGGACGATCGCCGACATCCTTGCCGGGTTCGTCACCAAGGACGTCCACTTCCACGCCCTGCGCACCCGGGTCTCGGGGCACCACCGGTTCGCCGAGGTGCACGTCCTCGTCCCGGGCGAGTGGTCGGTGCAGCGGGGCCACGACCTCGTCGAGGAGGTCGAGGCTGCGCTGCAGGAGCAGTTCACGGACCTGGCCATCACCTGCCACCTCGAGCCGTCCGAGGATCCTCGGGCCTACGGCGACTACACAGCGGAGTTCCCCGTGCCGACCCACGACGACCTGCTCCGCCGGGAGCACCCGACGTCGCCCTCGGGGGCATGACCGCCCGGCACGTCGTCCTGCCGTCCCCGATCGGCGACCTCACCGTCGTCGCGACCGAGGCGGGCATCTCGCACCTGCTCATGGATGCGGCCAAGTACCGACCCGCCGATCCTGAGGTGTTCGGTCCGCCAGCGCCGCTCGACGAAGAGCCGTTCGCGTCGGCCGCCGGGCAGCTCGAGGCCTACTTCGCCGGGGAGCTGCGCGATTTCGACCTGCCGCTCGCGCCGCACGGCGACGCCTTCCACCAGCGGGTGTGGAGCCGGCTGCGCGAGATCCCCTACGGCGAGACGCGCACCTACGGCGACCTCGCCCGAGCCCTGGGCGACCGCAACCTCGCCCAGGCCGTCGGCACGGCCAACGGGCGCAACCCGATCGCCATCGTCGTGCCCTGCCACCGGGTCATCGGCAGCGACGGGTCCCTCGTCGGCTATGCCGGCGGCCTCGACCGCAAACGCTTCCTCCTCGCGCTGGAGGAGCCCGCCGCGGGCGAGGCGGGCCGGCTCTTCTGACACCTCGGCCGTATGCCGCTGGGCCGGCTCCCGCTCGCACGTCACACTGGGTGCCACCTCACATCCGCCCGACCCGGAGCGTCAACCTGGCATGAAGGAACCGTTCGAGCGCGTCGTCAGCGAGCACGGCCCCACAGTGCTGCGGGTGTGCCGCGCGACGTTGGGCCCGATGGACGCGGACGACGCGTGGTCCGAGACCTTCCTCGCCGCCCTGCGCGCCTGGCCCGACCTGCCGGAGGAAGCCAACGTCCGGGCCTGGCTCGTCACCATCGCGCACCGGAAGGCGATCGACGTGCACCGGGCGACGGGCCGTCGCGCTGTCCCCGTCGACGCCGTGCCGGAGCCCCGTGGCCCGGGCCCCCAACGGCCCGAGGACGCCCTGGCCGACGGGCGGCTCTGGCAGGCCCTCGCCGACCTCCCACCCAAGCAGCGCCAGTGCGTCGCCTACCACCACGTCGCCGGGCTCCCCTATGTCGAGGTCGCGGCCGTGGTCGGCGGCACCGAGGCCGCCGCACGCCGAGCCGCCGCCGACGGGATCGCCGCTCTCCGCCGCACCTACCTCGCACGTGAGGACGTGAGCTCTCATGCCTGACTTCACTGAACTGCTGCCCGCCGGGTTCGACCCGTCGTCCTTCGGCCCCGGGGAGGTGCCGAAGGGGCTGCGCGAGCGTCTCGTCGCCCGAGCCACGGCCGAGCACAGCCTCGATGTCGTCTACCGGGTCGTCGACTCCCCCGTCGGGTCACTGCTGCTGGCCGCCACCGAGGCCGGGCTGGTCCGCGTCGCCTACGCCGCCCAGGGCCACGACTCCGTGCTCGCGGACCTGGCGCGGCGGATCGGCCCCCGCGTGCTGCGCACCGCCGCCGGGCTCGACGAGGTGGTCGGCCAGCTCGACGCCTACTTCGCGGGGTCGCGGAGCTCGGTCGACGTGCCGCTCGACCTGCGGCTCGCCCACGGCTTCCGGCGCCAGGTGCTGGATCACCTGCGCGCGATCCCGGCCGGCCGGACCGAGACGTACGCCGAGGTGGCCCGCAGCGCTGGAAGTCCCCGTGCAGTCCGGGCGGTCGGCTCCGCCTGCGCGTCCAATCCGGTGCCCATCGTCGTCCCCTGCCACCGCGTCGTCCGGACCGACGGCTCGATGGGCGGCTACGTCGGCGGTTCCGAGGCCAAGGCCTGGCTCCTCGCCCGCGAAGCCGCCGCCTGACCCCACCCCGCCAGCCCCACCCCCCACCCCCCACCCCCCGGTTCGAGGTATTGATCGACCCCCGGTGGTCGAGGAATACCTCGAACGGGGCTTGGCGGGCGGGGCTGGCGGGTGGGGGATGCAACGGTTGGCGCGCCTCACGGGTCTGATCCGGTGTACGACACTGGAATCCAGCCCATCACCGCACCGCACCACGCCCCGGGGAGCCGCATGAGACGCACCGACGAGGATGCCTTCCGCTCCTTCGTCATGGAGCGACAGACGGTGCTGCGACGCCGCGCCTTCCTGCTCTGCGGCAACTGGGCCGACGGTGACGAGCTGGTCCAGGAGGCCCTGGCGCGCGTCTACGTCGCGTGGCCGCGTATCTCGCGCGGCGCCGAGGCCGCCTACACCAGGCGCACCATGATGAACCTCTACCTCAACGACCAGCGCAAACGCCGCCGCGAGGTCCTCACCGACGAGCCTCCGGAGCCAGCCCTCACGGACCACGACCGCGAGCTCGCCCTCACTCTCACGGCCCTGCTCAAGGACCTGCCCGACAAGCAGCGCGCCGTCATCGTCCTCCGCTTCTGGGAGGACCTCACCGTCCCGCAGATCGCCGAGTGCACCGGCGTCGCCGAGGGGACCATCAAGAGCCAGATCTCGCGAGGCATCGCCGTCCTCCGGGAGCGGCTCGCCGAACCGCCCCTCACCGGAGCAGGAGCAGTCCCATGACGCGTCCGGACCAGAGTGAGCAGCAGCTGAGAAGGGTGCTGGGCACCATGAACGACCTCGAGCCACCCACTGACGAGCTCTTCGCGCAGCGCGCCGTCGTCCGCGGCCGCGCCCGCACCTACCGCCGCCGCGACGCGCTCGTCGGGGTGGCAGCGGCGCTCGTCGTCGTGGCCGGGGGCGGCGGCACCTGGGTGCTCCAGAACGGCCTGCCGTCGGCCTCGACGCCGTTCCCGGCCAGCCTGGCCGGCAGTGGAGCCGAACAGGCCGAGGACGGGGCGGCGCGCGGCGCGGCCGGCGGCTACGCGAGCCCCGAGGCCCCCGGTGTGCTGTCGGACCCGAACGGCATGCCCCCGGCGCGGGACGACAGCGGCTGGTTCGTCGGCCCGATGACCCCGCAGCGGGCGGCCTTCGAGTCGATCGTCCCCGACCTGACCACGACCTGGGCCGGCACCTTCTCCGGGGCCTACGCCACCGACCCGGCCAACACGACCATCGTCGTCGCCGTCACCGAGGCAGACCCGGCACTGGAGGACCGCGTTCGCGGCGCCATGCCCGCCCCTGACGACGTCGAGTTCGTGCCCGCCGAGCACTCCTACGCCGACAAGACGGCGCTGGCCGACCGGATCCGGGCCGAGTCCGAGTCGCTGCGCCAGGACGGCATCACCGTCGCCAGCGTCGCGCAGGACTACCGTGCCGACCGCGTCGTCGTCGCGGCCCACGGGGTCGACGTCGCGCAGCGCCTCGCCGACCGCTACGGCGCCGACTGGGTCAGCGTCACCGTGCTCCCCGAGGCTCCCGGCACGCTCCCCGACGGCACGGTCCCGACCATCCAGCGCTGACACGCCCGGACCGCAGGTGCCCCTGACCCGGCCTCCCACTCCACCGGCGGGGGCACCTGCCGAGCCCAGCGGCATACGGCAGCTGCACCTACGATCGGCCCATGGAGGCACCCACCGCGCCACAGGCGCCGATGAGCCCGCAGGACGCCCTGCGCCGCGTCGGGTTCCTGCTCGAGCGAGCGCGCGAGAGCCCCTACCGCGTCGCGGCGTTCCGGCGGGCCGCCGAGGCGATCCGGCTCGTCCCCGAGGAGGAGCTGCGCGAGCGCGCCGCCGCGGGGACGCTCAAGCAGATCAAGGGGATCGGCGACTCGAGCGCGGCGATCATCGGGCAGGCGCTGCGCGGGGTCGTGCCCGCCTACCTCGCGACGCTCGAGGAGCAGCACGGGGCGCCGCTCAGCTGGGACGGGGCGGAGCTCTACGCCGCCGTCGTCGGCGATCTGCACGTCCACTCCAACTGGAGCGACGGCGGCAGCCCCATCGACGAGATGGTCCTCACCGCCGTCGAGCTGGGGCAGGACTGGATGGCCCTGACCGACCACTCCCCTCGCCTCACGATCGCCAACGGGCTCTCGCGTGAGCGGCTCGCCCAGCAGCTGACCCACGTCGACGCGATCAACGCCACGCTCGCCGGCACGTTCCGCCTGCTCAAGGGGATCGAGGTCGACATCCACCTCGACGGGACGCTCGACCAGGACCCCGACATGCTCGACCAGCTCGACGTCGTCACCGCCTCGGTCCACTCGAAGCTCCGCCAGCCGGCCTACGAGATGACGGCGCGCATGCTCGCCGCCGTGCGCAACCCGCGCACCAACGTGCTCGGCCACTGCACCGGGCGGCTCGTCACCGGCGGCCGGGGCAAGCGGCCGGAGTCGCAGTTCGACGCCGAGAAGGTCTTTCGCGCCTGCCTCGAGCACGACGTCGCCGTCGAGATCAACTCGCGGCCCGAGCGGCAGGACCCGCCCGACGAGCTCATCGAGCTGGCCCGCGATCTCGGTTGCCTGTTCTCGATCAACTCCGACGCCCACGCGCCTGGCCAGCTGGACATGAAGCTGCTCGGCTGCGAGCGCGCCGAACGGCACGGCATCCCCGCCGAACGCATCGTGACGACGTGGCCCGTCGAGGACGTCGTGGCGTGGGCCAAGGGCTGACCGAGCCGATTTGGTGGCGCGCCGAAACTCCCCTATAGTTTCGACGTCCCAAGCGGATAGGTCGGGATTCCGTCCCCATCGTCTAGCGGCCTAGGACTCCGCCCTTTCACGGCGGCAGCACGGGTTCGAATCCCGTTGGGGATACGCACGACAAACTACATATCATGGCCCCGTAGCGCAGTTGGTTAGCGCGCCGCCCTGTCACGGCGGAGGTCGCCGGTTCGAGCCCGGTCGGGGTCGCCCAGAAGGAGGGCGCCGCTCCATGAGGAGCGGCGCCTTTCGCATACCCACCTCTCGTATGCCGCTGAGCTCGCTCCCGCCCGGATCAGCGGTGGCCGGCCCGCAGGACCAGCTCGAGCTCGAACCGCGCCTCCGGATCGTCGAAGGCCTCGCCGAAGAGCTCCTTGAGCTGCCCGACCCGGTAGCCGACCGTCTGCTGGTGCACGAAGAGCTCGGCAGCGATCGGCGCACGTTGCCCCTGGTGCCGCAGCCAGGCCAGCAGCGTCTCGACCAGCCGGGCCCGGACGGCCGGTCGCAGGCCGTCGAGCGGGGCCAGGCGACGGCGGGCCAGGTCGGCGGTGGCGAGCGGTTCGGCATGGACGACGAGCTCGGCCAGGTGGTCCTCGACCCAGACGGGCAGGTCCCCCTCCCCCGCGGGCCCGCCCAGCCCGTGGGCCGCGGCCGACACGGCCAGGTGCAGCGACTCGGCCGCCTGCTGCCACGGGCGCTCGGGGCCGATGATCGCCTGACGTCCGCGGAGTGCCCGGTTGAGCTCCCTGGCCCGGGCGGTCCGGTTGCCGATCGGCATGATGACCGCCGCCTCCGTCCCACGTTCCGCGACGAGGGCATCCGGTCCGAGGGCCGCCCGCACGCCCTCGAGCCGGCTCGGCGGGAGGGTGGCGACGACCAGGACCTCGGGCAACGTCCAGCCGAGCGCGGTCGCGGCTCGCGTCACACCGGTCTCAGGGTCGCCGCGCAGGATCATCTCGAGCAGCTCACCCCGGCGCCGCTGGTGCTCGCCGGCCCGCTCGGACTGCTCCAGCGCGTAGCCCTGGGCGCTCACGGCCGAGAGCTCGTCGATGTAGGCGAAGAGGGACTCGCCGAGCGCCAGGATGACGTCCGGCGCGAGCTGCGACACATCCACCGTGCGCGAGATCGCCCGGAGCGTGACCCGCGCGCCGTAACGGTAGGCCGACAGGAGCGACTCGAGGCTGCGGCCGGACCTGACCTCGCCCCGGCCGAGGTTCTCGTAGATCCAGGCCCCGTCCTCGGACAGGGCCGGCAGTCGGGTGCCGGGCAGGTCGAGGAAGCGGTTCAGGGCCACCGTGACCCCTTGCCGGACGCCTTGACCGAAGCGCCCCTCCAGCGGCATCGCATACACGGGCACGTCCCGCGGGATGCCGTCGATGATCGCCTCGACGACCTCGCCGACGACCGGGCGGAGGACCTCACCGATTTCGGCGGGGAGAGACAACCATGGTGGGTCAGAAGTGGCCTGCGGCACCCCGGGCTCCCTGTTTTTGTCGTGGCACGATAATTTCTGAGCCCAAAGAGTACCTGCTGACCCAAGACTCCGCGCCCCTTCGCGACGGACACTGGACCGTATGCCCCCGTTCCGTGCCCTGCGACGCGCCGCTTCGGTGCTCACGACGCCCCTCGCGCCCGAGGACTTCCTCGGCCTCGTGAACCCCCTCGCGTCGACGCGGCAGCTGCGCGGCATCGTCACCAAGGTCGTCCCGGAGACCGCCGACTCGGCGACGATCCACTTCCGCCCGGGCAAGGGGTGGAACCCGCACGAGGCCGGTCAGTGGGCGCGCATCGGCGTCGAGATCGACGGCGTCCGGCAGTGGCGCAGCTACTCGCTGTCCGCCCCGGCCGGCGCTGACCCGGCCATCACGGTCACGGCCATCGGCCACGTCTCCACCGCGCTCGTGCGGCGGACCAAGCCGGGCGACGTGCTCTTCCTCGACGTCCCGCAGGGTGACTTCGTCCTGCCCCAGCACCCGCGCCCCCTCCTCATGCTCACCGCCGGCAGCGGACTGACGCCGGTGATGTCGATGATCCGGACCCTGGTCCCCCGGCGCCCGGATGCCGACGTCGTGCTCATCCACTCCGCGCGCACGCGCGCCGACGCGCTCTTCCACGACGAGCTGCTCGAGCTGTCCGACCAGTTCCCCGGCCTCACGGTCACGCACTGGTTCACCCGCGAGCAGGAGGGCCGCCGCCTCGACCTCACCGACTTCGGCGACCTCGAGACGCTGTGCCCCGACTGGCGCGAGCGGGCCTCCTACGCGTGCGGCCCGGCCGACTTCCTCGACGAGGCGACCGCCCTCTGGGAGGCCACCGACGCCAGCCCCGAAGGCAGCCTCACGATCGAGCGCTTCGCCCGGGCCCTGCTCGCCGGCACCGGCGGCGAGGGCGGCCTCGTGACGTTCGAGAAGTCGGACAAGGAGATCGAGGTCGACGGCGACACCCCGCTCCTCGAGGCGGGTGAGCAGTGCGGCGTCGTCATGCCGAGCGGCTGCCGCATGGGCATCTGCCGCAGCTGCCTGACGCCTCTGGTCGCCGGTCGGGTAAGGGACCTGCGCACCGGCGAGGTGCACGGTGACGAGGGAGAGCTCATCCAGACCTGCATCAACGCCGCTGCCGGACCCGTCCACCTGGACATCTGAAGAAGAGGTAACACCCACCATGACGACGACGGCGAACCGCCCGACCGAGACGACCGACCCGACGACGCGGGTGACCCCGACCTCTCCGGCCGGCGCACCCGCCCCCGCCGAGCCGACCCAGCCGGTGCGACGCAAGCCGGTCCTCGCCGCAGCGGGCGGCCCTTCCGTGCGACCCCCGGCGGCAGCGCACCTGAGCGACGAGGACGTGGAGCGGCTCGGCGCCGAGCTCGACGCGATCCGTGACCGGGTGATGGCTTCCCGCGGGGCCAAGGACGCCGCCTACATCCGCCGGGTCATCAAGATCCAGCGCACCCTCGAGCTGGCCGGGCGCGCGACCCTCCTCTTCTCCCGCAAGCGTGCGGCGTTCGTCGCCGGCACGGCCATGCTCTCGGTCGCCAAGATCCTCGAGAACATGGAGATCGGCCACAACGTCCTGCACGGTCAGTGGGACTGGATGCGCGACCCGGACATCCACAGCACGACGTGGGAGTGGGACTTCGTCAGCCCCGCCCGCACGTGGAAGCACACGCACAACGACCTGCACCACACGTGGACCAACGTCGTCGGCAAGGACAAGGACGTCGGCTACGAGCTGCTGCGCATGGACGAGTCGCAGCCGTGGACGCCCAAGGCCCTGGGCAACCCGCTCTACAACCTCGTCCTCGCGCCGTTCTTCGAGTGGGGCATCGCCCTCTACGACCTCGAGCTGCCCGCCTGGCAGGCCGGCGAGAAGTCGACCGAGGACCTCAAGCGCGACCTGCTCGACACGGGCCGCAAGGCCCTCAAGCAGTTCTCCAAGGACTACGCGGCCACTCCCGGCGCGGCGGCCCTCTTCGGCTCGGGCAAGCAGGCGTTCTGGGGCACGTTCACCGCCAACGCAATCCGCAACCTCTGGGCCCACTCCGTCATCTTCTGCGGGCACTTCCCGGACGGGGTCGACACCTTCACCGAGGAGATGATCGAGGGCGAGACCCGCGGCGACTGGTACATCCGCCAGATGCTCGGCTCCGGCAACATCTCCGGGTCCAGGCTCATGCACCTGATGACGGGCAACCTCAGCCACCAGATCGAGCACCATCTCTTCCCCGACCTGCCGAGCAACCACTACGCGGAGGTCGCGGTCGAGGTCCGCGAGATCTGCGAGCGCTACGGCCTGCCCTACACGACCGGCCCGCTGCCCCGACAGGTCTTCCAGGCCTGGGCCAAGGTGTGCCGCCTCGCGCTCCCGCCACGGGCCGAGCGCCTGCCCAAGGGGTCCGTCAACCAGGCGCCGCCGACGGTCCGGCGCTCCTCCCCACTGCCGATGGTCGCCCATGGCGGCTGAGGCAGGCGCGGGACCGCGCAACCAGCGCGTCGCGGCCTTCTTCGACCTCGACCGGACGCTCATCCGTGGCTCCGCGAACTACCCGCTGGCCGTCGCGGCCTTCCGCCGCGGGCACGTGCCGTGGCGCGACCTCGTCGCGGACACCATCAACGCGATCTCCTTCCACCGCAAGGGCTCGACGGACTCCCAGTCGGCCGCGTTGCGTGA
The DNA here is from genome assembly GCF_028446585.1 of Intrasporangium calvum. GTDB lineage: Bacteria > Actinomycetota > Actinomycetes > Actinomycetales > Dermatophilaceae > Intrasporangium > Intrasporangium calvum_A. The sequence continues at coordinate 63,283 of NZ_JAPFQL010000048.1, forward strand.
GCGGATCCTCGGCGCCGTCGCCGGCACGAAGCAGTCGGACATCATCCACCTGACCGACGAGATCGTGCCGGGCATCGTCCGGCGCCTGATCCCGCAGTCGGCGGCGCTGCTCGCCGAGGCGAAGGCTGCCGCCATGGACCGCATCGTCGTGTCCGCCTCACCGATCGAGCTCGTGGGTCGCATCGCCACAGCCCTCGGGCTGGAGGGTGCCGTGGCGACGCGCAGCGAGCTCGACCATGACGGCCGCTACACCGGTCGGCTCATGGGCGAGTTCTGCTACAACCACGGCAAGGTGATCGAGATCGAGAAGCTCGCGGCCGAGCGCGGCTACGACCTCGAAGCAAGCGCCGCCTACAGCGACTCGATCAGCGACCTGCCGATGCTCGAGCGGGTCGGCACCGCCGTCGCCGTCAACCCGGACCGTGAGCTGCGGGAGCTCGCGCGCGAACGCGGTTGGCGCATCGTCGAGGTCGGCCGCAAGCGCCACTGAGCCTGAGAGCGCGAGCGAGCCCAGCGGCATACGGAAGATGTCGTATGCCGCTGGGCTCGCCTGCTGCCCGACGTGCCGTCGGGCGGGTGGCTCAGTCGAGGAAGCTGTTGACCCAGTCGAGGACGTAGTCGCGGTCGACGCGCATGACGCCGCCCGTGCCGCCACAGGTCGAGTTGAGCCCGAAGGACGTGACGCCCGCGATGACGTTGCTGGTGCCGAGGAAGTTCGGGCCGCCGGAGTCACCGAAGCAGGTGCCGCCGGTGTTGGTGTTGTTGGACAGCAGCAGCGACTGGTCGCCGGTGAAGCCGGTGTTGATCTGGAGCAGGTGCGGGTTGGCGACCATGCGGATGCGCTCGGCCTGGGTCTTCCAGCCCGCCGCGCTCGGGAAGGACTGCTGGAGGCCGTAGCCGACCGAGGTGAACGTCGTGGAGCGGCGCACCTTCAGCGCGTCGAGCTGGTCCTGAGTCGGGAGGACGCCGTACTGCGCCATCTCGACCGGCTCGTCGAGGACGACGACGCCCACGTCACGGACGTAGAAGGCGTTGGGGTCGTAGTCGGGGTGGGTGTAAGGAGTGCCGCTGGCATCGCCGGTGTTGGGGTAGCCGTTCTCCGGGATACCCGACTGCACATCGGCGTCGAACCAGATCTCGACGTGCTCGGCGGGCGCCTCGGTGCAGTGGCCCGCGGTGAGGTAGACCGTCGGGGAGATGAGGGTGCCGCTGCACCGCCAGAGGGGGGTGCCGTCCGCCTTCTGGGCGACCATGAGGCCCACGTAGGGGTGCCCGTCGCCGTCCAGGGTGCCGTCGGTGACAGCCGTCGCCGGGAGCGAGACGCCCGCGATGAGCGCGATGCTCGCGACGAGCGCCGTGATGAGTCTGCGCATGTCCTGCCCTTCACTACCGGGGTCGGCCCGTGCCGACCCCACGACGCAGCCACGCTAACCCGCGCGCGACCGGGGCGGAAGGGTTGATGCTCAGTCCCCTCGGAGGGCCGGGACGCGCCTACCGGATGCCGAGCGACGAGTAGGTGTCGCGGCCGCGCTGCAGGGCCGCGACGTAGCCGGCCCGCTCGTAGGCCGTGGCGTCGGTGCCGGCGGGCACGGCGAGCCGCCCACGCACCTCGTCGAGAGACGTGATCTCCTTGCGGGCCAACCACTCCTCGAGGCCCCGCACCAGGGCACCGGCGTGCTGGACCCCGTGCCGCAGCAGGGCCGAGGCCGTCATGACGACGTCGGCTCCGGCGAGCAGGTAGGCGGCGACGTCCTCGGCCCGCTCGACGCCGGTGGTCGCGGCCAGTGACGCGCGCACCTGGCCGTGGAGGATGGCGATCCACGAGCGCGGCAGACGCGCCTCTTCCGGCCGGGACAGGACGACGCCCGGCTCGACGACCATCCGCTCCGCGTCGACATCAGGGTGCAGGAAACGGTTGAAGAGAACGAGCCCGTCGGCACCGGCCTCGTCGAGACGCAGGGCCATCTCGCCCGGCGAGCTGAAGTGCGGGCTGAGCTTGACCGCGACGGGGACGGTGACGTTCGCCTTCACCTCGCGCAGGATCTCGACGTGCCGGTCCTCGACGAGCCGGCCCGGGGTGTGCGGGTCGCCCGGGACGAAGTAGACGTTGAGCTCGATGGCCGCGGCACCTGCGTCCTGCATGGACCGGGCCAGGCCCGTCCAGCCGCCCTCGGTGCTGCCGTTGAGGCTGGCGATGACGGGCACGTCGACGGTGCCGGCCGCCCGCTCGATGAGCCGCAGGTAGCGCAGCACCGCGGTCGGCTCCTGCTGCATGGGCCGCGCGGACGTCGGCAGGTAGGACATCGCCTCACCAAAGGCGTGCTCGTGCATCTCGACGATGGCCAGGTCGCGCAGCTCCTCGCGGTTGACCTCCTCCTCGAAGAGCGAGTAGAGCACGATCGCCCCGACGCCGGAGTCCGCGAGCGCCACGACGCGGTCGAGCGTCACCGACAGGGGCGACGCGGACGCGACGAGTGGGTTGCGCAGCGTCAGGCCGAGGTAGCGGGTCGTCAGGTCCATCAGCTCCTCCTCGGGTCGGACGCGAAGCGCGCCGGACCGCGCGTGGCCATCTCCTCGTAGGTCGCCCACCGCTGGTCGACGGCCTCCTGGGCCAGGACGAGCAGCCGGTCCGCCTCGTCCGGGTCGGAGCTGCGCAGCATGCGGTAGCGCAGCTCCTTGTAGATGTAGTCCTCGAGCGCGATCCGCGGGCGCGGCGAGTCGAGCTGGAACGGGTTGCCGCCCTTGGCGCGGACCGTGGGGTCGTAGCGCAGCAGTGGCCAGTGACCGCTGGCGACGGCGCGGTACTGCTGGTCGAGGCCGTCCTTCATCTCGATCCCGTGGGCGATGCAGTGGCTGTAGGCGATGATGAGCGACGGGCCGTCGTAGGCCTCCGCCTCCCGGAACGCCGTGAGCGTCTGCTGCGGGTCGGCGCCCATCGCGACTCTCGCGACGTAGACGTTGCCGTAGGAGATCGCTTGCAGCGCAAGGTCCTTCTTGCCGACAGCCTTGCCGCCCGCAGCGAACTTGGCGACGGCGCCGACGGGTGTCGCCTTGGACGACTGGCCGCCGGTGTTGGAGTAGACCTCGGTGTCGAGGACGAGGACGTTGACGTCCCGGCCGCTCGCGAGGACGTGGTCCAGGCCGCCCGAGCCGATGTCGTAGGCCCAGCCGTCACCGCCGACGATCCAGACACTGCGGCGCAGCAGGTGGTCCGACACGCTGCGCAGGTCGTCGACCACCGGGCCGTCGAGTTCGGCGAGGCGACGGTTCAGCTCGGCGACCCGCTCCCGCTGGGCCGTCAGCTGCGACTCGCGAATCTGTGGTGCCTCGAGGATCGCGTCGGCGAGCTCGGCGCCGACTTCGGTGCGCAGCTGGGCGAGGCGCTCGCGGGCCAGCTTGGTGTGCAGGTCCGCGGCGAGCCGCAGGCCGAGGCCGAACTCGGCGTTGTCCTCGAAGAGCGAGTTGGACCAGGCCGGTCCGCGACCCGCTGCGTTCTTGCTCCACGGGGTCGTCGGTAGGTTGCCGCCGTAGATCGAGGAGCAGCCGGTCGCGTTGGCCACCGTGGCTCGCTCGCCGAAGAGCTGCGAGAGGAGCTTGAGGTAGGGGGTCTCGCCACAGCCCGAGCAGGCGCCCGAGAACTCGAAGAGCGGCTGGAGGAACTGAGTCCCGCGGACCGTGCCGAAGTCGACCCGAGCGCGGTCGTTCTGCGGGAGCGACTCGAAGAAGGCGATGTTGGCCAGCTCCGCCTCGACGACCGGCTCGAGCGGCTCGAGGTTGATCGCCTTGCGAGCCGTGTCGATCGGGGTCTCGAGCGTCGTGACCGGGCACGCCTCGACGCAGAGGCCGCACCCGGTGCAGTCCTCGACATACACCTGGAGCGTGTAGCGCGAGCCCGGGAGGCCGGCGGCGTTGAGGGGCGCCGACGGGAAGGGGCCGGGGGCGTCGACGAGCACCTCGGGGTCGTAGTACTTGGACCGGATGACGCTGTGCGGGCAGACGAAGGCGCAGTTGCCGCACTGGATGCAGCTCTCCGGGTCCCACTGGGCGACCACGTCGGAGATCCGGCGCTTCTCGTAGGCCGTGGTCCCGCTCGGGTAGGTGCCGTCGAGGGGCATGGCGCTGACCGGCAGCTCGTCGCCGCGGCCCGCCATCATCGCGGCCGTCACGGTCCGGACGAACTCCGGGGCGTGCTCCGGCACGACGGGCGGCATGGCGCGGCCCGCTGGGTCCGGCGCTTCGGGGACGGGGACCTCGTGCAGCGCGGCCACGGCACTGTCGACCGCAGCCTCGTTGCGCCGGACGATCTCACTGCCACGCCGGCCGTAGGTCTTGTGGATGGCCGCCTTGACGGCGGCGAGCGCCGCGTCCCTGGGGAGCACGCCGGAGATGGCGAAGAAGCACGTCTGCAGGACCGTGTTGGTCCGGCCGCGCAGGCCGGCGGCCTCTGCCACGGCGTCGGCGTCGATGGCCCACAGCTGGAGGCCCTTCTGGATGACCTCCTCCTGGACGGGGCGTGGCAGGCCCGCCCAGACCTGCTCGGGCGTGCCCGCGGCGTTGAGCAGCACGCGAGCGCCCGGCCGGGCGACGGACAGGACGTCGACCTTGTCGAGCAGGCCGAGGTGGTGGACGCCGACGAACCCGGCCTGGCGGATCAGGTAGGGCGCGCGGATCGGGTGCGGCCCGAACCGCAGGTGCGACACGGTCTGGCCGCCGGACTTCTTCGAGTCGTAGACGAAGTACGCCTGGGCGTGCATGTCCGGGTCGGCGCCGAGGATCTTGATGGTGTTCTTGTTGGCGCCGACCGTGCCGTCGGAGCCGATGCCGAAGAACACGGCCCGGAGGGTCTCGGGCTCCTCGATGTCGAGGTCCTCGTCATAGGGCAGGCTCGTCCCGGAGACGTCGTCGGTGATGCCGATCGTGAATCGGAGGCGCGGCGCCGGCGCGGCGAGCTCGGCGAAGATGCCGGTCACCATGCCGGGGGTGAACTCCTTGGAGGACAGCCCGTATCGGCCACCGATGACCTGCGGAAGGTCGGCGAGCCGGCCTGCGTGGTGGGCCTCGGTGAGGGCCGTGACGACGTCGAGGAAGAGTGGCTCGCCGTTGGAGCCGGGCTCCTTGGTCCGGTCGAGGACCGCGATCCGGCGGACAGTCCGCGGGAGGGCGTTGATGAGCTCCTCGGCCGGGAACGGGCGGTAGAGCCGCAGGCGCAGCACCCCGACCCGCTCGCCCCGCTCGCGCAGGTGCCGGACCGTCTCGGCGACCGTCTGCCCGCCCGAGCCCATGATGACGATGACGCGCTCGGCGGCGGGGTCGCCGTCGTACTCGACGACGGAGTACTGCCGGCCCGTGTGGACCGCGAGCCGGTCCATCGCGTGCTGCACGATGCCCGGAACGCGCACGTAGAAGGGGTTGACCGTCTCTCGGGCCTGGAAGTAGACGTCGGGGTTCTGGGCGGTGCCGCGCACGAACGGCCGCTCGGGGCTCAGGGCCCGCAGCCGGTGGGCCCGGACCAGCTCCTCCGGGACGAGGTCGCGCAGGACGGCGTCGTCGAGGCGCTCGATGGTGTTGAGCTCGTGAGACGTCCGGAAGCCGTCGAAGAAGTGGACGAACGGCACCCGGCTCTCGAGGGTCGCGGCCTGCGCGACGAGCGCGAGGTCATGCGCTTCCTGGACGGAGCCGGACGAGAGGAGGGCGAACCCGGTCTGCCGGACGGCCATCACGTCGGAGTGGTCCCCGAAGATCGACAGTGCCTGGGCAGCAATGGATCTCGCGGCCACATGGAAGACCGTGGAGGTCAGCTCGCCGGCGATCTTGTACATGTTGGGGATCATCAGGAGCAGGCCCTGGGACGCCGTGAAGGTCGTGCCCATCGCCCCACCCTGGAGGGCCCCGTGCATGGCACCGGCGGCGCCGCCCTCGCTCTGCATCTCGACCACGGTCGGGACCGTGCCCCAGACGTTGGGCCGGTGGTGGGAGGCCCACTCGTCGGCCAGCTCGGCCATGGCCGAGGAGGGGGTGATCGGGTAGATGGCGCAGAGCTCGTTGAGGCGGAAGGCGACGTCGACGGCGGCCTCGTTGCCGTCCACCGTGACCGTCTGCACCGCTGCTTCCCTGCTGATGGCTGTGGCGACCACGTCAGCCCCTTCCCACCGTGTCGGTGGCCTGAACAGGAATGGGTCCGGTCTCGAACTGGGACTCGGAGACCATCTCGATGGCGTGCACGGGGCACTGGCGGTAGCAGGTGCCGCACCCGGTGCACTTGGCGTAGTTGAACTCGTAGCGCTGGCCCTTGCCGAGCTTGATGATGGCGTCCTCCGGGCAGGACCCGAAGCAGCCGTCACACTCGAAGCAGTTGCCGCAGGACAGGCAGCGCCCGGCCTCGAAGCCGGCCTCCTGCTCGGACAGCCCGGCGACGACCTCCTCGAAGGCGGCGATCCGCTGCTCGGGGTCGAGCTCGGGCTGCTGCCTGCGGTCGTGGTCGCCGAAGTACCAGAGGTTGAGGCGGTCGGCGTGGATGATGTCGTGCTTGGGCGGCGTCGTGAACTCGATGGACCGGAGCCACGCGTCGATGCTGCGAGCGGCCCGCTTGCCGTGGCCGACGCCGATCGTCACGGTGCGCTGGCTCGGCACCGCATCGCCACCGGCGAACACGCCCGGCGCCCCGGTCATCAGGGTGGACGGCGTCACCTGCACGACGTCGCCGTCGAACTCCACCCCGGGGAGGCCGCGCAGGAACGCGGTGTCGCTCTCCTGGCCCAGCGCGAGGATGACGGTGTCGGCGGCGAGCGTCTCGTAGACGCCGGTGCCGCGCGGGCGGCCGTTCTCGTCGAGCTCCTGGACCTCCACGGTGAGCTGGTGCTCGCCCATGTCCTTGATCGTGCGCAACCAGTTGATCCGGATGCCCTCCTCCTCCGCGTCCGCAGCCTCCTCCTCGTGGGCCGGCATCTGCTCGCGGGTCCGGCGGTAGACGATGACGGACTCGTCGGCGCCGAGGCGTCGGGCGACGCGGGCCGCATCCATGGCCGTGTTGCCGCCGCCATAGACCGCGACGGTCCCGCTGAGCGGCTGCTGCTCGCCCGTCTCGACACCGCGCAGGAAGCTCACCGCGTCCAGGACCCGGCCTGCGTCCATGTTGGGGATGTCGACCCGCTTGGACAGGTGCGCGCCGACCGCGACGAAGACCGCCTCGAAGCCGCCGTCAGCCCGCTCGGCCTCGAGGTCGGTGACGACGTGGTCCTGCTCGAAGGTGACGCCAAGGGTGACGAGGCGCTCGATCTCCGCGTCGAGGACGTGCCGCGGCAGCCGGTAGGCCGGGATGCCGTAGCGCATCATCCCGCCGGGGGCGGCGCCGCTGTCACGGACGGTGACCTCGTGGCCGAGCCGGGCCAGGTGATAGGCCGCCGACAGGCCGCTCGGACCGGACCCGATGACGAGCACCCGGCGCCCCGTGCGCGTGGCCGGGGGCTCGAACTGCCAGCCGCGCTCCAGGGCGAGATCCCCGAGGAAGCGCTCGACCGCGTGGATGGACACGGCACCGTCGAGCTCCACACGGTTGCAAGCGGTTTCACACGGGTGGTAGCAGACCCGGCCGTGGATGGCGGGGAAGGGATTGTCGAGCGTCAGCTGCCGCCACGCCGCCTCATGCTCCCCCGCCTTCACGTGGGCGAGCCAGGCCTGGATGTTCTCCCCGGCCGGACACCCGGCATTGCATGGCGGCAAGAGGTCCAGATAGAGGGGCCGCTTCGAGCGGACGGGCCCTGATCGGAGTCGACCCAGGCCCAGGGGCGCAAGGGGGGTGAGGTCTCGTTGTTGGTCGGACACGCGCATCTCCAAGGTCCGTTCCCGGACGGTTCGCGCCCCGGGACGACGGGTACTACCTGCTGTAGTACTACCGTACTCCCGACCTCTCGCCGGCGGGCCGGGTCCCCCCGTCACCTTGGTCACGCCCGATGCGCTCAGGCAGCACTCGAGCGGGTCACCATCAAGAGGCCGATCGTGGCGACGAAGGCAACCGCCGCCGCCGGCACCGGCAGGGCTCCCACGCCGGTGTGACCGACGACGACGCTCGCCCCTGCCGCGCCGACGGCGATGCCACCGTTGAAGACGACCGGGATCAGGGCGGACGCGAGGTCGCGATGCACGGTCCCGGCCCGTCGCAGGATCTCGGTCTGGGCGAGCGGGGGCAGGGCGCCCGTGGCGACCCCGAGGCCGACGAGCGTCACCAGCCCGAGCACCCCGTGGGACGCGGTGACCAGACCGAGCAGTCCCACGGCAGTGGCCCCTGAAGCGACCACGAGAGCAGCGCCGGGCCGCGCGGCC
>NZ_JAPFQL010000049.1 GCF_028446585.1 Intrasporangium calvum
CGAGCCGACCAGTGCCCTCGACGTGTCGGTCCGCGCGCAGATCCTCAACCTGCTCCTCGACCTCAAGGAGCGCCTCGGGATCGCGATGGTCTTCGTGTCGCACGACATCCAGACCGTCAAGCGCGTCAGCGACCGCGTCGTGACGATGTATCTCGGACGGATCGTCGAGGAGACGCCCGCGGACCGGCTGCCGGACCTCGCGGTCCACCCTTACACGCGCGCCCTCTTCTCCGCGACTCCCGGGCTGCTCGACCCGATCGACCCCATCCCACTCGTCGGGCCGGTCCCGTCCGCGGCCAACCCGCCGTCCGGCTGTCCCTTCCGCACCCGGTGCTGGAAGGCGACGGAGGTCTGCGCCGAGCTCATGCCCGACCCGATGCTCGCGGCGGGGGGCCACACCTACCGCTGTCACCACCCTGTCCCGGCCGGGATCACGACTGCGGACCTCGCCGCTTCGGCCCGGGCCGCCACCGCAACCTCGGGCCAGAGCCCGACCGACACCCTCGTCAAGGAGTCGTCATGACGACCGCCACCCCTTTCCAGGGCCAGTTTCATGGCCTCGTGCCGCCCGTCGTCACCCCGCTGCGTGATGACCTGACCGTCGACGCGGCGTCCCTGGAGCGGCTCGTCGGCCGCATGGTCGACGCCGGTGTCGACGGCCTCTTCGCGCTCGGCAGCAGCGGCGAGACCGTGCTGCTCGACGACGCCCAGCGTGACCTCGCGCTCGAGGTCATCGTCAAGACGGCCGACGGCCGCGTCCCCGTCATCGCGGGCGCCATCGAGCCGGCCACCGCCCGCGCGGTCGAGCGGGCCCGCGCCGCGGAGCGGCTGGGGGCCCAGGCCGTGGTGACGACAGCGCCGTTCTACGTCATCGTCGGGCCGCACGAGACCGAGCGGCACTTCCGCTCCGTCGCGGCCTCGGTCGGCGTGCCGCTCTTCGCCTACGACATCCCGGTCTGTGTCCACTCCAAGCTCTCCAACGACCTCGTCCTGAGGCTCGCGCACGAGGGCGTCATCGCGGGCGTCAAGGACTCGAGCGGTGACGACGTGGGCTTCCGCCAGCTCCTCGTCCAGGTGCAGGAGGCCGGCCTGACCGACTTCGCCACCCTGACCGGCCACGAGGTCATGGTCGACTCCATGCTCCTCGCCGGTGCGAGCGGCTCCGTGCCCGGTCTCGCCAACGTCGACCCGGCGGGCTATGCCCGTCTCCACGCTGCGGTCGCCGCCGGCGACGTGGCGGCGGCTCGCGCCGAGCAGGAGCGCCTCATCCGGCTCTTCCGGATCGTCGACGCGGCCGACCCTGCGACGTCCGCTGGGATGACGCGCGGTGCCGGGTCGTTCAAGACGGCCCTGCACGTCCTCGGAGTCATCGACAGCAACGCGATCTCGCTGCCGCTGCGGGCCCTGGACGATCGCGAGTCGGCTCGCGTCCGCGAGGTCCTCGAGTCCGTGGGACTGCTCTGACCCATGGCCCAGACCGTGGTCGCGCTCGACATCGGCGGCACCAAGACCGCCGCCGCACTCGTCGCCTCGGACGGGACCGTCACTGACGTGACGACGGCCCCCACCCCGGGCGATCAGGGGCCGGAGGCCATCATCCGGGTCGCCTCCGGCCTCGCGGCCGACCTCCTCGTGACCGCGACCGCCCGCGGTCACGAGGTGGCCGGTCTCGGTGTCGGCAGCGCCGGGGTGATCGACGCCGCGACCGGGCGCGTCCTCTCGGCCACCGAGGTCCTGCGCAACTGGGCCGGCACGGAGGTCCGGGAGGCACTGAGCGAGCTCAGCGGCATACGGAAGGTGGTCGTCGACAACGACGTCCACGCGCACGCGGTCGGGGAGAGCTGGCTCGGGGCGGCCATCGGCGCCTCGAGCGCGTTCTTCGTGGCCGTCGGCACCGGCATCGGGGCGTCCGTCGTCATCGACGGCGAGGTGTGGCACGGCCGCCGCAACGTCGCCGGGCACTTCGGCCACGTTGCCGTCCCCCACGGAGGCGGAATGCCCTGCGTCTGTGGCGGATCCGGTCACCTCGAGGCCGTCGCCGCCGGACCGGCCATGGTCTGGTCGTACAACCGTCGCGCAGGGGCCGACCTCACCTCCCTCGTTGACGTCGCGCACCGGGCCGCCGCGGGCGACCGCCTCGCCGCGATGTCGATCGACATCGGAGCCCGCGCCCTCGGCAGCGCCGTCGGTGGTGCCGCCAACCTGCTCGACCCCGAGGTCGTCGTCCTCGGCGGCGGCGTCCTGGGCGTCGGCGCCCGCTGGTGGGAGCCGATGGAGGAGGCCCTGCGGGCCGAGCTGCTCCCGCCCCTCGCCGACCTGCCGGTGCTCCCGGCCCGGCTCGGCTCCTCCGCCGCGCTCGTCGGCGCGGCCCGTCTCGTCTGGAAGGAGCTCTCGTGAACGCCGTCGAGCGGATCAGGGGCGGACTCGTCGTGTCCGTCCAGGCCTACCCGGGCGAGCCGATGCGGCACCCCGACACGATGCGCCGGGTCGCCGAGTCCGCCGTCCGCGGCGGCGCCTCCGGCATCCGGGCGCAGGGGATCGACGACCTGCGCGCCATGCGCCCCGTGATCGACCTGCCCTTGGTCGGCCTCTGGAAGGACGGCGACAGCGGCGTCTTCATCACCCCGACCGTCATCCATGCAGTCGAGGTCGCCCGGACCGGCTGTGAGATCGTCGCCGTCGACGGGACGCGGCGGCCCCGGCCGGACGGCTCGTCGCTGGCCGAGTCGGTGGCCGCCGTGCATCGTGAAGGCGCCCTGATCATGGCCGACTGCGCGACGCTCGCCGACGGGCTCGCCGCGGCCGAGGCGGGCGCCGACATCATCGGCACGACCCTCTCCGGCTACACCGAGGACAGCCCGAAGACTCCCGGGCCCGACCTCGACCTCGTCGCCGCGTTGGTGCGCGAGCTCGGCCTGCCCGTCGTCGCCGAGGGCCGGATCCACACGCCCGATCAGGCGCGGGCCGCCCTCGACGCCGGCGCCCACGCCGTCGTCGTCGGCACCGCCATCACCCACCCGGCGACCATCACGTCATGGTTCGTCGAGGCGACCCGCGTCCACGCGTGAGCCGCCTCCTGCCGCCGGAGCGCCTGCACCCCCAGGTGCGCGCGCTCCCCGACGTGACCGGTCCGATCGACCCGGCCCGCCTCGACGAGCAGCGCCGGGCCGTGGCCGACAACACGCCGGTCGAGGCGGGGGCGGGCGTGCCCGTGCACCACGTCGAGGATGTGGACGCTGACGGGGTGCCGTGCCGGCTCTACCGTCCGGCGGACGGCCCGCTCCCGGTCATCGTCTACACGCACGGCGGCGGCTGGGTCGACGGGGGGCTCACCTCGCACGACCCGTTGTGCCGGCTGCTGGCGGTGCGTTCCGGGGCGGCGGTGCTCGCCGTGGACTACCGCCTGGCGCCCGAGCACCCCTTCCCGGCAGCCCCGGACGACGTCGACCGCGCGATCGACTGGGTCCGCTCCTCCGGCGCCGCGCTGTCCCTCGACGCCGGGCGGGTCGCACTGAGCGGCGACTCGTCCGGTGGCCACCTGGCGGCTGTCGCGGCCCGCCGCAGTCGGGACCGGGGCATCGAGGTGCGGGCCCAGGCGCTCTTCTACCCGGTCATGGACCCCGCGGGCACGACGTGGGGCGACGTCGTCTTCCCCGGCCTCAAGGCGCCCAACCTGCGCTGGTGCTGGGACGTCTTCGTCCCGGCCCACGTGGACCGTGGCCACCCGGACGTCTCGCCGGCGCGGGGCGACCTGCGCGGTCTGCCGCCGACCCTCGTCGTCACGGCCGAGCACGACATCCTCACGACCGAGGCGGAGGGCTACGCCGCAGCGCTCGCCGAGGCAGGGGTCAGCTCAGTGACCTTCCGGGCCCAGGGGCAGGTGCACGGGTTCGTCCGCCGACTGGCGCGCTTCGACGCGGCGCACGCCGCGGTCGACCTCGCTGCCGGCCACCTCGCCCGGCACCTGAGCGCCTGAGCGCTCTTGCGGCTCAGGCCTGCTCGAGCAGCTGTGCCTTCTTTGCCTTCTTGAACTCGCGCACCTTCACCCGCGACTCGTCGTCGACGACGTCCGCGATGGAGCGGTGACCCGGCTGGCCGTAGTCGCCGGTCGCCTCCTGCCAGCCGGGCGGGGTGACGCCGAACTGCTTGGCGAGCAGGGCGACGAAGATCCGGGCCTTCTGGTCGCCGAAGCCCGGCAGGCTCGCGATGCGCCGGACCAGCTCCGCGCCGTCGTCCACGCCGGTCCAGACGTTGGCGGCGTCCCCGCCCCAGTCGTCGACGATCGCCTGGCAGAGCTGCTGGGCGCGCGTCGCCATCGACCCCGGGAAGCGGTGCAGCGCCGGTGGAGTGCGGAAGTGCTCGAGCAGGGTGTCCGGGGGCAGGACGGCGATGGCCGCCGCGTCCAGGTGCTCACCTGGGGCCACGCCCATCCGCTCGGCGAGGACGCTGGGTGAGGTGAACGCCTTCTCCATCGTGATCTGCTGGTCGAGCAGCATGCCGAGGAGCAGGGCGAGCGGGTCGCGCTCGAGGAGGGCGTTGCCTTCGTCGGTCGTCGCCAGGTGCAGTGCCATGCGCCCATCTTCCCGTATGCCGCTGAGCTCGCTCCCAGCCGCCCGCCCCGTCAGGTGTCGGTCCAGGTGCGCGCGCCGGGTGTCACGGCTGCGGCACCGGCGGTGAGGGCGGCGACGAATCCGGTCAGTCCCTCGACCTCGTCGGGGCTGACCGCGACATGGAGCCGCACGCCGCTCGCCAGGTAGTCCACCCCCGTCACAGCCGTGGCCGGACGGCCGTGCAGGGCGTGCTCGACGCGCGGGCCGTCCGCGTGGCTCACCTCGAGCACCACCTCGAGCCGCAGCTCCCGCACGACGAGGCTCGCCGCGTCGAGCGCGGCGCCAACGGCGTCGCCATAGGCACGGATCAGTCCGCCGGTGCCGAGGAGTATCCCGCCGAACCACCGGGTCACGACGGCCACCACGTCGCTGACCTCGCGGCCACGCAGCACCTCGAGCATGGGCGCCCCTGCCGTCCCGGAGGGCTCGCCGTCGTCGTTGCTGCGCTGCACAGCGCCGTCCGCGCCGAGCACGAAGGCGGTGCAGTGGTGCCGGGCCTCACGACTGCCGGCCCGGACCGCCTCGATGAACTCGCGCGCCGCCTCCTCCGTCTCGACGCGTTGGAGGTCGCAGACGAACCGGGACCGGCGGACCTCGATCTCGGCACTCGACCGACCCGCGATGGTCACATAGGAGCGGAGCGAGCTCAGCGGCATACCCTTTCATCGGGATGACCAGGGGACGGCACGAGTATGCCCGTGGGCACGAGAGGACACGAATGGATGCGCACCCCGTGCACGGGCCGGTGCACGGACCCGTCGACCCGGACGTCACCCCGGATGACGTGCAGACCAGTGCGGCCGACCACGCCATCGTGCGCGACCGCCTCGACGTGCTGGCCGTCATCGCGGCCGGCGGAGCCATCGGGGCCGGCGCGAGGTATGCCGTGGGACAGCTGTGGCCGGGCGCGGCTGACGGGGTGCCGTGGGCGACGCTGGCCGTCAACGCGGCCGGCTGCTTCCTCCTCGGGCTGCTGATGTTCTTCGTGACCGACGTGTGGCCGCCGCGGCGCTACGTCCGGCCGTTCGTCGGCGTCGGAGTGCTGGGGGGCTTCACGACCTTCTCGACCTATGCCCTCGAGACGCGGGCACTGCTCGTTGAAGGACGCGCCCTGCTTGCTCTCGGTTATGTCCTCGGCACTGTGGTGCTGGCCCTCGGCGCCGTGGTGGCCGGGGCGCTGGTCGGCCGCGCCGTCGCCGGCACCCGCGAGGTCGTGGCATGACGTTCGTGCTCGTGATGGTCGGCGGCGCGGCCGGGGCCCCCCTTCGGTATGTCACCGACCTCGCCGTCCAGCGGTGGCACGGCGGCCGGTTCCCCTGGGGGACGCTCGCGGTCAACGTGCTCGGCTCACTGCTGCTCGGCATCCTGCTCGGGCTCGCCGCCGCGGGGGCAGTGTCCCCCGAGGTGCTCGCCCTTTTCGGAGCCGGCCTCTGTGGGGCGCTGACGACATACTCGACGTTCGGCTTCGAGACGGTCCGGCTCGTGGAGGAGGGGGCTCTGGCAGCCGCGCTCGGCAATGTCACGCTCAGTCTCGTGGTGGGAATCGCGGCCGGCGGTCTGGGCTGGGCGCTCGCCCTCGCCGTGGTCTGACCCCGCGTCGGACGCGGGCGGCGTCAGCCGGCGTAGCGGTCGAGGACGAGGTCGACCAGCGCCTCGGGTGGGGGCTGGGTCGGCAGGAGCAGCGGAGGCGTCACGACGTCGGCGCCGCAGCGGGCCGCGAGGTCGGCGAAGAACCCGGGCGCCAGCAGATAGGTGGCGACGACGACCCTGCCGCCGGTCGCGCGGGCCCGGCTGACCGCGGCGTCGAGACGCGGCTCCGCCGCCGAGAGGTATGCCGCTGGGCTCGGTCGGCCGATGAGCTGGCCGAGTGCTTCGGCGAGGTCGCGACAGTCGTCGACCGCCCGGGCGTCGGAGCTGCCCGCCGCCGCGAGGATGACGGTGTCGTCGTCGCGGAGCCCGGCGGCGTCGAGGCGGTCCGCGAGCAGCTGCGCGAGACGCGGGTCCGGCCCGAGCGCACCGGCGAGCGTCGCTGCCGGGCGCGCCGAGACGGCCTCGGACAGGTCGACGTAGACGTGGTAGCCGGCCGACAGGAGCAGGGGCACGACACGGGTCGGGACGCCCTCGAGGTCCTCGAGCACCGGACCGATCGAGGGCTCCTGCACGTCGACGAAGGCCGCCCTGACGTCGAGGTCAGGTCGTCGTGCCGCAACGGCGGAGACGAGTGCCGCGATGGCTGCCTGACCGTCGGGGGAGCTCGTGCCGTGGGAGCAGGCGATGAGGGTCGGGTGCACGCGCCCACTGTGGCACGGGACCCCGACGGAGGCGTTACCCGGATCTGCCACGGCGGAAATCTGCGGGTAACACGCGGTTCCTACGGTTGCTTCCCAACTGGATGTCAGGGGCGGTCCCACGCCGTCGACGAGAGGAGCGCCATGCTGATCGAGACCGACCTGACCGGGGTGCCGGTGGTCGTCGTCGGTGTGCCTGAGGAGATCGGCCGGGTCGTGCGGCGCTTCGAGCGTGCCGGCGCGGTGGTCTCCGTGTGGGACCGTCCGGCGGGCGTCGGTGTCGCGGACGTCGCCGCCGCCGGCGCGGAAGGGGCGGGCACGCGGATCGCTGTCGTGGTCGGCCAGGCTCGGACGTGGCCGGGCGTGGACGGGCTGCGGAGACGTTGTGTCGTCATCGAAGAGGCATCGTCCGGGTGGGAGGGGGGCCGGGCGCTGCTCGTCGGGGCCGGCCCAGGCGGTGCGGGCCTGATGACGCTGGATGCGCTGCGGGCGCTCGCCGAAGCCGACGTCGTGCTCGGGGACCGGCTCGCAGCGGTGGGCGACCTCACGACCCTCGCCCCGCGCGCCGAGGTCATCGACGTCGGCAAACGCCCCGGTCACCATGCCGTCCCGCAGCGGCAGATCGAGGCCCTCATGATCGACCGGGCTGCACGTGGCCTCACGGTGGTCCGGCTCAAGGGCGGGGACCCGTATGTCTTCGGCCGCGGCTCCGAGGAGGTCGACGCGCTTGTCGCCGCAGGCATCCCGGTGACGGTGATCCCCGGGGTGACATCCGCCGTCGCGGTGCCCGGCGCGGTCGGCATCCCCGTCACCCAGCGGGACGTGAGCCACACCTTCACCGTCGTCTCGGGGCACGTGCCGCTGACCCCCGAGCAGGCCGGGTCCCTGGTGGCGCTGCGTGGCACCATCGTCTTCCTCATGGGGGTGCAGAACCTCGTCCCCCTGAGCAACGCTCTCCTGGCGGCCGGGATGGATCCGACGATGCCCGCGGCCGTGGTCGAGCGCGGCTTCACGCCGGACCAGCGCAGCGTCGTTGCCGGCCTGGCTGATCTCGCCCGGGAGGGAGCGCGGGCCGGGGTGGCGCCCCCGGCGGTCGTCGTCGTCGGGGAGGTGGTGCGCCAGGCGGAGGTCTGGGCGCGGCGCCGGCGCCACGCGAAGCCGGCCACCCCGGCGTCGCGGCTCGGGCCCGGGCAGCCGGCCCGGCGGCATACGGCGTCGCCGCGGGCGGTGGTGGAGGCACGATGACCCGCGAGCACCCGAGGACCGCCTGGTCCGACCAGCTCGCCGGACCGGACCGGGAGCTGGACGGGCCCCCGTCGAGCGAGCTGACCGGCCTGGTGCTCAGCGGCTTCCGGATCGGGGTGACGTCCGACCGGCGCTCCGGGGACCTCATCGAGGCCTTCGTGAGGCGGGGCGCCGAGGTGGTCCACGCGCCAGCCGTCCACATCGCGCCCGTGGAGGAGGACGAGATCCTCATCGCCGACACGCGCGCCATCCTTGCTGCCCGCCCGGAGGTCGTCATCGTGACCACCGCCTACGGGCTGCGTCGCTGGGTCGAGTGCGCCGAGGCCGCCGGCCTTGGCCCGGCGCTCCACGCCACGCTCGCAGCGGCGCGGATCATCGTGCGCGGACCCAAGGCACGCGGGGCCGTCCGTGCCGCGGGACTGGACGACGATGCCGTCGCGGCTGACGAACGCACCGCGTCGGCGATCTCCATCGCCCTCGCCGGGGGAGTGGCCGGTGCGACGGTCGCCGTCCAGCTCCATGGCCACGAGGACGTGGAACAGCTCGAGCGGCTGCGCGGGGCCGGCGCGACCGTGCACACGGTCGCGCCCTATCGCTGGGTCCGGCCCACTGACGAGAGCCGGCTCGGGCGGCTGTGCGCGGACATCGCGGCACGCGAGATCGACGTCGTGACGTTCACGTCCGCGCCCGCGGTCGACGGCCTGGTCTCCGCGGCGGCGCAGCTCGGACTCGACGGGGTCGTCGTCGAGGCGCTGAGGCGCGGCGTGACTGCGGCAGCCGTCGGACCCGTGACGGCGCAGCCACTGCTCGACCTCGGGGTGAGTCCGCTGGTCCCCGAGCGGTTCCGCATGGGTGCGCTGATTCGTGTCGTCATCGAGCACCTGACCTCGAACGGTGTCGCCGAGGTCCAGACGGCGCTCGGGCCACTCGTCGTCCACGGGCGCACCGTGACCTTCGGCGGTGAGACGGTCGCGCTGCCACGGGGGCCCCGCGCCCTGCTCGGTGCGCTGCTGTCCGAGCCGGGTGCGGTGCTGAGCCGCGAACGGTTGCTCGACGAGCTTCCCGAGGCCGGGAACGAGCACGCGCTGGACATGGCGATGAGCCGGCTGCGGGCGGCGCTGCCGGAGCGCGACCTCGTCCAGACGGTCGTGCGGCGCGGCTACCGGCTCAACGTGTAGGCGACTGGTCCGACCCGCGGGGCTGCACGGTGACGCGGATGCCCACCCGGGGCTGGCGGTGCACCAGCCGGCCGAGGAGGTCTTCCGCCAGGTTGCCGATCCGCGCGAGCAGGTACTTGGCGGACATCGCCCGCCGGACCTCCGCCAAGCCGGCAGGGTCGCGGACGAGCGAGGCCGTCCCGTGCCAGACGGGTGCTCCGTCCGGGACGCGCCCGCGCACGTCGCAGGGCCGCAGCTCGACCCTCGGCGTGTGCGCCAGGCGCTTGACCTTCCCCTGCCCGTCGACCGAGATGAGCACCACCGCGTCCCCGCTCCGGGCCACCCACATCGGCGTTGTCACCGGCTCGCCCGAGCGGCGGAACGTCGTGACGGACACATGGCGGTGCGCATCGATCTCGTCGAGCCGCCGGGCGAGGTCAGGGTCCACGCGGTCAACCTACGTCACCAGCCAGTGACCTGGGTCGTGTCCTAGTCGGTCAGGCGGCCTCGCCCGCGTTTGACCTCGGCCCGGGCCCGTTTGGCCTGCAGCCTCCGCTCCTGCGACCCGCGCGTCGGGCGCGTGGCCCGACGCTTCCGAGGCGGTGGCGCCGCCGCTTCCCGGAGCAGATCCGTGAGGCGCTCCCTGGCCGCCCGCCGGTTCGCGAGCTGCGTGCGGTGCTCGCTCGCCGCCACCGTGAGCCGCCCCTCGACGAGCCTGTTTCCGAGCCGGGAGAGCAGGCGCGCCCGCAGGTCCTCCGGGATGCTCGCCGTCCCGGCCAGGTCGACGGTCAGCTCGACGCGCGAGTCGGCCGTGTTGACGCCCTGCCCGCCCGGGCCGGAGCTGCGCGAGAACCGCTCCTCGAGCTCGCTCTCGGGCACGACGACGCCGTCACCGACGACGAGTCCGGCGAAACCGCGCGGAGATCTGGGCACGGCTCCATGACATCACGAGGGCGTCGTGCGTTGGGACGCGTGCTCCCGATCAGCGAGCCCAGCGGCATACGGCATGGTTTGGCTCCGGTAGACCTCGAAGACGCGGTGGCGCCGTGGCCAGTGGCCACCTTCACCACGCTCGGTGACGGCCAGGCCGTCGCGCTCCGCCCAGATCCGGATCTCCATGGGCGCGAACCGGTCGCGGCTCCAGATCTCGAGCACCGTGTCAGGCGGCAGCGACTCCATGGTGCGTGCCGCCCTGATGAGTCCGACCGCACACGGAGTGCGGCGGTTGTCGAGGATGACCCGAGCGGTCACGACCCGCTCCGGCTCGACGGGTCGAGATCGTCGACTTTGCAGACGCCCTGCACGGGGGAGCACTGCCGGAAGAGAGGGCAGGCGATGAACACGACGATCAGGCCGGCGATGGCCATGACCTTGAGCGGGATGAGGACCCCGGGCATCGTCGTCCACCAGTCGAGCGGCAGGCTGCGATAGACGCCGGCCATGACGAGGCCGGTGGCGAGGATCACCGGCAGCGCGAAGCGGACCACCCAGCGGAAGCGGTCGAGCTGCCTGGCTCCAGCGAGAACGGCGTCCACGTAAGGGTGCTCGCGCCCCGCCGGCATGGCCACCGTGATGTTCCACAGCGCACCGCCGAGCCAGAGGGTGAAGGCGGTGAGGTGCGCGAGGCGGACCCAGAGATGCCAGTCGCCGCCGGTGTCCGCTTGCGCCCAGGCGACGAGCAGCCCGGCGGTCACCAGTGCGGCCGGGATGGCGGCCGCCCTGGAACGGACCCCGAGGAACAGGAGGGCGCCGAGCGCGACAGAACCGAGGACGAGCCCGGAACGCAGGACGGGCAGCGACTGCAGGTGCGGGACGACCAAGGCGCCGGGTGCACCGAGGAGGACGATCACGCCGACCCAACGCGCCACCCGGTTTGCTCGGGTGAGCGCGGAGCCGTTGAGCGCGTCGACGCGCGCCTGGTCGACGTCGGCCTCGCGGTCACGCAGGAAGGCGAGCCGCCACGTGAGGAAGCCGCCCGCCAGGGCGATCGACCACAACGTCACCCAGCGGAGCAGGACGCCGCCACCGGTGATGCCGAGCCCGAGACCGGTGAACGCCGCGCCGCCCAGGGAGGCCATGGTGATCATCGCGAAGGCGAGCTTCGGCAGGACCGGCGCCTCGTCCTTGACGATCACCCGCAGGGTCTCGACGCGCGCCTCGTCACGGGCGGTCAGGGCGCCGAGCCTCTCGAGGACATTCGGCTCGACGGTGGGCTGGGCGTCAGTACTCATCTGCGACGTTCTCCAATTTCTACGGCTGTCTCCGTAAAAATAGCGCATTTCGTCTGACGCGTCATCCGGCGTCCCGGGCAGCGCGCAGCGATGGGACGCGGCCTTGCCGGGGTGGGTGCGTCAGCCCGATGGCAGCGCGCGCGAGTCCTTCGTGCTGAGGCGATGGAGCGCCCACTCACCGGGGATGCCCTTGAGCGTGGTGCTTCCCCACGACTCGTAGCTCAGGGTGGATCCGAGGACGAGCGTGCGCACCGTGTCCGTGAAGAGGATCTCGGACGCCTCCGCCACGGCACTGACCCGGGCCGCGACGTGGATGGCGATGCCGACGAGGTCGTCCTCCTGACGCAGCACCTCGCCCGAGTGGACGCCCGCGCGCACGGCCAGGCCCATCGCCTCGGCGTCACGGATCACCTCGGCGGCGCAGCGCAGAGCGGCCGACGGGATCGGGAACGAGGCGAGGAACCCGTCGCCCATCGTCTTGATCTCGATGCCGCCGAAGCGGGCCAGTGAGCGCCGCACGGAGTCGAAGTGCGCGTCGCGGGCGTAGCGGAACCCGGCGTCGCCCGTGCGGGCCGCCGCCTCCGTGGAGCCGACGACATCGGTGATGAGGATCGTGGCGACCTCGCGCTGGCCGCTGTGGTTCGGTCGGTAGGCGCCCAGGAACTGCTCGATCTCCGCTGCGACGTCGTGGAACGGCAGGATCGTCGTCATCGGACGCTGCCCACGGACGAGCCGGAGAGTCGCGTTGGGCAGCTGGTCCGCGAGCCACTGCATGCTCTCGAGCGTCGCCAGTCGCTGCATCTCCACGTCGTGGAGGAGCAGGACGGGCGCAGCGATGCGCTCGAGGTAGGGCCGCAGGTCGAGGTCGGCAGTCATCTGCAGCAGGCGCGCGGCCGCCCGAGGCGTGGCCGACATGCTCTCCAGCCGCTTCAGCCACGCCAGGTGCCGCGGTGACGCCGCGAAGTCGGGCGCGACGAGCTTGACCGCCATGCCCCGCCCCCAGCCGCCCGACCGGATGGCGGCCAGGGCCATCCGCAGCATCCGCGGGTCCGGACCGAAGGGATAACCGCGGTCGCGGTGGCCCACCGCCAGCGACTCGCCGGCGATGACGGCGGCGACGCGATCGGGATGAAGTGCCGCGGCGAGCAGGCTCAGGGACCCCGCGTCGAGCCATCCCATGACCACGGCGGTCGTGCTCTGGCTGGCGTCCATGACGGCGATGAGGTCGGCGCACCACTGCTCCGGGGAGACCGCGGACAGGTCCCGGTCGGACAGTCCCGTGCCGCGCTTGTCGAAGATGATGACGCGGCCGAGCTCGGTCAGGTGCTCCAGGAACTCGACGTTCTCGGGCAGCTCCCAGTAGAGATCGAGGTGGGACATGAAGCCCATCGAGAGCACGATGTCGCGCGGCCCCTCGCCGAGCACCCGATAGGCGATGTCGGCCCCGTCGGACTGCGCGTACAGCGTCTCTGGAATCATCCGTCCCCTTCGTTGCGGCAACAATATCGACCGGGAGGCGGCCCGAGGGGGCGGAAGTGCCTTCCGCTCACTCCACCGAGGAGCCGACCGGGAGCCGGCCCGCACCTGGCGGGGCGGCTGGTGCAGAAAACCTGCTTGCGTCGCCTTGACCCGACGCATCCACGTCAAGGCCGCACATCACGGCGACGCAACCAGGTCGAGCCGACGCAACCAGGTCGAGCCGACGCGGCGCCATCGGGCCGAACGGGCCGGTCACCGTCAGAGGAGGCCGGCTCGGTCCGCGAGGATGGCTGCCCGGGCGCGGTTGTCCACGCCGAGCTTGGCGAAGGCGCTCGCCAGGTGCGTCTTCACCGTCGTCTCGCTGACGAACAGCTCCCGGGCCAGCTCGGCGTTGGACAGGCCGCGGGCCAGCCCGGCCACGACGTCCCGCTCCCGCACCGTCAGCGAGGCCACCAGCCGGGCGGCATCGGCGCGCTGCGCAGACATCGAGTCCGAGCGGACCATGGTGAACAACTGGGCGGCGGTCTTCGGGGACACGGCCCCCAGCCCCGCGGCCACGTTGCGGATCCCGCTGCGGATCTCCTCGGGTGACGCCGTCTTGAGCAGGAAGCCATCAGCCCCGGCCTCGATCGCCCGGCCGGCCACGTCGTCCTGGTCCCACACGGTGAACATGAGGATCTTCGGCGCCTCCGGCCGGGCCTTGAGGGCGCGGATCGCCTCCAACCCGCCCACCCGCGCCATCCGCACGTCGAGCACGAGGACATCCGGCCCGTGCGCCTGGACACCGCCGATCACCTCGTCGCCGTCGCTGACCTCGGCGACCACCTCGATGTCGGGGGCCACACTGAGCATGTGGCGCACCCCCATCCGCACGACGGGGTCGTCGTCGACGAGCATGACCCGGATCGGCCGACTCTGGCCGGGTGACTCCGACATCAGTTCCCTTCCTTCGCAGAGCGCTCGACGAGACGCCACGGCAGGCGCACCGACACGCGGAAGACGGCCTCTGCGTCTGCTCCCCACTGCATGTCACCGCCGTAGTGCTCCACCCGCTCGCGGATCCCGGCGAGGCCGGTGCCCGGCCGGGCGGCCCCTTCGGCGGGCGGTGGCCACTTCGGCGGTGGCAGGTGATTGGCGGTGCCGATGACGAGCTGCCCCTCACCGCGGCCTCCCGTCATCGTCAGCCGGACCGGCACGGTCGCCGCATGCTTGCGGGCGTTCGTCAGCAGCTCCTGGACGATCCGGTAGGCCGCCTGCGCGAGCGGCGGGTCCATCGCCTCGCCGTCCTCGACGTAGACCGTGGCGATGAGCGGCATGCCCGCTGTGACCGAGTCGTCGATGAGGGCCCGCACGTCGCGCAGCGTCTTCGTCGGCGCCGCGACGTCCGCGTCGCCGGGGTTGCGCAGGATGTTGAGCAGGGAGTGCAGCTCGGACACCGACTTGGCGGCGGTCTCACGCACGACCTGGGCGGACTCCTTGAGCTGGGCCGCCGTCCGGCGCTCGACCGCGTCGGCGCCCTCGGGTCGGTCCACCAGATCGTCCCCGGCCGCCTCAGCCATCGCCTCGAGTGCACCGGCGTGGACGGACAGGATCGACAGGTTGTGCCCCAGGCCGTCGTGGATCTCGCGGGCGAGGCGCTCCCGCTCGGTCTGACGCGACACCTGGTCCGTCAGCGAGGTCACCGCCTGCCGCTCTGACGCCACGACGACCTCGGCCGTGCGCAGCTGGGAGCGGGTCCGCAGCCACAGCCCCGTCCCCCCGAACAGCGCGATGAGCGCGAGCGTCACCACGACGGGCGCGTACCACCCCACGGGCTGCCCGTCCTGGGCGACGAGCGTGCGCCAGAAGGATGTCGCGGCGGGTGAGGCCACCAAGTCGCGCCAGACCGCGACGCCGGTGGCACCCGCGACGATCCCGCCCACCCAGAGCGCGTCCTTCCACGGGCGGGTCACCACGACCCACATGAGGTTGATGAGCGCGAAGGTCGGCCCGAGCTGGAGCGCGACGCCGGCGACCCCGACGAGCGCCAGAGCCACGGGCCAGCGCTGCCGCCACTGGACGGCGGCCACCAGACCGATGCCCACGAGGGCGATGAGCAGCCCGAGGTCACTCATCGGCGAGCTCATGCTCGGGGTCAGGCCGGCAGCCGCGGCGCGCCGCCCGTCGAAGGCGGACGTGGCATAGACGACGTCGGTGAGGACGAGGAAACCGAGGCCCACCGTGCGCCCGCGTCGACCCAGTGCCAGCCGACCGGCGACGGCAGGTGGGGCAGGGGGCGAGCTGAGCGGCATACGACACAACGTAGGACACGCCGCCGACACTCGACTCGTCCATCCGGGCACCCCGGGCCCGACAAGTCTCCTCCTTCTGGGCAGCCCCTTCGGCCCGGGCGGCCGAGGTGGCGACCCCGCCCGCGGCGCGACAGTCGTCCTGCAACGCACACCACGAACGAAGGAGTCGCCATGACGACGAACTGGCAGCCGCCGAACATCCCCGCCCCGCCGGCGCCCGAGGCGAAGCAGAGCTGGTTCGCCCGGCACAAGATCCTCACCGCGTTCCTCGCGCTCGTCGCGGTCGTCGTCCTCGGCCAGGCCGTCAGCGGCGGCGACGAGCCCAGCCCCGTCTCGGGCACCGCTTCGGCCGCGTCCGCCACCCCCGACGCCGACTCGGACCAGTCCGACCCGGCCGAGGAGCCCGAGGAGCCGGAGCAGCCTGGGGAGACCGAGGAGCCTGAGCCCGCGGCAGCCAAGGTGGGGACGCCGGTCCGGGACGGCCAGTTCGAGTTCACGGTGACGAAGGTCCAGCAGGGTGTGGCTGGCGTGGGCAGCGATGTCTTCGGCGAGAAGGCCCAGGGGCAGTTCGTCCTCATCCACGTGACCGTCGAGAACATCGGTGACGACGCGCAGTACTTCAGCGACTCCGACCAGAAGGTCCGCGATGCCAAGGGCCGGGAGTTCTCCGCGGACACGGGCGCCGGCATCTACGTCAAGGACAACGACGTCTTCCTCAACGAGATCAACCCCGGGAACACGGTCAAGGGCGTCCTGGTCTACGACATGCCGAAGGGTGCCCGTCCGGCCTCCATCGAGCTGCACGACTCACCCTTCTCGGGAGGCGTGACGGTCCGCCTCGGCTGAGTCACGAACGCCCTGGCCGTATGCCGCTGAGCCGGCCCGGCCGCCCACCGTGAGGGGAGTGGGTGGCCGGGCTCACCCCGGAGCAACGAGATGGAGTCGACGCGTCGAGCCCACGGGGACGCGCGGCTCTGGGTAGCGTTTGAGGCATGAGCCAACCGCCGGAGCGCCTTCGCACCTCGGCTCAGGTGAAGGCGTGGGTCGAGTCCCTCAGCGCCGAGCAGGTGTCGGGCCTGGCCGAGGACATGGTCCGAGGCGACGACGACAGCACCCCCGCGCCTGGCGGCGTCACGGGCGGCGACCCGGGCGGCGACCCGGGCCGGAACCCGGACATCGAGCTGCGGGAGCCTCCAGAGAGGCCGGTCCTGCTCACGGTCCGCATCACCCTGGACGAGACGGACCCGCCCGTGTGGAGGCGGCTCACCATCCCCGGCGACCTCGACCTCGGCGCCGTCCACGACGTCCTCCAGCAGGCCATGGGTTGGACCGACTCCCACCTGCACCGCTTCGCGCTCGGCGACGACCACGACAGTCCCTACTTCGTCACGCGCTACGACCTGGAGGAGGGAGACCAAGGCACCCTCGAGACCGATGCCCGACTCGACCAGCTCTTGCGTCAGCCTGGTGACGAGCTGGTCTACGAGTACGACTTCGGCGACGGGTGGACCCACACCCTCGTCCTGGAGCAGGTCGACCCCATGCCCACCGACCCGGGTCCGGAGGGTGGAGCGGGACCCAACCCAGCGGCATACCCACTGGCATGTCTGGCGGGGGAGCGAGCCTGCCCGCCCGAGGGCGTCGGCGGGATCGGCGGCTACGAGGAGGTCGCCGAGTGGGTGCGCGGGGGCGCCGACCCAGAGCGACGGCTCTCCAACGAGCTCACCGGACGCGAGATGCGCGAATGGCTCCCACGCGACTGGCACCCCGATGAGTTCCCTCTCGAGGAGGTCAACGCCGGTCTGGCCCGGCTCGCTCCGCGCGACGTCGACCTGGCCATGGACGAGCTGCCCGCTGACCTCGTCCACCTCATCGACCGGCTGTCCGCGGTCACCCGCTCCCCACTCCACGCCTGGCTGTCGGCGCCGGGATGGGACCGCCCCGACGAGTTCACCGACGCCGAGGCCCTGGGCCTCACGACCCCGTTCCGGGCGCTGCTCGACGCCGTCGACGAGGGCGTCACGCTGACGAAGGCGGGCTACCTACCGCCGCGCCTCGTCGAGCGGATCTTCACCGAGGCGCGGCTAGCCGAGGACTGGATCGGCAAGGGCAACCGCGAGGATCACACACCACCGGTCCTCGAGCTGCGCGAGCAGTCACGCCGGTTCGGCCTCATCCGCAAGGCCAAGGGGCGGCTCCTGCTGACTGCGAACGGGCGGCAGCTGCGGGAAGACCCCCAGGCCCTGCTCGACCTCGTGCTCTCCCGACTGGCGAACGACGGCGACGAGTTCGAACGCCTCGCCGTGGCCCTGCGTCTCGTCGCCATCGCCGGCGGCCACCCCATCGGGGAGCGCCTCGGGCTCGGCGAGGGGAACGCGGACCTGGACGCCATCGCGCTGATGCTGTCGGTCGCCGGCTGGCGCGGCAGTGACGGTGGCGGGGTGGACCGCTACGCCATCCTGCGCACCACGTTCCCGACGCGGAACACCGTGCGGCAGATGGTCAAGTGCGCCGACGCGACCGGGACCGACGCCGCCGAGCTGGGGCGACGAGTGGCGCGGGCGATGCTGCGCCGGATGGACTGACGCGTCGTCGCCGTTCGGCATGCCGGTCCGGGAAACCTGGATGCGTCGCCTTGACCGGACGCATCCAGGTCAAGGTGTTCCGCCATGCCGACGCATGCAGGTGAACCCGACGCAGGGAGGTGAAGCCGACGCCTGAGTGGCCAGGCGCGGACCGGCCCCGCCTACCGTGAGCCGGCCCAGCGGCATACGACATCCGCGGCCGTGGGAGACCAGCACCCTCCGGACGCGCTAGCGTCACTGGGGTGACAGACGACACCGCCGACCTCGAGCCGGCAACCGAGGCCGAGCCCACCCCAGAGCCCGAGCGCGACACGCCCGGCAACGACGAGCCGACCTTCGCGGACCTCGGCCTCGACGACCGGATCCTCAAGGCGACCCGGGACCTCGGCTACGAGCACCCCTCGCCGATCCAGGCCGCCACCATCCCGGCGCTGCTCGAGGGACGTGATGTCGTCGGGCTCGCGCAGACCGGCACCGGCAAGACGGCCGCCTTCGCGCTGCCGATCCTCGCCCGGCTCGACCTCAAGCAGAAGACGCCGCAGGCCCTCGTCCTCGCCCCGACCCGGGAGCTGGCGCTGCAGGTCTGCGAGGCGTTCGAGCGCTACGCCGCCAACCTCCGCGGCGTGCACGTCCTGCCGGTCTACGGCGGACAGGGCTACGGGGTGCAGCTGAGCGCTCTGCGCCGGGGCGTCCACATCGTCGTCGGCACGCCCGGCCGGATCATGGACCACCTGGAGAAGGGCACCCTCGACCTCAGCGAGCTGCGGTTCCTCGTCCTCGACGAGGCGGACGAGATGCTGAAGATGGGCTTCGCCGAGGACGTCGAGACGATTCTCGCCGACACCCCGGACGACAAGCAGGTCGCGCTGTTCTCCGCGACGATGCCCGCCCAGATCCGCCGGATCTCCAAGCAGCACCTCACCGACCCGGTCGAGATCACCGTCAAGGCCAAGACGACGACGGCGCCCAACATCACCCAGCGCCACCTCGTCGTCAGCTACCCGCAGAAGGTCGACGCGCTGACCCGGATCCTCGAGGTGGAGAACTTCGAGGGGATGATCGTCTTCGTCCGGACCAAGAACGAGACGGAGACCCTCGCCGAGAAGCTCCGCGCCCGTGGTTTCTCCGCAGCCGCCATCAACGGCGACGTCGCCCAGGCCCAGCGTGAGCGCACCGTCGACCAGCTCAAGTCCGGCAAGCTCGACATCCTCGTCGCCACCGACGTCGCCGCCCGCGGGCTCGACGTCGAGCGGATCAGCCACGTCGTCAACTTCGACATCCCGACCGACACGGAGTCCTACGTCCACCGCATCGGCCGCACGGGCCGGGCCGGACGCAGCGGTGACGCCATCTCGTTCGTCACCCCGCGAGAGCGCCATCTGCTCAAGGCGATCGAGAAGGCGACCCGCCAGACCCTCACGGAGATGAAGCTGCCCACCGTCGAGGACATCAACGAGGTGCGCCTCGGCCGCTTCGACGACGCCATCACGGCTGCCCTCCAGCATGAGCAGCTCGACTTCTTCCGCCAGGTCGTGGCGCACTACGTCGACGAGTACGACGTGCCCGAGGCGGACGTCGCCGCCGCCCTCGCCATCGTCCAGCAGGGCGGCGAGCCGATGCTGCTCGAGCCGGAGCCCGAGCCAGCACCGCGCCGGGGCCGGGACCGCGACGACCGCGGCCCGCGCGCCGACTGGTCGGACCGCGGCGACCGCACCGATCGGGGCCCCCGCCCCGACCGGTCCGACCGAGCCGACCGAGCCGACCGGGGCCCCCGCCGCCGCGGCGACTTCGCGACTTATCGGATCGCGGTCGGCAAGCGCCACCGCGTCCTGCCCCGCCAGATCGTGGGGGCGCTCGCCAACGAGGGAGGCCTGGGTCGTGAGGACTTCGGCCGCATCGACATCCGGGGCGACTTCTCCCTCGTCGAGCTGCCGGCCGAGCTGCCCGCGGGCACGCTGCAGCGGCTGCGCGACACCCGCATCTCGGGGCAGCTCATCGAGCTCTCGCAGGACGACGGGCCCAAGGGCTCTCGCGGACAGCACTACGGTGGCAAGTCACGCCGCCCGAGGAGCTAGCCACAGCGCCAGCCCTGGCGAGCGCGGGAGCGAGCCCAGCGGCATACGGCAACGGTTGTTTCTGAGCACGGGAAAGCCCCGGTGGCGGGGGACGAACCCCGCCACCGGGGCTTTTTCACGACTACAGCGGTCGGGCTACCTCACGATGCTCAGGGCAGCGTGCGGTCGTACGTGTCGCCGTAGTAGGTGCCGAGCCGGTCCCGGTAGTCCGGGTTGTCCAGATCTGCATCCGTCAGCTCCGGGGAGTCCTTGATCTGGTCCTTGGTCCGGTCCACATAGACCTTCTCGTCGTTCCAGTCGACCCGGTCGATGGTCCCTGCTGGCAGCATGACCTTCCGACCGAAGATCCACGGGCCGGTGTCGACGACGACATAGCTGCTGCCGACGTCAAGGGTGGTCCGGTCGATCTTGCCGATGTGGCCGTCGATGGCCTCCACGGAGAAGCCCGTCAGGTCCTTCCCGCGGGTCGTCACCTCAGCGCTCTCCCGATAGTTCCATGCATCCCAGGTGCGGGTCGTCATGGCTTTCTCCTCTCGTTCGAGTGGTGCGTGCACCTACCTCCCTACCCACCCCCTTGCGGGCCCTAAACCTTTTCGGGCGAAGAAAACTCATTTGGCCGTATGCCGCTGGGCCGGCTTCCCGGGGTCCGTGGCCTCGGGTGCCACCCGGCCCTCGAGGCCGCGCGGATGCCGAAGAAGATGGCTCCGATGAGGGCGATCCCGGCGGCCATGCTGGGGCGCGGCGCCGGCCGGGGCGTCCGGGTGTTCGTTGAAGCGACGGGCAGTCCTGTGGCCGAGGGCGGTCAGGGCGTCGACGACGAGTGCGACCGGTGTGGGCGTCATGCTGGTGCGACTACCCAGCGGGCGGGGTGCTCCAACCGTCAGCGGGCGACGAGGTAGCCCTCCGCGTCGACGGTCACCGGGATCGGGTCGCTGATCTCCAGGCCGGGGCCCTCGTCGGTGACGTCGAGGTGGAAGCCGAGGATCGCCGACGTGCCGTCGCGCAGCGTGACGATGGGCGCGGCGTAGAGCAGCGGGTCGGCGGTGAAGGGGCGGGCCCGGCTGACGTCGAAGGGGCCGGCGACCGAGTCAGCCGGGACGGACCACGTGCTGCACCCCTGGGCGAGGGCACGGCGCTCCTCGGTCATCTCGTGCTCGTGGCACGAGAAGGTCAGCACCGGCCGCCCGTCGACGACGACGCTGCGGATCACCTCGAGCTGGCCGAAGCCGGCGCCGGGACGGCTGAGCGGCGGGCGCACCTCCCACGCGTCGAGGTCGGCGCTCCAGGCGTGGCCGACGACGCCGTCGTCGTGCCTGGCCCCCTCGAGGGCGCGGGCGGTGATGAGCATGTGCCACCCGTTGCCTCCTGGGTCCCGCAGCACGAACGGGTCACGCCAGGTCTCGCTGCTCCCCTCGGGGTCGGGCCCGGTGGTGGGACCTGGGTGGGTCGCCAGGGTCTTGTACCAGCGCGGGTCGACCGAGGCGATCGGCTGGTTGCTGCCGCGGCGCCAACGGCCGAGCTCGTCCGACAGGGCCATGCCGATGCGCTGGTCGTAGGTGGCGTGACCGCGCTGGGAGAGGGCGGAGTAGAAGAGCCGCCACCTGGCGCCGTCGTGGACGACCGAGCCCGTCCAGATGGCCAGGTCGTCGAAGCCCATGTCGGACGGCGCGAACACCTCGCCGTGGTAGTCCCACGTGACGAGGTCCGCCGAGCTCGCGTGCGCGATGCGGGCAGCCGTATGCCGCTGAGTGGCGTCGCCGAGGGACCGTGGCGCCTCGAGGAAGAAGAGGTGGTATTTCTCGCCGTCGTCGGCGATCCAGGAGTCCCACACCCACTTGTCCTCGAGCGTCAGCATGGTCCGAGTCTTTCCGAGGGGGTGCTCGTTGGCAAAGGGTGCCCGGTGTGAGGCGGCGCTCAGCCGGCTCGGTCGAGGATGTCGGGCGCGTGGACGACGAGCCAGTCCATCAGCGGGGTGAGGAGCTGGGCGAGCTCGGCGCCGAGCGGGGTGAGGGAGTACTCGACGTGCGGCGGGACGACCGGCTTGGCGTCGCGGGCCACGAGACCGTCGGCCTCGAGGGTGCGGAGGGTCTGGGCCAGCATCTTCTCGCTGACGCCCTGCACGCGGCGGCGCAGCTCGCTCCACCGGAGGGAGTCGCCCTCCGCGAGGGCCAGCAGGACGAGGAAGCCCCACTTGCTGGTCACGTGGTCGAGCACGACCCGGCTGGGGCAGGAAGCGGCGATGACGCCGTCGGGGAAGTGGCGGCGCAGTGTCTGACTAACCTCCATGTAGGTACCTTACTCGAAAGTGGGTACTTCCTTTGGGGAAGTAAGTTGGCGGTCGGTTCGTTCCCTCCGTGTCAGCTTCAGCCCTTCCTCGAAAGGACCACCCATGACCATCCTCGTCACCGGCGCCACCGGCCCCCTCGGTCGCCTCACCATCGACGCCCTGATCTCCCGCGGCGTCCCGGCGGACCAGGTCGCGGCGCTCGTCCGGGACCCGGCCAAGGCTGACGACCTCGTCGCGCGCGGCGTGGACGTGCGGGTGGGCTCCTACGACGACCCCCAGACGCTGGACGCCGCCTTCGCCGACGTCGACCGGGTCGTCTTCATCTCCGGGAGCGAGGTCGGCCAGCGGATCGTCCAGCACCAGAACGTCGTCGACGCGGCGACCCGCGCCGGGGTGGGTCTCGTCGCCTACACGAGCATCGTCCGGGCCGACACGTCCGCGCTGGGCCTGGCCGCAGAGCACCAGGCGACCGAGGAGATGCTCGCCGCGTCCGGAGTGCCGCACGTGCTCCTGCGCAACTCCTGGTACCTCGAGAACTACACCGCCCAGATCCCCACCCAGCTCGAGCACGGCGCCGTCCTGGGCTCTGCTGGCGACGGCCGGCTCAACGCCGCCACCAGAGCCGACTTCGCCGAGGCCGCCGCCGTGGTCGTCGCCGAGGACGGGCACGAGGGCCAGGTCTACGAGCTGGGCGGCGACACCGCGTTCAGCCTCGCCGACTACGCAGCCGAGCTCTCGGCCCAGTCGGGGCGCCCGGTCGTCTACCAGGACTTCCCGGTCGAGGAGTTCGCCGCCGTGCTCGTCGGCGCCGGTCTGCCCGAGGGCTACGCCCTGGCGCTCGCGACGAGCGACGAGGCGATCAGGGACGGCGCGCTGCTCGTCGAGACCGGCGACCTCAGCCGCCTCATCGGGCGCCCGACGACCCCGCTGAGCGACGCCATCCACGCGGCCCTCTGACCACTCCTGTTGCGAGGTCGCCGATGCGGATGACGCCGTCGAGGACACGCACCGCGTAGGTCCGCACCGAGACCTCCGGCTCGTCCAGAGCCTGGCCCGTCCGCAGCGAGAAGACCTGCTTGAGCAG
Source organism: Intrasporangium calvum (assembly GCF_028446585.1). Taxonomy (GTDB): domain Bacteria; phylum Actinomycetota; class Actinomycetes; order Actinomycetales; family Dermatophilaceae; genus Intrasporangium; species Intrasporangium calvum_A. The sequence goes on from NZ_JAPFQL010000049.1 coordinate 23,333, forward strand.
CGGGGACGCGACGGTCGGCTCACCGGCGCGGTCCCCGGTCAGCCCGCGGGACAGGACCGCGGCCCCGGAGTACGGGTCGATGTTGTCGATGGCGTAGATCATCCCGGTCGGTTGCAGGAAGAGGGCCGCCTGCGCCCGGTCCGGCAGGAGCACGGCCACGCCGCGCCCCGGCACGAGCTGCTGGACCGGGCACGCCTCGACCCAGGCGAGCAGCCCCGGCGGGGGAAGCACCCCTGGCCGGACCGCTGGGCGCGGGGCCGTGGACAGCTCGGCCGGGGCTGGACGAACAAGGACTGTCATCTCGAGTTCCTTTCTCCTCTGGTCAGGTTCGTGCGGGCAGCGTCGGCGTGCCGAGCACGACGGGCACGCGGCGCGGCCCGCTGTCGTCGAAGCCGACGGTCGGGTCGCCCGACTCTGGTGCGTTGACGAACGACACGAACCGGGCCAGCTTCTCCGGGTCGTCAAGCACGGCCTTCCACTCGTCCCGGTAGCCGGCGACGTGCTTTGCCATGGCCGACTCGAGCTCCTCCGCGATCCCGAGCGAGTCCTCGCAGACGACGGCGCGCAGGTGCTCCAGCCCACCCTCGAGCGACTCGAGCCACGCAGCCGTGCGCTGCAGCCGGTCAGCCGTGCGCACGTAGAACATGAGGAACCGGTCGATGTAGCGCACGAGCTGCGCGTCGTCGAGGTCGCTCGCGAGGAGCTGGGCGTGCGCGGGGGTCTGGCCGCCGTTGCCGCACACGTAGAGGTTCCAGCCCTGGTCGGTCGCGATCACCCCGACGTCCTTGCCGCGCGCCTCGGCGCACTCCCTGGCGCACCCGGAGACGCCGAGCTTGATCTTGTGCGGAGCCCGTAGGCCGCGATAGCGCTGCTCCAGCGCAACCGCCATCCCTACGGAGTCCTGCACGCCGAAGCGGCACCACGTCGACCCGACACAGGACTTCACCGTCCGGAGCGACTTGCCGTAGGCCTGCCCGGACTCCATGCCGGCGTCGACGAGCCGCTGCCAGATGGCGGGCAGCTGCTCGGCGCGCGCGCCGAAGAGGTCGATCCGTTGGCCCCCGGTCACCTTGACGTAGAGCCCGAAGTCCTGCGCGACCTGCCCGATGGTGATCAGCTGCTCGGCGGTCACCTCGCCGCCGGGCATCCGCGGCACGACCGAGTAGGTGCCGTTGCGCTGGATGTTGGCCAGGAAGTGGTCGTTGCTGTCCTGCAGGGCGGCCTGCTCGCCGTCGAGGACGTGCTCGCTCGACGTCGAGGCGAGGATGGAGGCGATCGTCGGCTTGCAGATCTCGCATCCCGTGCCGGTCCCGTGCTGCGCGATGAGGCCGGAGAACGTCCGGATCCCGGTCGCCGCGACGATCTCGAAGAGCTCCGCCCGGCTCTGCGGGAAGTGCTCGCAGAGTGCCTTCGACAGCTCGACCCCGGATTCGACGAGGAGCTTGCGGACCGTCGGCAGGCACCCGCCGCACGTCGTCCCGGCGCCGGTGCAGCCCTTGATCGAGGCGAGGTCGCAGGCGCCGTCGGCGATGGCGCCGCAGATGGCTCCCTTGGTGACGTTGTTGCACGAGCAGATGACGGCGTCGTCCGGAAGTGCCTCCGAGCCGAGGTTCGCTCCTGCCGGCGCGATCAGGGCCGCAGGGTCGCCCGGCACCTCGCGCCCCACGAATGCCTTGAGCGTGGTGTACGCGGTCGCGTCGCCGACGAGGATGCCGCCGAGCAGGGTGCGCGCGTCGTCCGACAGGACGACCTTGGCGTAGGTCCCCTTGGTGGCATCGGTGTGCACGATCTCCAGGGCCCCGGGCGTCGTGCCCATCGCGTCCCCGAAGGAGGCGACGTCGACGCCGAGCAGCTTGAGCTTGGTGGACAGGTCCGCGCCCGGGAAGGTGGCGCTCCCACCGAGCAGCCGGTCGGCCACGACCTCGGCCATCGCATAGCCGGGCGCGACGAGGCCGTGGCAGCGGCCCTCGACGGCCGCGACCTCGCCGATCGCCCACACGCCCGGGGCAGACGTCCGGCAGGCGCGGTCGGTGCGGACCCCACCGCGCTCGCCGATCGCGAGGCCGGCTGCCCGAGCGATCCCGTCGGCGGGACGGACACCCGCGGAGAAGACGACGAGATCGGTGAGCAGCGCGGTGCCGTCGGACAGCTCGACGGCCAGCCGTCCGTCGCTCTGCGGTTCGATCGACTGCGTGCCGGCGCCGGTGTGGACCCCGACGCCGAGGCCGCTGACGAGTCGCTCGAGCACGACTGCACCACCCGGGTCGACCTGCAGCGGCATGAGGCGCGGAGCGAGCTCGACGACGTGCGGCGTGAGCCCGAGCAGCCGCAGCGCGTTGGCCGCCTCGAGCCCGAGCAGGCCGCCGCCGACGACGAGCCCGTTCGCCGTCCGCCCGGCGTGCGCTGCTCGCTCTGTCGCCGCCTCGGCATCTCCGCGGATGCCGTCGAGGTCGTCGAGCGTCCGGTAGACGTGGCAGCCGTCCGCGTCGTGCCCGGGGACCGGCGGCACGAAGGGGGAGGAGCCGGTGGCGAGCACGAGCTCGTCGTAGCGGATCACCTCTCCGGCCTCCGTCACGACGGTCTTGGTCGTGCAGTCGAACCCAGCCACGCGGGTTCCCAGGCGAAGGTCGACGAGGTCGTCAGCGGCATACGTGCTGTTGGGGAGCGCGAGCGCTTCCCGCTGCCACGTGCCGACGTAGGAGGACAGGCCGACGCGGTCGTATGCCGCTGAGCTCTCCTCCGCGAGGATGGTGACCTGCCAGGCGCGCTGGGTGTCACGCGAGCGCAGCGCCTCGACGAAACGGTGACCGACCATCCCGTGTCCGACGAGGACGACATGGCGGGGTGCTTGGTTGGGGGTGGGCGGGGTCGACATCAGGCTGCTCCTTCTGCGCTGGCGGGGACGGGGTCAGGCCGGGCCTGCGGGTCGTGCTGGGGTGGGTCGCTGGAGTCGAGCCACGCGCAGAGCCCCGCGACGGCTGCGGTGCAGCT
>NZ_JAPFQL010000005.1 GCF_028446585.1 Intrasporangium calvum
TCGCCGGCATGCTCGTTGGCGCCCTGGGCGCCGGCTACCTCGCGGACCGGCTCGGCCGACGACGCACCATCCTCTGGTGCACGCTGTGGTTCTCCCTCTTCACGGCGCTCTGTGCCGTCGCCACCTCACCCGAGGTCTTCGGACTCTTCCGCTTCGTCGCGGGCCTGGGCCTCGGCGGCCTGGTGCCGTCCGCCAACGCGCTGACGGCCGAGTTCGTCTCGCGCAAGCACCGCTCGGCCGTGTCCACGATCATGATGTCCGGCGTCCCGATCGGCGGGTCCGCGGCGGCGCTCGTCGGCCTGTGGCTGCTGCCCGACTTCGGCTGGCGCTCGATGTACGCGGTGGCGTTCCTCGCCGTCGTCGTGCTGCTGCCCCTGTGCTACGTGCTCCTGCCCGAGTCGCCGACCTGGCTGCGGGCCCACGGACGCGAGGAGGAGGCCCGCGTCGTGGAGGCGCGGTACCGCCTGGCCCACGACCCGTCCGAGCACGCCGGCGACGAGCACGCTCCCGGCTTCCGCACCATCCTCAGCGGGCAGTGGCGCCGGCCCACCGTCCTCTTCGCGCTCGCCACCGTCGCCACCCTCTTCGCCTGGTACGGCCTCGGGACCTGGCTGCCCAAGCTGATGGGCTCGGATGCCCGCTTCGAGATGGGCCAGCCGCTCCACTTCCTCCTCGCCCTCAACATCGGTGCGGTGCTCGGCTCCGTCATCACCGCCTGGGCGGGCGTCCGCTTCGGCCCGCTGCGCAGTGCCGCGGTCGCCGCAGCCGCAGCCGCTGCGGGCCTCGGCTTCCTGCTCACCTACCCGTCCGACATCCTGCCGATCTACGGGGCGCTGATCCTCGCCGGCGTCGGCACGCACGGCACCCAGTGCCTCATCATCGCGGCCGTCGCGACGCACTACCCGCCGCGGCTCCGTGGCACGTCGCTCGGCTTCGCGCTCGGCGTCGGCGGGATCGGCGCCGTCCTCGCCCCGCAGGTCGGCGGCTGGCTGCTCGCCGCCAACCTCGGCGTCGGCAGCAACTTCCTCGCCTTCTCCATCGCAGCCGGCATCGCCGCCGTCCTGCTCGTCATCACCCTGCTCGCCACCCGCCCGGTCGCACCCGCCGGCAGCATCCGCGACGAGCTCCTCGTCCACTGAAAGGAAGCCCGATGACCGACACCCGCGCCACCGTCTCTCCCGTCAGCCTCGCCGCGGTCGACGCCCCCGACCAGCCGACCGTGACCCCGGAGCTGGAGGACCTCTATCGCGGCTTCGAGAAGGAGCTGCTCGTCCCGCTCTGGACCGAGATCGGCGACCTCATGCCGCCGCACCCCCGCTCCAAGGCCCAGCCGCACCGCTGGGAGTGGTCCACCCTCCTCGAGCTCGCCGGACGCGCCGGCGACCTGGTGCCCGTCGGCCGTGGCGGCGAGCGTCGCGCCATCGCCCTGGCCAACCCGTCGCTCGGCGGCAAGCCCTACGCCAGCCCGACGCTCTGGGCGGCGATCCAGTACCTCATGCCCGGCGAGGACGCCCCCGAGCACCGGCACACCCAGAACGCCTTCCGCTTCGTCGTCGAGGGCGAAGGGGTCTGGACCGTCGTCGGCCAGGACCCGGTGCCGATGAGCCGCGGTGACTTCCTGCCGCAGGCCGGCTGGAACTGGCACGCGCACCACAATGCCGCGGACCAGCCGATGGCCTGGATCGACGGGCTCGACATCCCGTTCCAGTACGGGATCGAGGGCCAGTTCTTCGAGTTCGGCCGCGACGTCATCTCCGACGCAGAGCGCATCACGCCGGAGCGCTCGCGGTCGCAGCGACTCTGGGGCCACCCGGGCATCGCGCCCGTGTCGCAGCTGGGCTCGACGCAGGGAAGCCCGCTGCTCTGCTACCGCTGGGAGCACACGGACCGCGCCCTGTCCGACCAGCTCGACCTCGAGGCCGAGGGCTACGCAGCGACCATCGAGCGTGGTCACGCCGCGATCCGCTTCACCAACCCGACCAACGGCCTCGACGTGCTCCCGACGATCCGGACCGAGTTCCACCGCGTCGCGTCCGGCGTCGAGACGGCACCGACCCGCGAGACCGGCTCGTCCGTCTACCAGGTCTTCGACGGCGCCGGCACCGTGACCGTCGGTGACTTCACGTGGTCCGTCACCCGCGGCGACCTCTTCGTCGTCCCGTCCTGGCAGCCGCTCTCCATCCGCTCCGAGGCCTCGGCCTCCGACTCCGACTCCGGCGCCCTGGACCTCTTCCGGTTCAGCGACGCGCCCATCTTCGAGAAGCTCAACCTCGCCCGCACCGAGACCGAAGGAACCAACCGATGAAGCTCGCCACCATCCGCACTGCCGACGGCGACACCCAGGCCGTCCGCGTCGACGGGGCGACGACCGTCGCCCTCGGCTTCCCCGACGTCGGCGCCCTGCTCGCCCAGCCGAACTGGCGCGACCTCGCCGCCCAGGCCAGCCCGAGCGACTCCGATGAGGCGCTGGGAGCGAGCTCAGCGGCATACGCCCCCGTTGTCCCCCAGCCGGGCAAGATCGTCTGCGTCGGCCTCAACTACCGCAACCACATCCTCGAGATGGGACGCGACCTGCCCGAGCACCCCACGCTCTTCAGCAAGTTCGCCGACACCCTCGTGGGCGCGGGCGACGACATCCAGCGTCCGACGGAGACGGAGGAGTTCGACTGGGAGGCCGAGCTCGCCGTCATCATCGGCGCGGAGGTGCGCCGCGCGACGACCGAGCAGGCCGAGGCGGCCATCGCCGGCTTCGCCGTCCTCAACGACGTGACCTGCCGCGACTGGCAGTTCCGCACCCGTGAGTGGCTCCAGGGCAAGAACTGGGACTCCACCACGCCGCTCGGCCCGTGGCTCGTCACGCCCGACGAGCTGCCCGGCGGGGTCCGCCCGGCGCTCGCCATCCGCAGCGAGGTCGACGGGGAGGTCATGCAGGAGGACACGACCGGCGACCTGCTCTTCGACCCGGTGGCGCTCGTCGAGTACGTCTCCACGATGATCACGCTCCGTCCCGGTGACGTCATCGCGACCGGCACGCCCGGGGGAGTCGGCCACGCGCGCAAGCCGGCCCGCTACCTCCAGGTCGGCCAGAAGCTCGTGACCGAGATCGAGGGCCTCGGCCGGTGCGAGAACGTCGTGGTCGCCGACGGTCCGGACGCGTCGCGCTGATGGCCCCCGAGCCGGCGCTCTCGCGCCACCTCATGCAGCAGGGGACGGAGCTCTTCCGCCGGGCCCTGGAGAGCGTCACGGACGATCAGCTCGCCGCGCCGACGGCCCTCGCGGGCTGGACCGGCAAGCACGTGGCCGCGCACGTCGCGGCGAACGCCGAGGCGCTCGGCAACCTCGTCAGGTGGGCGCGGACCGGGGAGGAGACCCCGATGTACTCCTCCCCGGAGCAGCGCAACGCCGACATCGAGGCGGGCGCGACGCGTCCCGAGGCGGACCTGCGTGCGTGGGTCGACCGCTCCGCAACCGCTCTGGCGACCGGCCTCGACGCGCTGACGGACGAGCAGTGGGACCGCCAGGTCCGCACCGCCCAGGGGCGGCTCGTCCCGGCCACGGAGATCCCGTGGATGCGCACCCGCGAGGTCATGGTCCACGCCGTCGACCTCGGCGGGTCGGTGGGCTACGCCGACCTCCCCCTCGACTTCCACGCGGCGCTGCTCGACGACATCGTCGCCAAGCGGTCGGCGGCCGCCGACGGGCCGGCGCTCCACCTCGCCCCGACCGACGACGAGCGCCGTTGGGACGTCGCCGGCGCCGGGGAGCCGACCACCGTCAACGGCCCCCTCTCTGAGCTCGCCGCCTACCTCTCGGGGCGGCCGGCCACCGGCCTCGCCGTCGGCGGCGCCACTGCAGACCTGCCCGACCTTCCTCGCTGGCTCTGAGCCGGCCCGCCCGAACATCGAAGGAGATGTGACATGACCCGCAACGCCCTGAGCAAGGCCACCTCGGCCGTCGACGTCATCGTCGTCGGCGGCGGCATCGGCGGCCTCGCCGCCGCGGTCGCCCTGACCCAGAAGGGCCTGCGCGTGCGGGTCCTCGAGCGCGCGCCGGAGTTCGGCGAGGTCGGCGCCGGCCTCCAGATCGCCCCGAACTGCACCCGCATCCTCGACCAGTGGGGGCTGCTCGACGAGGTCAAGTCCCTCGGCGTGCTGCCGAAGAACATCGTCATGAAGGACGCCGTCGACGGGTCGGAGCTGTCGCGCCTCGATCTCGCCGAGACCGAGGCCCGCTACGGCTACCCCTACATGGTCATCCACCGCAGCGACCTGCACGGCACCCTCCTGCGGGCGGCCCGTGCCGCCGGCGTCGACCTCGTCAACAACATCGCCGTCACCGGCTACGAGCAGAGCGAGCGCGGCGCCGTCGTCGTCCACGCGGAGGGTCGCGAGGAGGCGCCCGTCGTCATCGCGGCGGACGGCCTGCACTCCGTCGCCCGCCCGCTCATCTCCGACGACGAGCCGGTCAGCTCGGCCTACGTCGCCTACCGCGGTGCCGTCCCCGTCGACCAGGTCGTCGGCAACGACGTGTCCCTCGACGACGTCGTCGTCTATGTCGGGCCGCAGCGCCACTTCGTCCAGTACGCCCTCCGCGGCGGCGAGATGTTCAACCAGGTCGCCGTCTTCGAGTCGCCCAAGGCGCGCGCGGGTGAGGAGGACTGGGGCACCCCCGACGAGCTCGACGGGGCCTTCGACGGGTCCTGCGAGCAGGTGACCAAGGGCCTGCCGCTCATGTGGCGCGACCGCTGGTGGCGGATGTTCGACCGCAACCCGATCATGAACTGGGTCACCGGTCGCGTCGCCCTCCTCGGCGACGCCGCGCACCCGCCGCTGCAGTACCTCGCCCAGGGCGCCGTCATGGCGATCGAGGACGCGTGGGTCCTTTCCGAGCACGTCGGACGGCAGCTCGCTGCCGGCCGCGGCGTCGCCGAGCTCGACTGGGACGACGTGCTGTCCGCTTACAACGCCGTGCGTCCGGAGCACTGCCGGCGCGTGCTCACCACCGCTCGCGCGTGGGGTGAGCTGTGGCACGTGGACGGGGACGAGCGGCTCTGGCGCAACGAGATCCTGCGCGGGCGGGCCGTCGACGACTACAGCTACGTCGACTGGCTCTACGGTCCGACCGCGCTCACCCCGGAGGAGGAGGCCGACATGTTCGTCCCCCACTCCCAGCGTGAGGTGGCCTCCGCGACCGTCTGACAGCACGTATGCCGCTCAGCCGGGGGCGCTGCCCCCGGCTGAGCGCGCGCTCCGGCGGGGCAGCCGGTCGGGCACGACGAGCAGGACGACCATGGCCACGACCGCCCCGAGCACGGTCTCGAGGAGCCGGTCCCGCAGCAGCGACTCGACCGGGGACGGGGCGACCAGCTGCCCCATCATCAGCGCCAGCGGGGTGACGAAGAGGAGAGCGAGGGCGTAGTTGCGCCCGACGAACAGCTCGGCGAGCACCTGTAGCCCGGCAACGACGAAGACCGCGCCCGCGCCCTCGTGCGGCGACACCGTCAGCACGACGGCGGCGACCGCAACGCCGAGGAGCGTCCCGACGACTCGTTGGGTCCCCCGAGCCAGCCGCGAGGCGAAATCGGGCCCCGCGAGCACGACCACGGACGCGACCATCGCCCAGTAGGGGTGCTCCCAGCCCAGTGCTGTCGCGATGGTGCCGGAGATGGTCAGGGCGACGACGTAGCGCAGCAGGTGGGCACGTGACCCTATGGGGTCCAGGGCGTCGCGGAACCGGGGCCGCGGCAGCGACGGTCGGGCCCACGACCGGGGGTCGCGGAGCGCCCCGACATGGCCGATCAGGAGCGAGAAGGCCGCACTCGCGGCTGCCACGGCGGGGGCGACGAGCAGGTCGGTCGGTGTCGCCGGCACCATCGCACACACGGCGAAGCCGAACACGAGGAACAGCGGACCCGGAGGATGCCACTGGTATGCGTCGGACGTGATCGAGCCCCAGGCCGCCAGCAGGGCGCCCACCGGCACGACCAGCCAGTGGGACGCGGGCGCGAGCGAGACGGCGACGCCGAGGGTCACGGAGACGACGAGGGCCAGACCAGCGATGGCCTGCATCCCGGTCCGCTCGGCGTGCGGGTGCGCCCTGCCGTAGAGCGAGGTGAAGGCCCCGAAGGCGGCGTAGGGCGTCAGGTCGGTCCGGCCGAGCAGGACGAGGAGCAGGAGCGGCACGAGAACAGAGATCCCGGCACGGAGTGCGACGCGGTGCGCTCCGCGATGGGGGCCGAGCGTGACGAGGCTACGGCCCACGTGCCGCAGCGGTGCGTCACTCGGTGCCATGCGCTCAACGTAGACGACAGGGGAAAGCCAGCACAGCGGCATACCGCCTCGTGGCGCAGGGCCCGCCCCTTCTGGGGCAGGCCCTGCGTCGTTGGGTGTGCTGCGGCTGAGGCGTCACGGGCGGGCGAAGACCTTCTCGACGAACTCGCTCAGCTGGTGCTCATCGAGGTGGCGGGCCAGGTCGGCCTCGCTGATCATCCCGACGAGCTGGTGGTCCTCGATGACGGGCAGCCGCTTGATCTGGTCACGGCCCATCACGTCGACGACCTCGGTGATGTCGGTCTTGGCATCGATCCAGGTGACCTCGCCCTGAGCCAGCTGGCCGGCCGTGCAGGTCGCCACGTCCATGCCCTCGGCGAGGCACTTCACGACGATGTCGCGGTCGGTGATGATGCCGTGCAGCTTCTTGTCGTTGCCGCAGATCGGGAGCGAACCCACGCCCATGTCGCGCATCATCCGCGCGGCCTCGAGGAGCGTCTGGTCCTCGTTGATGCAGGTGGCACCAGAGTTCATGATGTCTCGGGCAGTCGTCATGCTTTCCTCCTTCATCCCTCACGGGTTGTGGTGGTGGAGGCGGCGCGTCGGCGCGTGGTGGCGATGACTCCGGGCGTCAGCGGCCATCCGGCACGTCGCCCACGTTCCACTCTCCTCCCGGGGCCTTACCCCGACAAGATCGATAGACACCCCCGCTGGAGATTCGCCGCTCCGAGGGTCCCGCTAGCCTCAGGACCATGAGCGCACCGGAGCCGGGGACCGAGGATTCGTCGCTGATCGAGTCCTTCTGGCAGATCGCCAGGACGCGAGCGAAGCTCAACCCGACCGGCTACTACACGGGGGAGCGGCCCCTGGGGTCGCTCCGGCCGCCGGCCTGGGCCTTCGGGGCCACGCCCGAGCAGGCCGACGAGCTGCTCGACCTGGTCCTGTCCGGCACCAAGACGGCGACTGCCAGTGCGCTCTGGGACTACGAGGCGGAGGGCGAGGCGCTGCCGACCCCGGGCACACTTGGCATCGTCACTGATGGTCGCGGTGCTCCCCACGCCCTGATCGTCACGACTCAGGTGGACGTCGTCCCCTTCGACGAGGTGAGCGCCGAGCACGCCTACCTCGAAGGTGAGGGAGACCGGTCACTGGCCACCTGGCGTGAGGTGCACGAGCGGTTCTTCACCGAGCACGCGATGCACCGTCGCGGTTTCAGCCGGGACATGCCTGTTGTCCTCGAGCGCTTCGACGTCCTCTATGGCGACCAGTCCACCCGCCTGGACCACTGACGACCTGGCTGGTGTCGGGACCCGCCACTGGTAGGCGCTCGTGTCCTCGAGGGCTACCCCACCGAGCCGCCCCCGGGAAAGACCATCATCCGCTGGAGGGTGGTGCGGCACCGACTCGTTGCACCATCCTGAGGGTCACGCTGTTGCTGTCACCTGGGCGGAGGGTCCCATGGGCAAGTTGATCTACGCGGCCAACATCTCGCTTGACGGCTTCCTCGAGGATGAGGCGGGTGCCTTCGACTGGTCCGTGCCGGCCGAGGCCGTGCACGCGTTCTGGAACGAGCACGAGCGGCACATCGGCACGTCGCTCTACGGGCGACGCATGTACGAGACGATGGCCGTCTGGGAGAGGGACGACTGGTTGGCGGACGAGCCGCCGGTGGTCCGGGAGTATGCCGAGATCTGGCGTGACGCCGACAAGGTCGTCTACTCGAGCTCACTCACTGACGTGACGACCGCGCGCACGAGGATCGAGCGGCAGTTCGAGCCCGAGGCGGTGCGCCGGCTCAAGGAGGACTCCGACGCGGACCTGAGCATCGGAGGCGCGGCCATCGCCGCAGAGGCCTTTCGGCACGGTCTGGTCGACGAGTGCGTGCTGCTGCTGTGCCCCGTCCTCGTGGGCGGCGGCAAGCCGGCGCTGCCTCAGGGGCAGCGACTGGACCTCGACCTGATCGACCACGGCCGGTTCGACAACGGCGTGGTCCACGTCCGCTACGCGGTTCGACGCCGCGTCTGACGGACATAGCATCGACCGCGTGGGAACGAGGGGGCAGGCAGTTGTCGCGACGATGTTGGTCCTCGCCGGGTGGACGCTCGTCCTGCGGGGGCTGTACCTGCTGCCGGCTTCGCAGGATCCCGGTCTCGACCTGGACGCGGGGGCGTCGTTCGACCTGAATCTCTCCGTGTATCTGCCTGCAGTCCTCCTGAGCGTGCTGCTCGTGGTGGCCCTCCCGATCGCCGTGGGCCGTCGCGGGGCGGTCCTCCTGAGCGCTGCCCTGGCGACTGCGACGCTCGCCTTTGCCCTGTGGGTGCTCAACCGGCAGGAGCTGACGAGCCACATCCCCGGACTGGCCAGCAGCCTCTGGGGAGCGGCCGGGCTCAGTGCGACCGCTCTCCTCGTGTGCGGCGCTGGACTGGCGCTGCGGTCCACGCGTCACTGAGGGCCGGCATCCCGACCTGCCGCGTCAGCGACAGGTCGGGGAAAGCGTCCGATGTCCCCGGCGGATGGCAGGCTGAGCCCGATGGCCAGTGCAGACGACGCGGGTGACGTGCTCGACCGCTTCTCTCCGGCGACCGCGGCGTGGTTCCGGAGCAGCTTCAGCGCGCCCACGACCGCACAAGCGGGCGCCTGGGAGGCGATCTCGTCGGGTCACCACTGCGTCGTCGTGGCTCCGACCGGCTCGGGCAAGACGCTGTCGGCCTTCCTCTGGGCGATCGACCGGATGGCGCGTGAGCCCGTCCCGGACGACCGGCTGGCCCGCTGCCGGGTCCTCTACATCTCGCCGATGAAGGCGCTCGCGGTGGACGTCGAGCGCAACCTGCGCGCGCCGCTCGTGGGGATCGGCCACGCGGCCACCCGGCTCGGCCTGCCCGTCCCCGACATCGGGGTCTCGGTCCGGTCGGGGGACACGCCGGCGACCGAGCGGCGCGCCTTCGCGCGGACCCCCACGGACATCCTCATCACCACCCCCGAGTCGCTCTTCCTCATGCTGACCTCCTCCGTGCGGGAGGCCCTCCGGGGCGTCGAGACGGTCATCATCGACGAGGTCCACGCCGTCGCCGGCACGAAGCGGGGCGCCCACCTGGCCCTCTCCCTCGAGCGCCTCGACGCGCTGCTCGAGCGCCCGGCCCAGCGGGTCGGGTTGTCCGCGACGGTCCGGCCGGTCGAGGAGGTCGCTCGCTTCCTCGCAGGAGGTCGGCCCGTCGAGGTGGTGCAGCCGCCGTCGACGAAGGAGTGGGACCTCGACGTCGTCGTCCCCGTCCCCGACCTCGCCGAGCTGTCCGGCGCCCCCGCAGAGCTCTCGCCAGGCGTGCCCGACCTCTCCGGCCCAGCGGCCGGCAACGCCCCGCGCGCGTCGATCTGGCCGCACGTCGAGGAGCGGATCGCCGACCTCATCGCCGACCACCGCTCCACCCTCGTCTTCGCCAACTCCCGACGCCTCGCCGAGCGCCTCACCGCCCGCCTCAACGAGATCTGGGAAGAACGACAAACCGAGGCGTATGCCGCTGAGCTCGCTCCCAGCGAAGGCGGCGTGGGCGCGGGGCCGGCCCAGCGGCATACGGCATCCGCAGGGCCACCCGCCCAGGTGATGGCGCAGTCGGGAGCCAGCCGGGGGGCTCCCGCGGTCCTGGCCAGGGCCCACCACGGCTCGGTGAGCAAGGAGCACCGGGCCGCGATCGAGGAGGACCTCAAGGCGGGGCGGCTGCCGGCCGTGGTCGCCACGAGCAGCCTCGAGCTCGGCATCGACATGGGCGCGGTGGACCTCGTCGTCCAGGTCGAGAGCCCGCCGAGCGTCGCGAGCGGACTGCAGCGGGTCGGTCGCGCCGGGCACCAGGTCGGCGCGGTGAGCCGCGGCGTGCTCTTCCCGAAGTTCCGGGGCGACCTGGTCCAGACGGCCGTCGTCGTGGAGCGGATGCGGGCCGGGGCGATCGAGAGCCTGCGCGTGCCCGCCAACCCCGTCGACGTCCTGGCGCAGCACATCGTGGCCATGTGCGCGCTCGACGAGTGGACGGTCGACGAGGTCGAGACGCTGGTCCGCCGCACGGCCAACTTCGCCGGGCTGCCGAGGTCGGTGCTCGAGGCGACGCTTGACATGTTGGCCGGGAAGTACCCGAGCGACGAGTTCGCCGAGCTGCGGCCCCGCATCGTCTGGGACCGCGTCACCGACACGCTGACCGGTCGGCGCGGCGCCCAGCGGCTGGCGGTCACGAGCGGCGGGACGATCCCCGACCGCGGCCTCTACGCGGTGTTCCTCGCGTCCGGGGAGGGCCCGGGGCGTCGGGTCGGCGAGCTCGACGAGGAGATGGTCTACGAATCACGAGTCGGCGACGTCTTCACGCTCGGGACCTCGGCGTGGCGGATCGAGGACATCACCCACGACCGGGTCCTCGTCACGCCAGCGCCGGGGCAGGCCGGGCGCCTGCCGTTCTGGAAGGGCGACCAGCAGGGCCGCCCGGCTGAGCTCGGCCGGGCCGTGGGAGCGTTCGTGCGCGAGGTCGTCGGCCTGTCGCCGGCCAAGGCGCGGGCGCGGGTGGTCGAGGCAGGGCTCGACGAGTGGGCGGCCGACAACCTGCTCGCCTACCTCGCCGAGCAGCGCGAGGCGACCCGCCACGTGCCCGACGACCGGACCATCGTCGTCGAGCGGTTCCGCGACGAGATCGGCGACTGGCGGGTGGCGGTGCTGTCGCCCTTCGGCGGGCAGGTGCATGCACCGTGGGCGCTCTGCGTCGCCGCGCGGATGCGGGAGCGGTTCGGGATCGACGTGCAGGCCATGCACGGCGACGACGGGATCGTCTTCCGGCTGCCGGACCTCGAGTTCGACGACGGCGACGGGGCGTCCGGGCCGGCGGCGTCGAGCAGCGAGATCGGCCGTCAGCTCATGGAGCTGGTCACCCTGGAGCCGGAGGACGTCGCGGAGCTGGTGACGCAGGAGCTCGGCGGTTCGGCTCTGTTCGCCGCCCGCTTCCGCGAGTGTGCCGCTCGGGCGTTGCTCCTGCCGCGCCGCCGGCCGGACCGCCGCCAGCCGCTCTGGCAGCAGCGGCAGCGCGCCGCGCAGCTGCTCGAGGTCGCGAGCCAGTACCCGTCCTTCCCGATCGTCCTCGAGACCGTCCGCGAGTGCGTCCAGGACGTCTTCGACGTGCCCGGGCTGGTCGAGCTGATGACCGACATCCGCTCGCGCGCCGTGTCGGTCGTCGATGTCGAGTCGGGCCAGCCGAGTCCGTTCGCCAAGTCGTTGGCCTTCGGCTACGTCGCGCAGTACCTCTACGAGGGCGACTCGCCCCTCGCCGAGCGCCGGGCCGCGGCGCTGGCCCTGGACCCGACGCTGCTCTCCGAGCTGCTCGGCCAGAGCGACGCCCTGGCCCTGCGCGACCTGCTCGACCCGGCGGCCGTGGCGCGGACCGAGGCCGAGCTGCAGCGGCTCACCCCGGAGCGAGCAGCCCGGGACGCGGAGGACGTCGCCGACCTGGTCCGCGTCCTCGGGCCGCTGTCCACCGCTGACATCGTCGCGCGGTCCGCTGAGGACTTCGCGCCCCGCGACGTCGAGGGGGCTCTGCGCGCGCTGGAGGCGGCGCGCCGGCTCATCGCCGTGCGCGTCGCCGGTGCGGAGCGCTGGGCCGCGGTCGAGGACGCCGGGCGCCTCCGGGACGCCCTGGGGACTGCGCTTCCGGTCGGGGTGCCGGCGGCCTTCCTCGAGTCCGTGCCCGACCCGCTCGGTGACCTCGTCGCCCGGTTCGCCGGGACGCACGGGCCGTTCACCGTCCACACCGTCGCGGAGTGGTGGGGCCTCGGTCCCGCAGTCGTCCACGACGCGCTTCGTCGGCTCGTCTCCGCGGGCCGCGTCGTGGAGGGCGAGCTCCTGCCGACCGAGAGCGGCGGCGGGCACGGAGCGGAGTTCTGCGACGCCGAGGTGCTCCGGCTCCTGCGCCGCCGGTCGCTCGCCGCCCTGCGCCACGAGGTCGAGCCGGTCTCCCGGGACGACTTCGCCCGGTTCGTCCCACAGTGGCAGGGCGTCGGCTGCGGCCAACGGGGGAGAGAAGGACTGCTCCGGGCCGTCGAGCAGCTGACCGGCGCGGTGGTGCCCGCCAGCGCCCTCGAGACGCTGGTCCTGCCCGCCCGGGTCGCCGACTACCGGCCCGCGCTGCTCGACGAGGTGATGAGCTCGGGCGAGGTCGTCTGGCGCGGCCACGGCTCGCTCCCCGGCGACGATGGCTGGGTCAGCCTCCACCTGGCCGACACGGCCTACCTCACCCTGGCGCCCCCGGAGCCGACTGACCTCACCGACGGCGAGGACGCCGTGCTCGAGGCCCTCGCCGGCGGCGGCGCCTGGTTCTTCCACACCCTGGTTGAGCGGGTCCGTGGGGCCGGGGCCGGGGCCGGGCTGAGCGAGGGCGAGATCCTCGACGCGCTCTGGACGCTGCTCTGGTCCGGACGGGTCACCAACGACACCGTCGCCCCACTGCGAGCCCTGCTGTCCGGTGGCCGCACCGCGCACAAGCGCACCTCGACCGCACCGCGCTCCGCACGCTACGCCGGGCGGCGCGGCTCGCTCGGGCGGCTCGGCTCGGTCCGCGGCTCGATCTCAGGGGTCCCCGTGGAGCGCACCGCACCACCGACCGGCGTCGGCCGGTGGACCCTGCTGCCGGCGGCGGAGACCGACCCGACCGTCCGAGCGGTGACGAGCGCCGAGCTGCTCCTCGACCGCTACGGCGTCCTGACCCGCGGCTCCGTGGCCGCGGAGGAGGTGCCCGGTGGCTTCGCGGCCGTCTACCGGGTGCTCGCCGCAGCCGAGGAAGCCGGCCGAGTGCGGCGCGGCTACTTCGTCGAGTCGCTGGGCGCCTCCCAGTTCGGGTCGACGGGCGCCGTGGACCGGCTGCGCGCCTCGGGGAGGCTGGTCGCGGGGAGCGAGCCCAGCGGCATACGGCAGGCTTCGGCTCCCAACGCGCTCGTCCTCGCGGCGAGCGACCCGGCCAACCCCTACGGCGCCGCGCTGGCGTGGCCGGACCGGCCGACCGACGAGGCGGGCGCGCGCAAGGGGCACCAACCCGGCCGCAAGGCGGGCGCGCTCGTCGTGCTCGTGGACGGGGCGCTCGTGCTCTACGTCGAGCGCGGCGGCAGGACGATGCTGTGCTGGGCCGACGACCCGTCCGTCCTCCAGGCGGCGGCCGACGCCCTCGCGCTGGCCGTGCGAGAGGGCGCTCTCGGGCGGCTCACCGTCGAGAAGGCGGACGGCGCACCGGTCCTCGGCTCCGACCACCCGCTCGTCGCGGCCCTGTCGGCGGCCGGCTTCCACATGACCCCGCGTGGGCTCCGGCTGCGCCGGTGACCGCGACCGGGGAAGGGGGCTGACGTGCCGGAGGGCGACACCGTCTGGCGCACCGCGCGCCGGCTCCACGAGGCGCTCGCGGGCCGAGACATCGTCGAGTCCGACCTGCGCTGGCCGTCGATCGCCACCGTGGACCTCCGAGGCCGCAGCACCCTCGAGGTCGTCAGCCGGGGCAAGCACCTGCTCCATCGGATCGATGGAGGACTCACCCTTCACTCGCACCTGCGGATGGAGGGCCAGTGGCGCATCGAGGCGACCGCACGGCTCAAGCCGGGTTGGCGCCGATCGCCGGACCTGCGTGCGCTCGTCGCGACGGCGGACTGGACCGCCCTCGGGCTGCGCCTCGGGATGCTCGACCTCGTCGAGACCCGTGACGAGGCCCAGCTCGTCGGGCACCTCGGACCCGACCTCCTCGGCGACGACTGGGACGCCAGCGTGGCCGTCGACCACCTCGCCGCCGCGCGGGTGCCGTTGGGTGAGGCTCTGCTGGACCAGCGCAACCTCGCTGGGCTGGGGACTCTCTGGGCGTCCGAGACGCTCTTCGTGCTGCGCCTCCACCCGTGGACCATCGCGTCCACCCTCGACCGGGCGGTGCTCGAGCAGGTCGTGGACCGAGCGCGGCGGCTCATCGACGGTGGCCGTCGCGACGCGATCCAGTCATCGACGGGGTCGCTGGCCAAGGGAGAGACCACCTACGTGCACGGCCGCAGCGGCCGCCCCTGCCGACGCTGTGGGGGCACGGTGCGAGTAGCGATGATCGGGCCACCGACCCGGGAACGGACGATGTTCTACTGCCCGTCGTGCCAAGGCGGTCTCGGACCCGCCGACGACGGGCGGCCCCAGCGACCGCTCGGGTCGGAGACGAGCCGCGGGGCCGGGCGGGGGCGTCGACGGCCAGACTGACCGTCAGCGCTGAAGCGCCTTGAGCGACAGGGGCCGTCCGCCGCTGAGGCGCGCCACTTGCGCCAGGTAGAGCTCGGCGCAGGCGAGGGCGTCGGTCAGGGCCTCGTGCGCCGCGTAACGCGGCAGCCCCACGTGGGCACGGGCGGTCGTGAGTCGCAGGGCCCCCGGCGGCAGGTCTGCCCCCGTGTGGCTGCCGAGCACTCGAGCCTGCAGCTGCATCGTGTCGACCGACTCGGTCAGGAGCGGGACGCCGTGCGTGCGCTGGGAGGCCGCGGACAGGAAGTCCCGTTCGATGACCGCGTGATGGGCCAGCAGGACCCGTCCCCTGAGGGCCGACGCCACCCGCTCCACCACCTCACCGAGCTCGAGGCCGTCCGCGAGGGCATCGTCGGTGATCCCGTGCACCACGGCGCTCTGGCCCACCTCCGCGTCTGCGCGACAGAGCAGCCGCGTCGCGCCGGACAGGTCGATGACGAGGCCGTCGAGGGGGACGAAGCCGACGGCGAGGATGTGGTCGGTGCGCGGGTCGAGACCGGTCGTCTCGAGGTCGATGGCCAGCAGCCGCAGCTCGGCGACGTCGGTCCGGGCTGCTGGTTGCGGAGTGCTGAGGAGGTCACGGACCGGGCCGGGCGGGGCCTGTCCGGCCCACCGGGCCCGCCGCCGCTCGAGACCCAGCAGGCCTCCGATCACGTGACGAACCCGAGCGGATAGCTCTGCACCACCGTCTGCTGGGCCGACCGGACGATGTGGAAGGCGTCGCGCAGGTGCCGCTTCTCGAAGCTGCTCAGCTCCTCGGGAGAGACGAAGTTGTCGGGCTGGCGGCCCTCGCGCAGCTGCCGGGCCTGGTGGGTGAGCCGCACGTAGCGGATGAACTCGAAGGCGTCATGGAGGTTGGCGGCGGTCTCTGGTGCGAGGGCTCCTGCACCCGAGGCTGCGCTGATCCGGGCCAGCGTGTTGACCTGCGGAAGCCCCCGCGACAGGGCCTGGACGCGGGCGATCTCGACGATGGCGTGGAACCCGCCGCGCTTGAGGTCGAGCCGGTCCTTGTGCTCTCCCTTGCGTTCGAGGACGAACCCTCGGAAGAAGCCGAGCGGCGGCTCGTTGTGCGCCGCGTTGCGGGCGAGATGCGCCAGGAACCGGCCGCTCTGGCGTGCGGTCGCCGCGATCTGGGCGTGCAGCGCGTCGACGAGGCGCCGCTCGCCGTGGAGGATGCGCAGGTCGAAGAAGATCGCGGACCGGAGGACAGCCTCGGGGGTGGGCTCGTTGACCCAGCGAGCGAACATGGCCTGCCACTCGCGCAGCGGACGACGCCACTCGGGATTGCTCGCCATGATGCCGCCCGGGCAGGGCGGGTAGCCGCAGGCGACGAGGCCGTCGACGACGAACGCCGCGAACGACTCGAACCACGCCAGGTCCTCGGGCCGGGCCTCGTCGGACAGCACGAGGGCGTTGTCCTGGTCGCTGCCGGGGCCCTGCTCGAGGCGGGCCTGCGACCCGAGGACGATCCAGGCGTAGGGGACGGGCGCCGGGCCGAGGGCCTGCTCGGCGAGGGTGATGAGGCGCTTCTCGATGGCGTCGCCCACCGCCGTGACGATCCGGCCGATGCCGTCGGCGGTCGCGTCCTCGTGGACCAGCTGATCGACGATCCGGGGGAGACGCTGGCTGAGGAGCACGAGCGCGTCGAGGTCCTTCGCCTTGGCCACGTCGCCGACGAGGTGGATCGGGTTGGCCCGCTCCAGCCGCATGAGGTCGGTGCTCGTCAGCATCCCGAGTGGCCGGTCGCCATCCACGACGGGCATGTGGTGGATGTTGCGGGAGGTCATCTCGAGGATGAGCTCCATGGCGATGGCATCCGGTGACGAGGTGACCGGGCCCGCCGTCATGATCGCGCTGACCGGCTGGCCGGTGTCGAGGCCGGCGGCGAGCACCCGGGTGCGCAGGTCGCGGTCCGTGACGATGCCGGTGAGGCGGTCCCCGTCGACGACGAGGAGCGAGGACACCTGCTCGCGGGCCATCAGCTCGGCGGCGGCCCGGATCGTCGCGTCGCCGGTCGTCGTGATCGGCTCCCGGCGGAGCAGGTCCCGCAGGCGGGTCTGGAGCACCGCGCTGTGCCGGTCCTGATGGGGCAGGGACACGAGCGCGTGCCGCAGCCTGGCCTCACGTTGCTCGGAGAAGAAGTCCCGCACGGCCGAGCAGCGGCCGGCGAGGTCGGTGAAGACCTCGGACGACATCACCAGCAACAGGCTGTCCTCGATCGCGACGACATCGAAGCGGGACGGCTGCCCCCCGAGCGCGGTCGTGCCGAAGCCCGTCCCCTCGCCGCCGCGTTCCACCAGGGAGCCGTTCTCGTCGGTGATCTGCACCGCGCCCGACCGGACGACGAAGACCTCGTCGTTGCCCTTCCCGACGCTCATCAGGTGCGTCCCGCGTCGGGCGTAGCGGACCGTCAGGTGGCGCCCGAGGCGCTCGAGGTCCTCACGCGGCACCGCGGCAAAGGGGGCGTGCTCGGCGAGGAAGTCGGTGACCTCGGGAAGGTCCAGATCCGTCACGGCGCCATCGTCGCACTGGAGCGGCCGCAGACCTAGGCTCGTCGGGCCAGAACCAAGGGCGATGGACTTCTACCGGGACGTCCTCGGCGGTGGATGGTCAACATCGCCGGCAGTGCCGGAGCCGCGTCAGGAGCGGGTCACGCCGAGGATGCCCAGGCACATCTCGTCGGTCGTCCCCTCTCCCCAGACGACGTAGCGCTCGGGGGTGCCCTGCAGGGCAGGGAGGCGGTCGCGCCACGCCTGGTCGTGCGTGCAGGTGACGGTGATCCGGTCGCCTGGACGGATCTTCGTGGCGCGGACCCGGCGTGCCGACTGGTCGTCGAAGTCCCACTCCCCGATGTCGAGCAGCGTCCGGGCCCCGGCGGTGCCGGCGTTGAGCTCGATGCGGATGCTCGAGCCGAGCAGGTGCATGTGCCCGGCCGCCGACCTGATCGTCGCCGACTCCTTCACGGTGCGGGTGCAGGACTGGGTGGGACCGGGATCAGCCTCGAACGATCCTTGGCACAGGAGCTGGAGGCCCGCCACGGTCTGTCCGGCTCGTTTGCCGAAGCGCTTCGCGACGTCCCACACGGCGGCCTCGCGGTCACACAGTGGCCCGGACCTGCCCGCGCGGCAGGGCAGCTCGACGGGAGCGGGGTAGAGCACGGTCTCCAGCGCTGAGAGCCTCGGCGACGTGGAGAGGCGGAGGTCGACAGCAGTCCGGTCGGGCTTGGCGCCGTGGAGCAGGTTGTAGTGCACCTGGAGGACGAGCTGCGAGCCCTTGTCGAGCGGGATGCCGAGGTCCTCGTCGAGGAGTCGCTCCGCCCCACCCGGTGCCCAGGCACCGACCCAGGGCGCGTCGTCCAGGCTGGCGCCCTGCTGCTCGATCCCCGTCCCCCCGAAGCAGGTCCAGCCGTCGCCGGGCGTCTCGGCGTCCTGCGCTCGCGCGAGGTTCACCTTGTCGGCGGGCACGCGGTAGAGGATGACGTGGTGGACGACGGAGACGTCGCCGGGCACGACGTCGTAGCCGGTGACGAAGCTGTCCCGCCTCACCTCGGGGTCCAGCAGGAAGCAGCGGTAGTCGTCGGTGGCGCCGCCCGGTGCCCGGGGGACGTAGTCGGCCGGCATGCCGACCCGCTTGACCCTCTCGCCGGCCCGCAGCGCGGCCCTCGCCGGCTCCGGGCTGGCTGCGGTCGTGGGGCTGGTCGACGGGGCGTCCAACCTCTCGGGCGCAGCCTGGTCGGGCTCCCCGCCCGCGCAGCCGGCACCGAGGATCCCGAGGGCCGCGCCCAGCGCGACGAGGAAGCGCCCTTTCCTCACCCGGACAGTCTAGGAGCGGTCCTGGCGCGGGGCAGGCTACTGACGGCTGACGGGGATCCGGCGAGGATCGGGGGCACTGAGTCGTTCCGCGTTGGCCTCGGAGTCCACGAGCTCTCGTTGTGACTCGCGCTCCGCCTCGACGCGATCGACGTAGGCGGCCACCTCGGCCTCCACGCGGTCGGCGTCCCAGCCGAGCACGGGCGCCACGAGGGCGGCTGCGGCGCGGGCACTGTCGACTCCGCGGTGGGGGGTCTCGATCGAGATCCGGGTGCGCCGGGTGAGCAGGTCGTCGAGGTGGAGCGCGGCCTCGTGGGTGGCGGCATAGACGATCTCCACCTTGAGGTACTCCTCCGCGCCCGGCAGGGGCTCGTAGAGGCTGCGGTCGCCCTCGGCCAGCGCGAAGAGCTCGTGGACGAGGGAGCCGTAGCGCTCGAGCAGGTGGCGGATCCGCCAGACCGGCAGGCCCTGCGTGCGGGCCAGGCGGTCGAGCTGGTTGACGAGGGCCACGTAGCCCTCGGCGCCCGACAGCGGGATGAACTCGGTGACGCTGTCGCTGACATCGCCGCCGATGTCCCCGCGCGCCGCGTCGACCGCATCCTCGGCCATGACGCGGTAGGTCGTGTACTTGCCCCCGGCGATCGAGATGAGGCCGGGTTGCGGTCGGGCGACGGCGTGCTCGCGGGACAGCTGGGCGGTCACGTCGGCGTCACCGGAGAGGAGGGGGCGCAGACCGGCGTAGACGCCCTGGATGTCGTCGTGCGTCAGCGGCTCCTTGAGCACGGTGTTGAGGTGCTCGAGGAGGTAGTCGATGTCGGCCCGGGTCGCTGCCGGGTGGGCGCGGTCGAGGTCCCAGTCGGTGTCGGTCGTGCCGATGATCCAGTGGGTGCCCCACGGGATGACGAAGAGGACGGACTTCTCGGTCCGCAGGATGAGGCCGGTCTCGGAGTTGATGCGGTCCCGGGCGACGACGACGTGGACGCCCTTGGACGCCCGCACCCGGAAGTGCCCGCGGCCGCCGGCCATCTCCTGGACCTCGTCGGTCCACACGCCCGTGCAGTTGATGACGACGGAGGCGCTCACCTGGTGGCTCTCACCCGTCTCGACGTCCTCGACGACGGCGCCGACGACTCGCTCCCCGGCCCGGAGGAGCCCGGTGACGCGGGCCGAGTTGAGGACGGTGGCGCCGTAGGCCGCGGCGGTCCGGACCGTCGTCAGGGTGTGCCGGGCGTCGTCGGTCTGGGCGTCGTAGTAGAGCAGCCCACCGGTCAGCGCCTCGCGCTTGAGTGCCGGGGCGAGCTTGAGGGCGCCGCTCCGGGTCAGCTGCCGGTGCCGCGGCATCGAGCGGGTGCCGCCCATCGAGTCGTAGAGCGTCAGTCCCGCTGTGACATAGGGGCGCTCCCAGCCGCGGCCGGTGAGCGGGTAGAGGAAGGACACGGGACGGACCAGGTGCGGGGCGATGGTCTTGAGGGTGAGGTCCCGCTCCCGCAGCGCCTCGCGGACGAGGTCGAAGTTCATCTGCTCGAGGTAGCGAAGGCCGCCGTGGAAGAGCTTGGACGACCGCGACGAGGTGCCCGACGCGAAGTCGCGCTGCTCCACCAGGGCGGTGGAGAGGCCCCGGGTCGCGGCGTCGAGCGCGACACCGGCGCCGGTGATCCCGCCGCCGATCACGAGGACGTCGAACTGCTTGGCGCCCAAGCGTCTCCAGGCCGTCGAGCGGTAGTCCGCATCGAGGCGCACCGGAGTCGTCATGCCCTTCCCCTCACGTCGGGTGCGGTGACGATCCCACCCTAACCAAGGCGCTCGCGCGCTGTCGGCCGTATGCCGCTGGGCTGGCTCCGCGGCCAAGTCCGCCGCGGGCACTGGGTGTGAGGTGAGTCACAGCGTGCCCCAATTGCCCCGCAGAGAGGGGGGTAGTGCCAGCGTGGGCAGCACGGGCGTGGCCCGAAGGTCGGGCGTGCCCTTCGGAAGTGAGGCGTCACATGAATCGACTCGTTCGCCGTGCGCTGCCGCTCGGCGTCGTGTTGGCCGTCACTGCCGTCGCCCCCGTCTACGCCGCAGGCGTCGGGGCGGGTGCCGCGCAGGGCCCCAACGGGGAGACCCAGTCCGCCCGTCAGCGGACCGACAACCGGATGGACCCACTGACCGGCAGACAACTGGACCTGCGCAAGCGGGGTCTCGAGGCCAAGCTCAACGGCAAGGCCAAGGGCAAGGCCTACGAGGTGGCCAAGGGCCAGTACGTCCAGCTCGAGCGCGAGGGTGAGGGTGCCCTCTGGACGGTGCTCGGCGAGTTCGCGGACCTCAAGCACAACGCGATCCCGGAGCCGGATCGCGAGGTGAACAACACGACGATGTGGCGTGCGGACTTCGACCGGCAGTCCTACGTGGACCTGCTCTTCGATGACTCCCGCGGCGCCAACTCGATGCGCAACTTCTACCTCGAGCAGTCCTCAGGCCGCTACACGGTCCACGGTGACGTCACCGACTGGGTCGAGGTGCCGGGGGAGGCCGCGACCTACGACGACGACATCGACAACCCGGCCGGTGGCAATGCGGTCTGGTACTTCCTCAAGGACTCGGTCAACGGCTGGTACGACGCCCAGATCGCGGCAGGCAAGACGCCGGCGGAGATCAACGCCGAGCTGAGCGCGTTCGACGTCTGGGACCGCTACGACTACAACGGCAACGGCAACTTCGACGAGCCCGACGGCTACATCGACACCTTCCAGTCCGTCCACGCCGGCGAGGGCAACGAGGCCGGGGGTGGCATCCTCGGTGACGCCGCCATCTGGAGCCACAGCTGGTACGCCTTCTACGGCGACATCGGCGTCACGGGCCCGGACTTCAACAAGCTCGGCGGGATCCGGATCGGCGACAGCGATGTCTGGGTCGGCAAGTACACGATCCAGCCGGAGAACGGCGGCGTCGGCGTCTTCACGCACGAGTACGGCCACGACCTCGGTCTGCCGGACCTCTACGACACGTCCGGCGGCGAGAACGGCACTGGCTTCTGGACGCTCATGTCGTCCGGTTCGTGGCTGAATGACGGCACCGTGGACATCGGCTCCAAGGCGAGCCACATGGGCGCGTGGGAGAAGTTCCAGCTCGGCTGGCTCAACTACGAGGTGGCGCGGGCAGGCCAGCGGTCGGCGCACAGAATGGGGCCGATGGAGTTCAACACGAAGCAGGCCCAGGGCCTCTTCGTGGTGCTGCCGAAGAAGGCGGTGACGGAGCAGATCGCAGCGCCCTACGCCGGTGAGCACTTCTACTTCAGCGGCTCGGCCAACAACCTCAACAACAAGATGTACCGGGCGTTCACCCTCCCGGCCGGCGCCTCCCTCGACGCGATGGTCAACTACGGCATCGAGGAGGGCTACGACTTCGCGAGCGTCATCGTCTCGACCGACGGCGGCGCGACGTGGAGCGTCGTCCCGACGAACCTGTCCAACTCCAGCGTCAAGGACGGCGGCATCGACGGGTTCTCCGAGGGCTGGGTCCCGCTGACCGCCGACCTGTCGGGCTACACCGGGGACGTGCTCCTCGGCTTCGGCTACAACAGTGACGGCGGGGTCAATGAGGCCGGCTTCATGATCGACGAGATCAACGTCACCGGCTCGGCGATCGATGGCGCCGAGGCCGATGCGGGCTGGACCTTCCAGGGGTTCCGCGTCACGACCGGCACGGAGCAGAAGGAGTACAGCCGGTACTACGTGGCCGAGTACCGCACCTACCGCGGCTACGACTCGACCCTGAAGACCGGTCCGTACTACTTCGGCTACCCGGACATGCCGGACTATGTCGACCACTTCGCCTACCAGGACGGGTTGCTCATCAACCTCTGGGACACGTCGCAGGCGGACAACAACGTCAAGAAGCACCCGGGCGAGGGTTTGATCCTGCCGATCGACTCGCACCCTGGGGCGCTCTACCGCGTGGATGACAAGCTGTGGCGCAACCGGATCCAGTCCTACGACTCGACGTTCACGCTCGACCGGACGGACGGCATCCCGAACATCCACCACCTCGGTGTCCTCTCGCCGGTGTCCAGCCTGCCGGCCGTCCCGGTCTTCGATGACCGGACGGAGTACTGGGACCCCGCGAACCCGTGGGGCAGCGTGAAGAACCCCAACACGGGGACGCAGATCCGGATCGTGAAGATCAGTGCAACCGGATTCATGCAGATCGAGGTCCGACCCGCCAAGTAGGCGCCCGGGCCATCGCACCAACGGAGAGGGCCGTCACCATCTGGTGGCGGCCCTCGCCGCAGTCTCGGGCGCTACGGTCGGCGCATGGACTACGTCGTCGCGATCGATCAGGGGACCACGAGCACGCGGGCCATGGTGTTCGACCGTGCCGGGAGCATCGTCGCGATGGACCAGCGGGAGCACCGCCAGATCTTCCCCCGCGCGGGCTGGGTGGAGCACGATCCGCTGGAGGTCTGGGAGAACACCCGAGCCGTCGTCGGCGGTGCCCTCGGCAAGGCCAATCTCGACGCCAAGCGCATCATGGCCGTGGGCATCACGAACCAGCGCGAGACCACGGTCGTGTGGGACCGGGTCACCGGCCGGCCGGTGCATCACGCGATCGTCTGGCAGGACACCCGGACGCAGGCGATCTGCGACGAGCTCGCGGGCGACGTCGGGCCGGAGCGCTTCAAGGAGCAGACCGGCCTGCCGCTCGCGACCTACTTCGCCGGACCCAAGATCCGGTGGGTCCTCGATCACGTCGACGGTGCCCGCGCCCGCGCCGAGCACGGCGAGCTGCTCGCCGGGACGATGGACACCTGGATCCTGTGGAACCTCACCGGCGGCCCGGACGGCGGCGTCCACGTCACGGACGTCACCAACGCGAGCCGCACGCTGCTCATGGACCTGCGAACGCTTGCGTGGGACGAGGCGATCGCGGCCGAGATGCGGGTGCCGCTCAGCATGCTCCCCGAGGTCCGCTCGTCCTCCGAGACCTACGGCACCTGCCAGCCGGGCATCCTGCTCGACGTGCCGGTGGCCGGGATCCTCGGGGACCAGCAGGCGGCGACGTTCGGGCAGGCCTGCCTGGAGCCCGGCTCGGCCAAGAACACCTACGGCACCGGCAACTTCATGCTGCTCAACACCGGTGAGGAGATCGTGCCCTCGCAGCACGGACTGCTGACGACGGTCTGCTACCGGCTGGGCGAGGCCGCGCCGGTCTACGCCCTCGAGGGGTCGATCGCCGTGACCGGGTCCCTCGTCCAGTGGCTCCGCGACAACCTCGGCCTGATCCGCGACGCGGCCGAGGTCGAGGCGCTCGCGGCCTCGGTCGAGGACAACGGTGGCGCCTACTTCGTCCCGGCGTTCTCGGGGCTCTTCGCGCCGCACTGGCGGCCGGATGCGCGGGGCGCGCTCGTCGGTCTGACGCGGTTCGTCAACAAGGGCCACATCGCCCGGGCGGCCCTGGAGGCGACGGCATTCCAGACGCGCGAGGTCCTCGACGCGATGAACGCCGACTCGGGCGTCCCGTTGACCGAGCTGCGCGTCGACGGCGGGATGGTCGTCAACGACACGCTGATGCAGTTCCAGGCCGACCTGCTCGGCGTCGACGTCGTCCGCCCACGGGTCGCCGAGACGACGGCGCTCGGGGCGGCCTATGCGGCCGGGCTCGCGGTCGGCTACTGGTCCAGCCCGGGCGAGGTCACCGAGAACTGGGGCGAGGATCGCCGGTGGTCGCCGTCGATGGACCCCGCCGAGCGCGAGCGCCTCTACCGCAACTGGAAGAAGGCGGTGCAGCGCACGCTCGACTGGGTCGACGACGACACCCCCTGACCCCCCTCCCCATCGAAAGAGCAGTTCGCGACACCCGCTCCGTGGAGGGGCGTCGCGAACTGCTCTTTCGATCAGTTGAGGGCCGCGATGGCCGCGTCGTAGTCCGGCTCCTGCGAGATGTCCGGGACGAGCTCGGTGTGCAGGACGGTGCCCTCCTCGTCGATGACGACCACCGACCGGGCGAGCAGCCCGCGCATCGCGCCTTCGGCGAGGGTGACGCCGTAGTCCTCGCCGAAGGTCGACCGGAAGCTCGACGCCGCCGTGACCTTGTCGATGCCCTCGGAGCCGCAGAAACGCTTGAGCGCGAAGGGCAGGTCCTCGGAGGCGCAGATGACCTCGGTGTTCTCGAGGCCGGCGGCGAGCTCGTTGAACCGGCGGACGCTCTGGGCGCAGACTCCGGTGTCGATGCTCGGGAAGATGTTGAGCACCAGGCGAGTGCCGTGCTTGAGGGGGACGTCGGTGAGGTCGGCGCCCGCGAGGACGAAGTCCGGGGCCACGTCGCCGACGGTGGGCAGGTCCCCGGTCGTCTCGACGGGAGTGCCGCGCAGTGCAGTGGTAGCCATGAGGATGTTTCTATCCCGGTTACTCGCCAGTTGCCATTCCATCCCGGGTCCCGGACAGCCTCTGGGACAAACGTGGACGTATGCCGCTGGGCTGGCCCTGCGCCTCGAGCTGACTCGAGTGGCCCCGCCGTCCACAGGCCGCACCGGGGTGGGAGCCGGCTCAGCGGCGTACGGGTGTGGAGACTGGGGCCACTCGAGGTGGGAGCTCACGTGCGGGCACCCCCGGGGGCTGGCTCTGCGCCTGCGCTGACTCGAGTGGCCCCGCCGTCCACAGGCCGCGCCGGGGTGGGGAGCCGGCCCGGCGGCGTACGGGTGTGGAAGGTGGGGCCACTCGAGGTGGGAGCTCACGTGCGGGCACCCCTGGGGGCTGGCTCTGCGCCCCGAGCTGACTCGAGTGGCCCCGCCGTCCACAGACCGCGCCGGGGTGGGGAGCCGGCCCGGCGGCGTACGGCTGTGGAAGGTGGGGCCACTCGAGGTGGGTCGAGGTACTGGATGCCGCTGGGCTGGGTCCCAGCCGGGCGTGGCGTCAGTAGGTTGGTGGCCATGACAGACACCCCGGGCTCACGGTCCCTCACACCGGAGGAACAGCAGCGGATCATCGACATCGCCATGGAGCTGGCCCGGACGGGGCAGACGGGCGACCTGCTCGACTTCCTCGACCACGGGGTGCCGGTCGACATGCAGGACCGCGACGGCAACTCCTTCCTCATGCTGGCTGCGTATCACGGTCGTGACGAGACGGTCCGGGCCCTGGTCGCCCGCGGCGCCGACGTCGACCTTCGCAACGCGCGGGACCAGTCGCCCGTCGCGGGTGCAGTCTTCAAGGGCGAGGACGCGGTGGTGCGGGCCCTGGTCGCGGCCGGGGCGAACGTCGACGTGGGCACACCGACGGCCCGCCAGGCCGCCGAGATGTTCGGCCGACAGCACCTGCTCGAGGTGGAGCGGTGACCGAGCCTGCCGCCGGAGGGACCGGCGCCGGCCGCCGGTTCGTCATCAACATGGTCGGCGCCGTCGGACTCGTCTTCGGATTCATCCCGATGCTGCGCTACCTGCTCGACCTCGACCTGTTCGCCTTCACCGTGGCGCCCTACGAGTGGCTCGAGCTCGAGGGTGCGGCGCGGCTGCTCCCGCCGGCCATGGTGCTCGTCGCGGCCCTCGTTGTCGCCTATGTCCTGGAGCGTGGCGCCCCCAAGACCTGAGCGCTGCGGGACTGACACCCCGGCGTGATCCAATTGGGCAATGTCGCTGTCTTCGCGGGCCCGCCCGCCCCGGCTCCGCGCCGGTCTGGTCGCGCTCGGCCTCGCCGTCGTCGCGACGACCGGCACGGCCCTGGCCGCGCCCGCCAGCGGAGTCGCCTCGCTCACGGCGGCCACGACCGAGGACGTCTCCGTGCCGGTCGGGGCCGAGTCGGACGGCAGCGCGGTCACGCTCGATGTCGCCGTCTGGAAGCCGGCCGGTGCCGGCCCCCACCCCGCCGTCCTGCTGGCCCACGGCTTCGGCGGTTCCAAGGACTCGGTGAAGGACGAGGCGACCGACCTCCAGGAGCGCGGCTACCTCGTCGTCACCTGGTCCGCCCGGGGACACGGTGGCTCCGGGGGACGGATCCACCTCAACGACCCGGACTTCGAGATCGCGGACGCCAAGGCCCTCGTCGACCTGGTCGCGAAGCGGTCCGACGTGCGGCTCGACTCAGCCGGAGACCCCCGGGTCGGCGTGATGGGCGGCTCCTACGGCGGCGCGCTGGGGCTCATGCTCGCCGGCGCGGACCCCCGCCTCGACGCGGTCGTCGCCGCCATCACGTGGAACGATCTCGCCGACGCCTTCTTCCCGCAGTCGGCCAGTACGTCGACCGGCCCCACCCCGGCAGGACGCGAGCCGATCGACAGCCCCGGCCCGTTCAAGCAGGTCTGGGCCAGCAACTTCTTCCTCGGCGCCAACGCCTCTGCCCTTTCGGCGCTCTCGCCCGACGGGCAGCCGACGCAAGCACCGACGGGCGGCGCCTCGGCGGGTGCGCCGAAGGAGCCGCCGTCGACGTGTGGGCGGTTCGACCCGACGATCTGCGCCGAGTTCCTCGCCGCATCCGAGACCGGTGAGCCGAGCCCGGAGCTCGTCGCGCAACTGCGAAGGCACAGCCCCCGGCCCACCCTCGAGGGCGTGACAGCGCCGACCCTGCTCGTGCAGGGCATCGCCGACTCGCTCTTCGGTCTCGAGCACGCCGACGCGACCGCTGCGGCCCTGGCCGCCGCCGGCACTCCCGTCGCGGTGCGCTGGAGCGACGGCGGGCACGACGGCCCGAGCAGCCGCGAGGTCGAGGAGACCGAGGCGGGACAGGCCTGGCTCGACCACTACGTCAGGGACGGCGGGTCTCGCGACTCGGCGCTCCCCGTGCCCGGTTTCACCTTCCCGACGCCGTCGAGCGGCCGCGGCCAGCCGGCGGACCTGTGGACGATGCCGGCCTATCCGGGCCTCGACGGTGCGGCGGGCACCGCCACCCAAGAGCTTCCGCTCGCCGGCACGACCGGCGGCCTCCTCCACCCGCCCGGTGGCCAACCCGCGTCGATGGTCGCGGTCCCCGGGCTGGCCAGCCTCGGCGTCACTGTCTCCACCTTCCAGGTCGCCGCCCTGCCGGGACTCTCGACCACCTTCGAGACCGAGCCCGCGCCGCGCAGCCTGACGGTCGCCGGTTCCCCGACCCTGCGCCTGACGCTCACCTCCGACCAGCCGGTGGTGACGCTCTTCGCCTCCCTCTGGCGGGTCTCGGGCGAGCAGGCCACCCTGCCCGCCTCGCTCGTCGCGCCGATCCGCGTGCCCGTCACCCCGGGCCGGCCGACGACGGTCACGGTCTCGCTGCCCGCCGCCACCTACGAGGTGCCGACCGGCAGCCGCTGGCGCGTCCTGCTGACGAGCACCGAGGCCACCTACGCCAACGACCGCGAGCCCGCGCGCATCCTCGTCCGGGCCGACGGCGCCCTGACCGTCCCGGTCGTCGAGGCGACTCCCGTCGGGACCTCGATCGCCGGCACCGACACCGAGTCGGCGCTCGCCGTCGGCCTCCTCGCGGCCCTGCTCCTCCTCGCGGCCGGCAGTGCGCTCTGGCGGCGCCGGCAGCGCAGGCACGAGGAGCCACGGCCCGACCTCGCCGACGTGCCGCTGGTCGTGACCGACCTCGTCAAGTCCTACGCCGACGGGCACCGCGCGGTCGACGGGGTGTCCTGGCGGGCTGAGAAGGGGCAGGTCGTCGGCCTGCTCGGTCCCAACGGCGCCGGCAAGACGACGACGATGCGGATGGTGATGGGCCTCATCGCGCCCGACTCCGGGTCGGTCCACGTCCTCGGCCAGCCGGTCACGGCCGGCTCCGACGTCCTCGAGCGCGTCGGCGCCCTCATCGAGGGACCGGGCTTCCTGCCGCACCTCACCGGCCGCCAGAACCTCGAAGCCTACTGGGCTGCGACCGGACGACCGCTCGAGGAGGCCCACCTCGACGAGGCCCTCGAGGTCGCCGCGCTCGGTGGCGCCGTCGAACGTCCGGTGCGCTCCTACAGCCACGGTATGAAGCAGCGGCTCGGGATCGCCCAGGCCATGCTCGGCCTGCCCGAGCTGCTCGTCCTCGACGAGCCGACCAACGGCCTCGACCCGCCACAGATCGCCGCCATGAGACCCATCCTGCGGCGCTACGCGGAGACCGGCCGCACGGTCGTGGTCTCCAGTCACCTGCTCGCCGAGGTCGAGATGACGTGCACGCACGTCGTGGTCATGCACGCCGGTCGCGTCGTGACCCAGGGTCCGGTCGCCGACCTCGTCGACAGCGACGACACGACCCTCCTCGACCTCGACACGCTCGTCGTCGAGGCCGACGAGGACTCCGCCTCGCCGCAGCTCCCGAGCCGGCTCAGTGCGCTGCGCGCGGTCGACGGGATCACCGAGGTCCGCCGCGACACCGAGACGCGGGTCGTCGTCGTGGCGCAGCGCCCGCGGGTCGAGGTCGTCGGCGCCGCCGTCGAGGCCGGCCTGCCCGTCGTCGGGGTGAGCAGCCGGCGGCACCTCGAGGAGGTCTTCCTCGGCGTCATCTCCAGCGCGTCCACCAACGGCTCCGGCCCCACCGACGCCACCGACGCGTCCCTGATCGAGCGACTGAGGCAGGTGCGGGCCCGATGACCCAGCCCAAGACCAGCGAGCCGGCGCGGGAAGCCAGCCCAGGCAGTGAGCACGACGGGGGTGCACGGGGGCGGAGCCCCCGTGGGTCGGCATACGGCATCACCCGCGTGCGCGACCCGCTTTCCTGGCGGGCGGAGTGGGGACGGCAGTGGGGGCGCCGGCGCACGCTCGTCGCCTTCGGGCTCCTGCTCGCGCTGCCGCTCATCCTCGTCGTCGCCTTCGCCTTCGGGGACGACGACGATGGTGGGCGTCGGGGGAGCGCGGCCTCGCGGATCTTCGACCTCGCACAGAGCGGCGCAGCGAACTTCAGCCTCGTCGTCGTGTTCCTCGCATCCGAGCTGCTGCTCATCCTCATCGCCGCGCTCTTCTGCGGTGACGCCGTCCCGAGCGAGGCCTCGTGGTCCTCGCTGCGCTACCTCCTCGTCGCGCCGGTGCGCCGCGCCCGGCTGCTGACGAGCAAGGCCGTCATCGGGCTCGCGTCGACGATGCTCGCCACGGCCCTGCTGCCCGCCTGGGCGCTGCTCGTCGGCGGCATCGCCTACGGCTGGGACCCGTTGACCAACCCGCTCGGCGAGAACCTCACGTGGGCGCAGTTCCTGCCGCGCCTCGCGCTCGCGTGCGCCTACATCTTCATCACGCTGCTGCCCATCGCCGCGATCGCCTTCTGGCTCGGGACGCGGTCCGACGCCCCGCTGGCCGCCGTCGGTGGAGCTGTCCTCATCAACATCCTCGCCAACATCCTCGACCAGCTCGACGCGCTCGACCCCTACCGCAACGCCCTGCCCGGGCACTACGGCCGGGCGTGGCAGGACGCGCTCGCCATCGAGCCGCAGTGGGCCGACATGATCCACGGCACGCTGTGGTCGCTCGTCTGGGCCGTGGCGTTCACGATGCTCGCCTACCGGCGTTTCCGGCGGGCCGACATCCTCAGCTAGGGCCCCGCCCGGTGTCCGAAACGTCACCAAAACGACACCAGGGCAGATGCCCCTCGGGGTAGGGAGCAGCGGAGTAGCGTGGCGACGACGTGACCGCCCCCGGTCGATCGCTCGGCCACTCGGCACGCCGCTTGTATCCCGTCCCCGAGAGGTGAGGTGAATGAGCAACATCGCTCCTGAACAGTCCGAGCTGCCACCGGCAGCGGTGGATCCCCAGGTTGCCGAAGAGTACGACCGGCGCTGGACGCCGCAGAAGATCATCACCTGGGCCATCGTCGCCCTCGTCGGCGCCGTCGCCTGGTCCATGATCGCGATCTTCCGCGGGGAGACGATCAACGCGATCTGGTTCGTCTTCGCCGCCGCGTCGACCTATCTGATCGCTTTCCGGTTCTACTCGAAGTACATCGAGCGCAACATCACCAAGCCGGACGACACCCGGGCCACGCCGGCCGAGTACAACGACAACGGCAAGGACTTCATGCCGACCGACCGGCGAGTCCTCTACGGGCACCACTTCGCCGCGATCGCCGGCGCCGGCCCACTGGTCGGACCCGTCCTCGCCGCCCAGATGGGCTACCTGCCCGGCACGATCTGGATCATCGTCGGCGTCGTCCTTGCCGGCGCCGTCCAGGACTACCTGGTCATGTTCTTCTCGATGCGTCGCGGCGGACGCTCGCTCGGGCAGATGGCCCGCGAGGAGTTGGGCATCATCGGCGGCACGGCCGCCCTGATCGCGACCCTCACGATCATGATCATCATCACCGCGATCCTCGCGCTCGTCGTCGTGAACGCCCTCGGTGAGTCCCCTTGGGGCGTCTACTCGGTCGGCCTCACGCTCCCGATCGCACTCTTCATGGGCGTCTACCTGCGCTTCATCCGGCCCGGCAAGGTCATGGAGGTGTCGGTCATCGGCTTCGCGCTGCTGATGTTCGCCATCATCTCCGGCCGCTGGGTGGCCGAGTCCGCGTGGGGTGCGGAGTTCTTCCACCTCGACCGCACGACCATCGCGTGGATGATCATCATCTACGGCTTCATCGCCGCGGTCCTGCCGGTGTGGCTGCTGCTCGCCCCGCGCGACTACCTGTCGACCTTCATGAAGATCGGCGTCATCTTCCTGCTCGCCATCGCGATCATCGTCGTCCGGCCGACCGTCAACTTCCCGGCCATCTCGGAGTTCGCGAGCCGCGACAACGGACCTGTCGTCCCAGGATCGCTGTTCCCGTTCCTGTTCGTGACCATCGCCTGCGGAGCCCTATCCGGGTTCCACGCCCTCATCTCGTCGGGCACGACCCCCAAGCTCGTCGAGAAGGAGCGGCAGACACGGTTCCTCGGCTACGGCGGCATGCTCATGGAGTCGTTCGTCGCGATCATGGCCCTCGTCGCGGCCATCACCATCGACCGCGGCATCTACTTCGCGATGAACTCGTCCGCGGCGGCCACCGGCGGCACGATC
The DNA here is from genome assembly GCF_028446585.1 of Intrasporangium calvum. Taxonomy (GTDB): domain Bacteria; phylum Actinomycetota; class Actinomycetes; order Actinomycetales; family Dermatophilaceae; genus Intrasporangium; species Intrasporangium calvum_A. The sequence continues at coordinate 31,255 of NZ_JAPFQL010000005.1, forward strand.
GAGGGCGCGGCCGCCTTCGTCAACTCGCTCGGGCTGACCGGGGTCAACCTCACGCCGGACATGCTCGCCGAACTGGCCCGCAACGTCGGTGAGGAGTCTGTCGTGTCCCGCACCGGTGGCGCGCCCACCCTCGCGGTCGGCATCGCCACGGTCCTGCACCAGTGGTTCGGCGGCACCGCCCTGATGGGCTTCTGGTACCACTTCGCCATCATGTTCGAGGCGCTCTTCATCCTCACCGCCGTCGACGCCGGCACCCGCGTCGCGCGCTTCATGCTCCAGGACACGATCGGCAACTTCATCCCGAAGTTCAAGGACACGTCATGGACCTTGGGGGCGTGGATCTGCACGGCGATCATGGTCGGCGGGTGGGGCTACATCCTCGTGCTGGGTGTCACCGATCCCCTCGGTGGCATCAACACGTTCTTCCCGCTCTTCGGCATCGCCAACCAGCTCCTCGCCGTCATCGCGCTCTCCGTCGTGATGGCGATCATCGCCCGGCGCCGCAACTTCAAGCACCTCTGGGTCGTCGTCGTGCCGCTGAGCTTCGCCGGTGTCGTCACCGTCACGGCGTCGATGTACAAGATCTTCTCGCCCGTCCCGGCGGTCGGCTACTGGGCGCAGAACAACGCCTTCCGCACCGCTCTCGACGAGGGCAAGACGAGCTTCGGCACCGCCAAGACCACGGAGGCCATGGAGGCCGTCGTCCGGAACACCACGGTTCAGGGCACCCTCTCCGTCGTCTTCGTCGTCCTGACCCTGATCGTGCTCATCGCCTCGATCATCGCGACGATCCGGGCTGCCCGGGGCCATGTCGGCGTCAACACCGAGGACCCGCGCGTCGAGTCTCGGATCTACGCACCGGCCAGCCTCTTCCCGACGCCCCCCGAGCGCGAGCTCGAGGCGCAGTGGGCCAAGGTCCCGGTGACCCGGCCGCGGCGGCACCACTGATCATGGCCGGTGCCACGGGCGCGCGTCCGCCGGGGCTCTCGAGACTCTTCTCGGGAGGCCTGGCGGGCGCCCGCGGCGTCGTGACCTATCTGCGGGGCGTGATGGGCGCCGACGCCTACGAGCGATACTGCGCCCACCTCGCCGTGAACCATCCGGACCAGGAGCCCCCGACGGAGAAGCAGTTCTGGCGGGACCACATGGACTGGATGGAGAAGAACCCGCAGGGCCGCTGCTGCTGACCCGCTGACCCGCTGACCCGACCGACCCCTCAGGTCAGCGGGCAGCGGGAACCAGCCCAGCGGCATACGGCCGGAACGCGAGAAACCCCGCCATCTCGGGACCACGGTCCCGAGATGGCGGGGTTTCTGCGCGTCGTCAGAGGACGTCGGCGAAGTCGTCCTTGCGGTCGATCGGCGCACCGTCGACCGGCGCGTTGGCGTTGGCCGCACCCTTGGCGACCTCGTCAGCGTCCGCAGCCGCGGCGTTGAGCGCGTCGATCGCCGCGCGCACACCGGCGCCGTAGGCCGGGTCGGCCTTGGTGCAGTTGGCGATGTGCCGCTCGATCGTCTCGCGCGAGGCGCCGGAGATGGCGCGCGCGGTGTTCTCGAAGAGGGCCTGCTGCTGCTCGGGAGTCATCTTCTCGCGGAAGAGGATCCCCGGCTGCGTGAAGTAGTCCTCGTCGTCCTCGCGGTGGTTGAACCGGTCGGCGAAGGGGTCGATCTTCCACGCCGGCTCCTTGTACTGCGGCTGGCTGGAGTAGCGCCCGTAGGAGTTCGGCGTGATCGCCGGCGTCGCACCCGCGTCGATGCGCATCGCGCCGTCACGGTGGGGGCTGTTGACCACACCCGCCGCCTTGGGGGCGTTGACGGGGATCTGGTGGTGGTTGACCCCGAGCCGGTAGCGCTGGGCGTCACCGTAGGAGAAGAGGCGGCCCTGGAGCATCCGGTCGGGCGAGAAGCTGATGCCCGGCACGACGTTCGCGGGGGAGAAGGCAGCCTGCTCGACCTCGGCGTGGTAGTTCTCCGGGTTGCGGTTGAGCTCCCACTCGCCGACCTCGATGAGCGGGTAGTCGCCCTTCGGCCACACCTTGGTCAGGTCGAACGGGTGGTAGGGCACCTTGAGGGCGTCGGCCTCGGGCATGACCTGGACGTAGAGCTTCCACTTGGGGAAGTCGCCGTTCTCGATGGCCTCGAAGAGGTCGCGCTGGTGCGACTCGCGGTCCGCACCGATCAGGGCGGCCGACTCGGCGTCGGTGAGGTTCTTGATGCCCTGCTGGGTGCGGTGGTGGAACTTGACCCAGAAGCGCTCGCCCTCGGCGTTGTAGAACGAGTACGTGTGCGAGCCGAAGCCGTGCATGTGGCGGTAGGTCGCCGGGATGCCGCGGTCCGACATGACGATGGTGACCTGGTGCAGCGCCTCGGGCAGGTTGGTCCAGAAGTCCCAGTTGTTCTCGGCGTTGCGCAGGTTGGTCTTCGGGTCGCGCTTGACCGCGTGGTTCAGGTCGGGGAACTGCAGCGGGTCGCGGAAGAAGAAGACGGGCGTGTTGTTGCCGACGATGTCCCAGTTGCCCTCCTCCGTGTAGAACTTCACGGCGAAGCCACGGATGTCGCGCTCGGCGTCGGCGGCGCCGCGCTCACCGGCGACGGTGGAGAACCGGACGAACAGCTCGGTCTGCTTGCCGACCTCGGAGAAGATCTTGGCGCAGGAGTACTTCGTGATGTCGTTGGTGACGGTGAACGTCCCGTAGGCGCCCGAGCCCTTGGCGTGCATCCGCCGCTCCGGGATGACCTCACGGTCGAAGTGCGCGAGCTTCTCGAGGAACCACACGTCCTGCAGCAGCAGCGGGCCGCGCGGCCCGGCGGTGACGCTGTTCTCGCCGTCCCAGACGGGGGCGCCCGCGACCGTGGTCAGCGGCTGGGTGTTGCCCGGGTCCTGCCGGGGTCCTTCGACAGACATGTGTCTCCTCGTGGTGTGGTGTTGCGGTGGTTGGGGCAGATCAGGTCGTATGCCGCTGGGCTCAGTCAGCGGGCAGCGCTGGGTCAGCGGGTCGGTCGGCCCGACAGGCCGGGCACGTCCCCCAGTAGATGACCTCGGCCTCGTCGATCTCGAAGCCGTGGTCGTGGGAGACGTGGAGGCAGGGGCGCTCACCGACAGCGCAGTCGATGTCGACGATCCGGCTGCAGGTGCGGCAGATGAGGTGGTGGTGGTTGTCGCCGACGCGCAGCTCGTAACGGCTGGGGGAGCCGGCGGGCTCGATCCGCCGGACCAGCCCGGCCTCGGTGAGCGCGGCGAGGACGTCGTAGACCGCCTGGGTGGAGACGGCGCCGAGCTCCTGGCGGGCGGCCCGGGCGATGGTGTCGGCGTCGGCGTGGGCGTGGTGCGAGAGGACCTCGAGCACCGTGAGCCGTGGACGGGTGACCCGCAGCTGCGCGTCCCGCAGCATCGTCGTCGGGTCGGTCGTCGTCACGCCCTGACTCAATCACCTGATCTGGAATGAGTCAAGAAAACCGATCCCGCGTCTCAGGTGACGAGTGCGCACTTCTGGTTGCGGTGCGTGCTTGCTGGAACGGTGCCGGCAGGAGCGCGCACTCCTGCCGCCACGGCGTGCACGACCCACGGGTGCGCACTTGTCGCCCGGAAGGATCCGGCCAACCGACGGCTCGGGCGCGCGGGGGCCAGCCCAGCGGCATACCGCTGCGGTGGCTTGAGGAGCGCAGCGTCAGGGTGCGGCGACGGCGAGGCGGCGGAGCGCGACCTCGGCCAGGTAGGCCGCTGCGTCGGGCAGGACCGAGTCGTCGAAGGCAGCCCGCGGCGAGTGGTTGTCGTCGGCCAGCTCCGGGTCCCCCGTCGCGCAGGCACTGAGGTTGAGGTAGGCGCCCGGGACGTGCTCGAAGACGACCGCCATGTCCTCGGACCCGAGCTCCGGGTTGGCCATGTCCACCCAGCGGTCCGCGCCGAACAGGTCGACCACCGTGTCCCGCGCTAAGTCGAACTCCGCCTCGTCGTTCACGGTCACGGGGTAGGCGCCGGAGGCCCAGGTGATCTCGACCTCGAGGCCGTGGGCGTGGGCGATCCCGCGGCAGGCCCGCTCGATGTCCGCGATCGCCTGGGTGCGAGCAGCGGTGGAGAGCGTGCGAACCGTCCCCTCGAAGACGGCGTCGTCGGGAATGATGTTGTCCTTCGTGCCGGCGGCGAACCGCCCGACCGTCACGACCACCGGGTCGAAGACGTCGAAGCCACGCGTCACCCGAGTCTGCAGGGCGAGCACCATCTCGCAGGCCGCGGGGATCGGGTCGCTGGCCCGGTGCGGCTGGGAGCCGTGGCCGCCCTGGCCGATCACGCGCACGGTCATCTCGTCGGCGGCGGCCATCTGGGGGCCGGGCCGCCCGAACCACGTCCCGAGCGAGTGCTCCGCGGAGAAGACGTGCAAGGTGTAAGCGGCACTGACCGGAGTGCCGCTCGCCTCGAGGAGACCCTCCTCGATCATCACTGCCGCACCGCCCGGTCCCTCCTCACCGGGCTGGAACATCAGCACGACATCGCCGGCCAGCTCGTCACGTCGCTCGGCCAGGATCCGGGCCGCGCCGACGAGCGCCGCGACGTGGAGGTCGTGGCCGCACGCGTGCATCGCGCCGTTCGTCGAGCGGTAGTCCACCTCGACCTCCTCCGTCACCGGCAACGCGTCCATGTCCCCGCGGAGCAGCACCGACGGCCGGGGCGCCCCCTCGGGCACGGCCGCACCCCGAAGGACGGCCACCACGGACGACAGGGCGCGGCCCGTGGTCACCTCGAGCCCCAGTCCCTCGAGCGCCTCGAGCACCAGCGCCTGGGTCTGCGGCAGGTCCAGCCCGATCTCCGGCACCTGGTGCAGCCGCCGCCGCAAGCCGACGAGCTCTGATCCGATCGACCGGGCCATCTCGAGCGAAGGGGAGGGGGCGGCTCCGGTGGCCCGCGACCAGGTCGACATGCCGTCAGCCTAGGACCCGACGCTACGATCGCTCGAGGCCGCTAGGGCCTCGAATCTCAGGGGGAACATCATGTCACGCAGCTCACGCACTCGCACCATCCTGGCGACCGCTCTCGTCATCCCGGCGCTCGTCCTCGTCGGCACCTACAGCTCGTCGAGCCTGGCACCGGTGGCGTGGATCGCCGCCCTGGTGCTCCTCCTGGCTGTGCTCTCGCTGGCTACTCGCTCACCGCGATGAAGCCCCGGGCGCCCCGCTCGGCGTCGACCATGATGTGGCTGACCAAGGGATAACGACCCGGCTCCGGGAAGCCCAGCTCGACGAAACCGCCCTGTGCCGCAGCCAGATCCAGCGCCTGGGAGCCGCCGGTGGTCGTCCCGGGCGGGTCGAGCGCACCTCGTCCGTTCTTCAGCAGGTAGGTGCCCTCCTTGTAGACGGTGTCGAACTGCCCGCCGACGACGTGGAAGGACGTGGGTCGGTTGGGCCCGATGTCGAGCACCCAGATGCGCACCCGCTCGCCGACTCGCGCCTCGAGCGGGTGGTCGACGTACTGGTTGGCGTGGCCGTTGAAGACGACGGCGTCGGGCTGCTCGGCTGCGACCTTGTCGGCGTTGACCGGGTCGCCCTGCGCGCCGAGGTAGATCTCGGACTGCGCGAGCACGTAGGACCGGTCGACCTCGGGCAGCCCCTCTGGCTCGATGATCACGGCGCCGGCCATCCCGGCCGCGATGTGGGAGGTCATCGGCATGGTGCCGCAGTGGTACATCCAGATGCCGGAGCGCTTGGCGGTGAAGCGGTAGACGAGGCTCTCGCCCGGTTGGATGGTCCGCATCGGACCCTCGGGGGCGAGCTCGCTGGCGTGGAAGTCGATGGAGTGGCCCATCGAGCCCTGGTTGACGAGGGTCACCTCGAACGTGTCGCCGACTCGCCCGTGCAGCGTGGGCGCGATGGACGAGCCGTTGTAGGTCCAGCGGGTCTGCGTGACGCCCGGCGCGACCTCGAGCTTGACCTCGCGGACGGTGAGCGTGATGCGGCGGACCTTCTCGTCGGTGAGGGGCGGCAGCACTGGGTCGTATGCCGCTGAGCTCCCTCCCCACTTCGCCATGAAGTCGATCGCGGGGCTGGCTCCCGAGCCCCCTGGGGTGCCGTGTCCGGTCGAGCCGTGGGCGGTCGTGCCGCTCGTGCCGGTGCTGCCTTCACCTTGCGCGTCGGAGCCCGCAGTGGGCTCGGCCCCGATGGCGTTGACGGTGAAGAGCATGCCCATCTGGCGGTGGCCTACGACCGAGCACCAACCGTCGCTCGAGGCGCGCACGACGTCGATCTCCAGTCGTCCGGTGCCGCCGGGGCTGACGCGGCCGGAGCGTTCGCCGGACGCGAGGACGAGGTCGTGGACGTCGCCTGGATCGGCGTTGACGAGCTCGATGACGAGGCGGTTGCCGACCGGGACGTCGACCGAGTCGGGGGTGAACCGCATGTCCTTCATGGTCACCTTGACCGTGGTGGTCTCCCCGGTGGGCGAGACCTGGGCGGCCGCGGGCGCGGTGCCGCTGGCCATGGTGAGTCCGGCTGCCGACGGGTCGAGGCCGACGCCGAGGGTGGCGCCGACGGCGATGATCGTGACGCCCGCGATGAGCTGGGGGCGCGACCAGCTCTGCGACTGGGACTCGGCCGTCCGGGCGGCCACCTCGTCCTTGGAGAGTGGTGCGCCGACAGCCGGTGCGCCCGGGTCGCCGCCGGAGTCCTTGGCCCGCTTCGCCCGGACCGAGGCCCGGATCCCGCGGAAGACCAGGGGGATCGACGTGGCGAGCGCAGCGAGAGTGAGCACCGAGACGACGACGCGGACGAGGCTGGGGACCGGCAGCAGGCAGATGGCCAGGCCGAGGTTGGCCACGGCGACGCGGGCCGTGCTCCACCGCTCGAGCTCGGCCATCCCGGCCCGGACGACGGACGGGCCGCCGCCGATGACGACGGGCAGCAGGTAGGACAACGCCCCGAGCAGCACCTGGAGCGCGAAGCCCACGACGAAGATCGTCGTCAGCGCGCCGTAGTTGTCGGCGATGGCCTCCCAGGAGCCGCGTGCTCCGAGCGACCAGGCCATGAGCAGCAGGCCGACGGGCAGCCAGAGCAGTCCGGCGCCGACGGACAGGGTGGGGAAGGCATACGGGGGGCGCTGCCGCGCCGCGGTGAGGATGGGCCGATAGACCCAGAGCGCGCCGGCGAGGTAGAGGCCGATCCCGATCGCGCCGACGACCGGCAGGTCGATGAACGGCGACGTGACGACGAGGGCGAGACCGCCGACGAGGACGGGCAGGGCGTGCCGGGACGCCGATTCGGCACTGTCGGCCATCCGCGTGCGCAGCATCGTGGGCCAGAGGGTGACGAGCGTGCCGAGGATGGTGAGCCCGATCCAGCCGAGCAGGTTGACCATGGTGTGGGCGACGAGGAGCTGGGCGTGGGTCGCGTCGGCTCCGGCTGCCGCGTGGTCGTGGCCACTGGCGAGGAGGATGCCGAAGGTCGCCCCGACAGGGAGCATGAGCGCCGCCACGACGTAGTAGCGCACGGTGATGCGGAAGCGTCCGGGGAGGGCGGCCTTGAGGCGGCGGACCAGCATGACCGCGTGCCACAGGACGGCCCCGGAGACGAGGGTGCCGCCGATCATCGTCAGCACGGACAGCTCGGACGGCACGCCGACGAGGACGAGCAGGACGCCGGCCTGGAAGACGCCGAGCCGGATCGTCTGGATCCGCCGCGGCTCGAAGTCGGCCCGCGTCTTGAGCAGCGCCTCGGTGAAGTGCACGCTCCACACCATCGCCGCGTGGGTGACCGCGCCGAGCACGACGAGGTGGACCATGAGCCACCGCGAGTAGGCGAAGAAGGGGTGGACGAGGCTGACGAGCAGGGCTGCGATCAGCCAGATGACGACGGGTCGGTCGCGCATGAACCACGTGCCGCGGGTGCTCATGAGGGGCTCCGGGTGCCGGTAGGGAAGAGGGTGGGGGTCGCTGGGCTCTGAGGAGTTGGACTGGGACGGGGCGTGAGGTCGGGCCTGGCGCTCGGCACGCGCCGCGGGCGCTGCACCGGCCCGGCGAGGCTCGAGCCGGCGGCGACGACGAAGAAGAGGAGGAGCGCGACGACGTTGACGACCGAGCCGACCTGCCACACGGTCCGTAGCCCGGCGAGGTCTCCGGCGAGGATGCGGGCGGCGAGGCCGGCGTGCATCAGGCCCAGGGGCACCCACATGATGGCCCGGTAGGGCAGGGGGCGTCTGAGGACTGCGGGCAGGATGATCGGCGCGTGCGCCATCACCATCGACATGCCGAAGCCGAGCATGACGGCGTGGACGACGGCGTCGTAGCCGACGCCTTCGGTCTGGCCGCCGGTGGCCACCCAGGTGACGGCGGCGACGAGGAGCCAGGCGTAGCCGCCCAGCAGCGCGGCGGCGCTGAAGCGGGGCAGGCCGGTGGTCCGCACGGTCCGGCGGGCGACGTCGTGGCGCACGAGCCAGAGCACGAGGGAGATGAGGACGAGCCCGGTCGCCCGAGCCCCGAGGTCGGTGGCGAAGAGCGTGAGCATCAGCGTGGTCGTCAGTGCCGCGGCGTGGAGGACGAGCGTGCGCCCGCCCGAGGCCGGCATCGCGAGCCGCGCCAGCTCGACGCGCTCGGCGCAGATCGTCAGGACGATGAAGCCGACGAGCCACGGCATGAGCCAGGGGACGTCGAGGCGGAGCCAGAGGACCGCGGCGAGGGTCAGGTGGACCGCGCCGAGCAGCTCGACGAGGACGACGTCGTCGTGGTTGCGGCGCCAGAGCGCCCCGTAGACGGCGACGAGAGCGACGCAGCCGTCGAGGAGGAGGAGCTGGCCGAGGGCGAGCGGGGCGGGCGTGAGCAGTGCGACGCCGCCGAGTCCGAGCAGCCCGGGAGCGACGAAGCCGAGCGGGTGCCGCAGCGCCACCGCCCGCTCCATCGCGATGAGGGTGCCGAGGAAGCCCGCGACCATGAGCATGCCGTGGAGGTCGCCGAGGCGGGCGGACTGCACCGGTGCCCCGACCCCGACGAGGAGGAGCGCGGCGTTCGCGCCGGCCAGCATCGCGATCCCGGCGGGGACCAGGAAGACGCCCCGGGCGAGGGTCGCACGCGACCTACTATTTTCCACGGACCCCACTGTAGATAATGGGTGGGTTCCCCACCAAGCCGGGCTGCGGTGTCCTCTGCCACAGCCCCACCCCTGGCCGTATGCCGCTGGGCCGGCTCCGCGGCGACACCGTCCTCAGCGCGTGGCGAGGCGGGTGATCTCCGCGGCGATGCGGTCCGGGACCTCGAGGGGCAGGCCGTGCGCGATGCCCTCGAGCTCGACCTCCCGGACAAGGCTCTGCTGCCCCGGCTGCGCGGCGTACCCCTCGAGCACGGCTCGCGTCTGCTGCTTCATCGGCTGCGGTGGCACCGCGTCCGCCCCCGGCCAGCCCGGCACCGCTCCCATCTCGCCGAGGGTGCCGAAGTCGAACATCGACCGGTCGGCGCAGACCATGTCCTCGGTCCCGTGCACCCACGTGATGGGGATGCCCGCGGTGCTGCGGGCGATGGCCGAGGTGTCGTAGTGCTTGGGGGACATCGTGTTGAGGACGCCCCGGTCACCGGGGGCGAGCATCGGCCAGTTCTCCGACGGCCGGCTGTCGCCCGGATAGAAGTCGTCACCGACCCGGGTGGTCAGGGCCTCGGTGAGCAGGAACTCCTCGTCGACGTTCGCCGCGTTGGCACCGGCGCCGAAGAACGACCGCAGGACCACGCGCGGGCTGGACGTGGACTCCTCGCTCCGGTCCTTCTCGCGCAGCCGCTGGACGAACTCCGGTGCGGCGCCCCCGCCTCCGCTCCCCGCGGCATCCTCGTAGGCCCGGGTGCCGGCGGCATCGATGGTGCCGCCGAAGCCGTGGGGGGAGACCGGTGCGACGAGCACGAGCCCCCCGAGGTCGTCCGGGTGCTCGAGGAGCAGCTGCTGGAGGACGCCTCCCCCCATGGACCAGCCCGCGGCCGTGACGCGCCGGGCACCAGCGAGGCCCAGGGTCCCCAGGAGGCCGTGCACGTCCTCGGACAGGTCACCCAGGCCGCGCGTGGCGTCGATGGGGGCCGCGTCCGTCAGGCCGAAGCCGCGCAGGTCCGGCGCGATGACGCGCACGTCGTCGGGGAGGGCGGCCGCGACGTACTTCCAGAAGCCGCCCGTGGTCAGGTTGCCGTGGATGAGCAGGACGGGCGTGCCGTCCTCGGGCCCACTGGTCCAGACGTTCATGGCCAGCCGTGGGGTCTCGACGATGGAGCAGCTGAAGTCCGATGTGGGTGCCACGGGCGGTGCCTTTCTGCGGTTGGTCGGCGACGTCGTGTGTCTACCAGCCCGTCGCCGCTGGGTCAGTGTGTCGGGCGCCCACACGTCACGGGTGTCGATGTGAGGCACGGTCCCTGCCGGATCCAGTGCGAGGCTGCACCGCTCAGGGGATCGGCCCGGCCGGATGGGTGGCAGCGGCGGCGCGCTCCTGCGGCGTGAGCGAGGCCGGGTCCACGATGTGCACCACCTCGACCCGGTCATGGACCGGGCACCGCATGATCCGCCACGGCCCGAGGCGGAGGCTGCGGAACGACGCCCCCGGCACCCACAAGGTCTCGAAGAGGCCGCCTCGGGCGCAGCGGACGACGACGACGAACCGGTCCCGGCGTGCTGAGAGGTGCGCGGGCGCGTAGACCGTCTCCCGGTCCCGCTCCAGCTGAGCAGGTGTGGGCTCGGGAAGCCTGTCGAAGGCTGCCTCCTCGAGCGTGAGGACGACCCGAGCGGTGGTCAGGCGGTCGACGTGCCTGCGCTCGACGAACCGCCAGCCCTGCCGTCCCCTGACCACGATCCCGCGGAAGATGTCCTGCTCGTAGTCGGCCACGACCCGGTCCACGACACCCAGGCGGGCACCTGCCGCGCTCAGGACCGGGATGCCGAGCGGCAGCGCGGTGTAGGCGATCGGCCTCTCCTCGTCTGCCATGCGCGACGCCTCCTGCTCACGGACGCAGCAGACAGCCTACTTCCGCACAAGAGAGCCCACTGTGAAGTGGCCCACATCCCTTGATTTTGCACGGCTTAAGCCGTAGAAATACTACTCAATGTAGTCGTACGTCACGTAGTAGACATTCCCGACGCTTCCGGAGTCCTCGATGACCGAGTTCGATTTCCCCGCCTGGCTGCGCATCTCCCACCTCCTCAACTTCTTCCTCATCGGCCTGCTGCTCCGCTCGGGCTGGCAGATCATCGCCACGCACCCGCGCTTCTACTGGCGCAGCGACTGCGGGCCCGGCACGGAGTGGATCAAGTTCACGCGTCGGGTCGTGCCTCCCGAGGAGGGTGCCTACACCGCTCACGACGACGAGCTCGAGCCGCCGAGCTGGCTGACCCTGCCCGGCAGGCGCAACCCGGGCCTCGGCCGGCACTGGCACGGACTCGTCACCCTGCTCTGGGTCCTCAACGGCCTCGGGTACGTCTCGCTGCTCTTCCTCACCGGGGAGTGGCGCCGCATCGTGCCGACCTCTTGGAGCGTCTTCCCGGAGGCCTGGGAGTCGCTGCAGATCTATGCCGGCCTCGGCGTGCCGTCCATCGAGCACTTCACGCCGTATGACGCCCTGCAGCGGCTCACCTACTTCGCCGTCGTCTTCATCGTGGCGCCGCTGATGATGGTGACCGGTCCGGTCATGTCGCCGGCCGTCAGCAGCCGGTTCCCCTGGCTGCCGAAGCTCTTCGGCGGACGTCAGGCCGCCCGGTCCATCCACTTCCTCGGGATGGTGATTCTCTCGGTCTTCATCCTCGGTCACGTGGCGCTCGTCTTCATCTCGCACCGCGAGTACAACGTCACCCACATGGTCTTCGGTGAGTACGACCCGACGCGCGTCGCGCAGGCCACGACGATCATCCTGACCACGATCGCCGTCGTGGTCGCCGTGTGGATCGCGCTCAGCTACCTCAGCCTGCGGGACCGCCGCAGGACGCAGCGCTTCCTCTTCGCCCTGCTGGAGCCCGTCCGCCGCCTGACCGTCAACAAGCTGAAGCCGCGCAACCGCCGCGCCCAGGCCTACACGGAGAAGGACATCTCGCCGTACCACTGGACGAACGGGCGCTACCCCGCGCCGGAGGAGTCGCCGGAGTGGCACGAGCTCGCCGCGCACGACTTCCGCGACTACGCGCTCGAGATCGGGCCGTCCAACGACCCGGAGCGGATCGTCCGGATCTCGTTGGAGCAGCTCAAGGCGCTGCCGCAGCAGGAGCAGATCGTGGCGCACGCCTGCATGCAGGGCTGGACCGGCATCGCGAAGTGGAAGGGCCCCAAGGTCATGGATGTCATGGCCCTCGCCGGGCCCCCGCCGGCCGATGCGAAGTACCTGCTCGTCACCTCGTTCGGACTCGCGCAGAGCATGCACGACGGTCGGCCGCTCGAGCCGTTCTACTCCTGCATCCCGATCGAGGACTGCTACGAGGACGAGTCGATCTTCGCCTGGTCGATGAACGACAAGCCGCTGCCGTGGACGTTCGGGGCTCCGCTGCGGATCCGGGTCGAGTCCTACGTCGGCTACAAGATGATCAAGTACCTCCGCTCAGCCGAGTGGATCGCGGACTACCGGACCGTCGGCGACGGCATGGGTGGCACCCGCGAGGACTCCGGCTACCAGGCGATCAACGCGAGGATCTGAGCGCCGTGACCGCCACCACCATCCTGTCCCCGTCCCAGATGGCCAGGGCGGCGGAGGACGCCGCCTATGCGAAGGCCACCAGCAGTGCGCTCAAGTCCTTCCTGCTCGGCCTCACGGCCGGCGGCTACATCGCCCTGGGGTTCGTCTTCTTCACGACGAGCCAGGTGGGTGCCCAGGCGCTCCCCTGGGGTGTGGCCAAGGTGCTCGGTGGTCTCACCTTCTCGACCGGCCTGGCCCTCGTCGTCCTCACCGGCGCCGAGCTCTTCACGTCGTCGACGCTCACGCTGACGGCGCGGGCGAGCGGCCGGATCACGTGGCTGCAGCTGCTGCGCAACTGGACCGTGGTCTACGTCGCCAACTTCGTCGGGGCGCTGACGATGGTGGGTCTCGTCTTCTTCGCCGGGACCTGGCACAGCGCCGGGGGCGGCTGGGGGAAGGTCGTGCTGTCCACGGCGTCGTACAAGCTGCACCACACGTGGGCGGAGGCGTTCTTCCTCGGCGTCCTGTGCAACCTCATGGTCTGCCTCGCCATCTGGGCGGCCTACTCCGGGCGCACGACGACGGACAAGGTGCTCGCGGTGACCATGCCGATCGCCCTCTTCGTCGCGACCGGCTTCGAGCACTCGGTCGCCAACATGTTCATGGTGCCGCTGGGCATCCTCATCAAGGGTTCCGCCGGCGCCGACTTCTGGGCCGCGACCGGTCTCGACCCCGCGGCGTTCGCGCACCTCACCTGGCAGCAGTTCCTCACCGGCAACCTGCTGCCGGTCACCCTCGGCAACATCGTCGGTGGCGGCGTCATGATCGGAGTCCTCTACTGGACGGTCTTCCACCACCTCGAGCGCCGCACGGCTGCCTCTCGCTGAGGCAGGGCGCGCGTGGCGCCGCCCCCGCAGAGTCGGACACACTGGCCCCATGCCGACCGTCGAACGTTCCGTCGTCATCGCCTGCCCCGTCGACGAGGCGTTCGCCTACCTCGCGGACCCGACCAACGGCCGCGAGTGGCGGACACTGGAACCGTGACCAGTAGTCGCCGCCTGTTCCAGCCGTCCCGCCGCTCCGACGTCCCACCCTTCGAGGTGATGGACGTCCTCGACCGGGTGGCGGTGCTCCGCGCAGCCGGCCGGGATGTCATCTCGCTCTGCGCCGGGGAGCCCTCGGGCGGCGCGCCGACCGCGGTGTCCCACGCGGCTGCGGCCGTGCACGCATCGGGGCAGGCCCTGACCTACACGTCCGCTCTCGGCATCCGGCCGCTGCGTGAGGCGCTCGCCGGGCACTACCGACGCTGGTACGGCCTCGAGGTGGACCCGGCCAGGGTCGCTGTCACCACGGGTTCGTCCGGCGGCTTCATGCTCGCCTTCCTCGCGGCCTTCGACGCTGGTGACCGTGTCGCGCTGGCCAGGCCGGGCTATCCGGCCTACCGCAACATCCTCGCCGCGCTCGGCTGCGAGGTCGTCGAGATCGACTGCGGGCCGGAGGTGCGCTTCCAGCCCACACCCGAGCTGCTGGAGGCGGCCCACCGGGAGGCGCCGCTCACGGGTCTCATCGTCGCCTCCCCGGCCAACCCGACGGGCACCATGGTCGACCGGGCGGAGCTGACTGCCATCACCGCGTGGTGTGCCGCCAACGGCGTGCGCCTCGTCAGCGACGAGATCTACCACGGGGTGACCTACCCCGAGCCCGGCGCTCCCGACCCGCGCGGCGTCTGCGCGTGGGAGCTCGACGAGTCGGCCATTGTCGTCAGCTCCTTCTCCAAGTACTGGGGCATGACCGGCTGGCGGCTCGGCTGGCTGCTCCTTCCCGAGGACCTCGTGCGCCCGGTCGACGCGCTCGCCGGCAACGTCGCGCTGTGCCCGCCGGCGCCGGCGCAGTACGCCGCGGTCGAGGCCTTCACCGAGGACTCCTACGCCGAGTGCGACGAGGCCGTCGCGGAGTTCGCCCGGACGCGCAAGCTCCTCCTCGACCACGCACCCAGCCTCGGCTGGGGGACGGCCGCGCCCGCCGACGGCGCGTTCTACTACTACGCCGACCTGGGAGGCCAGCTCGACTGCTGGCCGAGCTCAGCGGCATACGCCTCGGCCTTGCTCGATCGGGAGGGCGTCGCCCTGACGCCGGGCGGCGACTTCGACGACCGGGCCGGTGCCCGCTCGGTCCGACTCAGCTTCGCCGCCGGCTCGGCCGCGGTGGGCGAGGCGATCGAGCGAATCCGGAGGTTCCACGGGGGCTGACCCGCTACCGTCGAGCATGGGCTGGCTCTCGGGGATCGTCGACGGCATCCGGTCGTGGTGGACCGGCCGGCAACCGGGCTCGGGCCCGGCCACACCGGTGGGCGAGGCTGCGGCGATCGCCACCATCGAGGCGCTCGTGGAGCGGATGCGAGCCGTGGACGCGACCCTCGACCCCACCGACGGGGTTCACGCGTTCAGCCGGATGTATCTCCGGGTCACGGAGCTCGTGCTGGAACGGGCCACCGAGGGCTACTTCGGCAACGTCCGCTTCCTCACCCGGCTCGACATCCTCTTCGCCGGCCTCTATCTCGACACGCTCCGCAGCAGCGCGCCCACCGCCGCGTGGGCGCCGGTCTTCGAGCTGAGGAGCGCGCCCGGCCGGCTGCCGATCCAGTTCGCCCTGGCCGGGATGAACGCTCACATCAACCATGACCTGCCAATCGCCGTCGTGGCGGCCTGCCGCGAGCTGCGGCTCTCCCCGACGAGCCCGGGCATCCACGACGACTACCTCAAGGTCAACGCGCTGCTCGCGGCCGTGCAGGAGGAGGTGCGGCAGTCGTTCCTCGACGGGCTGGCGCTCGAGGTCGACCGCACCCACGCCGGACCCGTGGCCAACCTCGTCGGCGCCTGGAGCATCAACCGGGCGCGCGACGCCGCGTGGACCAATGCCAACGTGCTCTGGCGGCTCGACGGCCACGAGCCGTTGCGCAGTGACTACGCGGCGACGCTCTCGCGCTCGGTCGGGCTGGCCGGCAGGCTGCTGCTCACACCGGTCGACGACCTCGTCTGAGCAGGGGCCGGCCGGGCCGCCATGACCCGCCGCAGGCGCCACGCGGCATGGACGGCGAGGAGGCTGATCGCGAGGTGCAGCCCGAGGAAGCCCTGGGCGAGGCCTGCGCCGAGGAGCGCGCCGGCCACCAGCGGCCCGATCGCCGAGAACGTCGTCTGGAGCGCGGCGAAGGTGCCCAGGGTCTGGCCGACCATGCCCTTGGGTGCGAGCGACGCCGTCAACGGGTTGAGCACGGGGGAGTACATCGTCTCGCCCACCGCGAAGACGCCGTACGTCGTGATGAACAGCGCCGCCGCGATCTCGGGTCGGAACTGCGCCGCGGAGAGGATGAGCCAGGAGAGCACCCAGATGGACCCGACCGCCATGAGCAGGGTCGGGGCGCTGCGGCGCGCGGTGAGGCGGACCACGACGACCTGGATCAGCACGATGATGATCGCGTTGACCGCGGCCGCGGTGCCGATCGCCGCGGAGTCGACGTCGAGCACGGTGATCGCGTAGGCCGGCAGGCCTGCCTCGAACTGCGCGTAGAAGCCGAGCGCCAGCGTGACCGTGATGACGGCGGTCCAGCGCAGGGCCGGGCTCGCGACGATGGCACGCAGCGCGTCGAGTGGACGCCCGGGGTTGGCATCGCCGGCATCGAGTCCGCTCTCGGGGTGCGCCTCCGCGCCCACTCCGGCCAGGCCGATGATGACAGCCGACAGGGTGAAGCCGAGCGCAGCGGTCAGGAAGCCCACGTCGAGCCCGTCCGCGCGGCCGAGGTCGACGAGGTGCCCCGCGACGTAGGCCCCGAGCGCCATGCCGAGGGCCTCGCCGGTGAACTTGTAGGCGAAGACCTTGCGGCGGTCCCGGACGGCGACCCAGCGCAGCACGAGGACCTGCTTGGCCGGCATCGCGGCGGCGAGGCCGAGGCCGAAGACGAACATGCCGACGAGGAAGGTGACCGGTGACTCCGCCCGGACGAGGGCGCCCACGCCCAGGGCCGCGAGCAGCTGGGCGAGCACGGTCACGGCGACGGGGTTGAACCGGTCGGCGAGGCGCCCACCGAAGGGAGCGGCGACCAGCGCGCCGACCGAGAAGAGGGACGAGGCCGCCGCGGCCGCGAGGGAGCCCCAGCCGCGGGTGTCAGCGGCATACGCGTACTGGTAGGGCAGCACGGCGCCCCAGCCGAGCATCCCGATCGAGGACGCGAGGATGAGCAGCTTGGACCGCATGTCGATGTCACCCCTTCTGGTGTCGTGGGGGCGACTCGGTCGCCGCCCGTGGAGAACGCGGCTTCGATGCCGAACATTTCGAACTCTAAGTTCGATTTCGAAAGGTTAGCAGTCGAAGGAGCCGTGGCACAATCGAGTGGTGGCACCGAGACCGAGGACGGCCCAGGAGCAGCACCGCAAGGCCGTGGCGGCCTATGTCGCGGCGGGGGGTGAGGAGTCGGTCCAGCGCGTGATCACCGCCATCTACGGCGTGACCAAGAAGCTCGACCAGTGGTACGGCCGGCAGCTCGCCGACCTCGGGCTGACGCAGGGGGAGTGGGCCGTCGTGGCGGCGCTCGCCAAGGCGGGCGAGACCTGCCTGACCCCGAGCCAGCTCGCCGATCTCACCAATGTCGCGCCGTCGTCGATGACGCACCGTCTCGACAAGATGGCCGAGCGCGGTCTCATCCGGCGCAGCCCCGACGAGGCCAACCGCACGCGGACGCTCATCTCGCTCACCGGCGACGGCTGGGACCTCTTCAGCGAGGCGATCCGCGAGTCCAACGTCGTCGAGAGCGACATCCTGCGTGGCCTGTCGGGTGACGAGCGCGCCGACCTCGCAGGCCTCCTCGAGCGGGTCATCGAGCAGCTCGACCGCGTCGAGGCGTGAGCCGCGGGCACGACGAGGCCGTATGCCGCTGGGCTCGGTCCCGTCGTTAGGCTCCCCCGGGTGACCTACCGCCGGCCCGTCCCCTCCATCGGCGACCCGACCTCCGCGGCGGAGCGGGCTGCCGCGCCCGACGCCTGGGCGCTCACCGACGCCATCGACCCGCTGGCCGAGGTCGTCGCGGCCCGGCGGGACATCCGCCGCTTCCGCCCGGACCCCGTCCCGGACGACGTGCTCACCGCGGTGCTCACTGCGGGACACCGGGGGCCATCGGTCGGGCACTCGCAACCGTGGCGGTTCATCGTCGTCACCGAGGCCGAGTCGCGCGATGCCGCAGCAGTGATGGCGGACCGGTGCCGGCTCAGGCAGGCGGCGGGGATGTCCGAGGACTCGGCCCGCAGCCTGCGTGACCTGCGTCTCGAGGGGATCCGCGAGGCGCCCGTCGGGATCGTCGTCGCCTGTGACCGGCGCACGCCCGCGGCCGGGGTGCTCGGCCGGGCGACCTTCCCGGACGCCGACCTCTGGTCCTGTGCGGCGGCCATCGAGAACATGTGGCTGACGGCCCGCGCCCACGGGCTCGGGCTCGGCTGGGTCACCCTCTTCGAGCCCTCCGAGCTCGCCGCGCTGCTCGGTCTGCCCGACGGTGTCGTGACCCTCGGCTGGCTCTGCCTCGGCTGGCCCGACGAGCGGCCCCCGGAGCCGGGCCTCGAACGGGCCGGCTGGTCCAAGCGGCTGCCGCTCGACCAGGTCGTGATGCGCGAGCGCTGGACCGAGCGGCCGGCGCCCGTCTCGCACCTGCGCGCCCCCTCGCAGGAGCACGTCGTGGCCGCCCGCGACCGGGCCGACGACCTGCTCACCGTCCCCGAGTCGCTCGGAGCGCTCGACACGGTGCTCAACCGGATCGAGGCCCTCGGGCGGCGCGCGCAGGGCGGCACGCTCGTCATCGCGGCGGCCGACCATGGCGTCGTCGCGCACGGCGTGACGGCCTTCGACCCCTCGGTGACAGCGGACGTCGTCCGGGCCACCCGGGAGGGCACCTCCATGGGGGCGGTGGCCGCCCGCTCGGCAGGCCTGGCCGTCGAGCTCGTCGACGCCGGGGTGGGCAGCCCCGGGGGCGACCTCGTCCACACCGACGCGCTCGACGAGGAGGCGTATGCCGCCCTGCTTGCTCGCGGACGCACGCTGGGTCAGGCCGTGGCCGGGTCCGGGCTCGTCGCGCTCGGTGAGGTCGGCGTCGGCAACACGACGGTCGCGGCGTGCCTGGCAGCGGCCCTCCTCGGGCGCCCGGCCGGTGACGTCGTCGGGCGCGGCTCCTCCGCGGACTCGGCCATGGTCGCGCGCAAGGTCGACGTCGTCGAGCAGGCGCTGCGCCGCGTCGGGCTCCCACCCACCCCCACCCCCACCCCAAACTCGAGTGGCCCCGGCATCCACACCCTGCTCCGGCGTCTCGGCGGGGGCGAGCTCGCCGTCCTCACCGGGGTCGTCCTCGGAGCGGCCGAGGCCGGCGGAGTCGTCGTCCTCGACGGGCTCGCCACCTCCGTGGCCGCCTTGGCAGCCGTCCGGCTCGAGCCCGCAGTGGCCGCGCACCTCGTCGCGGGGCAGCGATCGCGCGAACGGGCCCACGGCCTCGTCCTCGACGAGCTCGGTCTGGAGCCGGTCCTCGACCTGCGCATCCGTGCCGGCGAGGGCGTCGGCGCGGCCCTAGCGTGCGGTGTGCTCGCCGGAGCCCACCGACTCCGGACCGACGTGGCCCGCACCACAGCGTGAGGTGCGATGGGGCTGGGAGCGAGCTCAGCGGCATACCCTCTGCTCATGCTGACCCCCCTCGGTGACCACGCCCCCGACGTCCACGCCACCGCCTGGGTGGCCCCCAGCGCGGACGTCATCGGCCGCGTCGAGCTCCGCGAGCACTCGAGCGTCTGGTACACGGCCGTGCTGCGCGCCGAGCTCGAGCCGATCGTCCTCGGAGAGCGCAGCAACCTCCAGGACGGCGTCATCGTCCACACCGACGCCGGCAAGCCCGCCACCATCGGCGCGGGCGTCTCGGTCGGCCATCGCGCCGTCCTGCACGGGTGCACCATCGAGGACGACTGCCTCATCGGGATGGGCGCCATCGTCCTCAACCAGGCCCACATCGGCGCCGGCTCACTCATCGCCGCCGGAGCCGTGATCCAGGAGGGTGCGGTCATCCCGCCGCGCTCCCTCGTCGCCGGCGTCCCCGGCAAGGTGCGGCGCGAGCTGACCGACGCCGACGTCGAGCGGATCCGGGCCAATGCCGAGGGGTACGTGGGGCTGAAGGACATCCACCAGAACGCCCGCGGCTGAGGGTTCGTGGCTGCGGGCCTCCCCACGCAAGCACGCGCTGCTGCGCACTGGCCCAAGCCGCGGAGCGGGACGAGCACCTCTGCGACGGTCAGAAATGACAGAGCTGACACAGTGTTCGGGGGCTGCTGGGGGACAGTCTGGTTCACGATTCAACGGAATGCTCGGCTTGCGGTCCGGGCCGACTCGACTTGCTTTCGGGCGAAAGACCCCGGCAGGGTGGGCGGCCGAACGTGACCCCTGAGATACGCAACGTGAGGAGTGGCGGCGCCCTGCTGGGCTCGCCGCCGATGAACCATGACCCGAGCAAACCGACCTTTCGAGGATGCGCTGCATCCCGCCCTGGAACCCCCACCCGTCCGCCGCCACGGCGAGGCCCCGTCAAGCATCGACCGCATCGTCTTCGGCGTCGCGGCCGCCGTGGCCATCGGCTTCGTGCTGTGGGGCGCCCTGTCGACAGAGACGCTGAGCGACTCCGCTGCCGTCGGTCTCGACTTCGTCGTCCACAACACCGGCTGGCTCTTCTCCCTCGTCGCCTCCGGCTTCGTCGTCTTCGTCATCTGGCTGGCGGCGAGCCGGTTCGGCAACATCCCGCTCGGTGGGGACGGCGAGGAGCCGGAGTTCCGCACCTCCTCGTGGGTCGCCATGATGTTCTCCGCGGGCATGGGCATCGGCCTGATGTTCTACGGCGTGACCGAGCCGGTGAGCCACCTCGTGTCCCCACCACCGGGCACGGTCGCCGCCGACAGCCCGCAAGCCGTCAAGACCGCGATGGCCACGACGATGTTCCACTGGTCGCTGCACCCGTGGGCCATCTACGCCGTCGTCGGCCTCGCCATCGCCTATGGCGTCTTCCGCAAGGGTCGCTCGCTGCTCATCAGCTCCGCCTTTGCGCCGATCTTCGGTGAGCGCCGCGCGAACGGGCCGGCGGGCAAGGTGATCGACATCTTCGCGATCTTCGCGACGCTCTTCGGCTCTGCCACCTCGCTGGGCCTCGGCGCGCTGCAGATCGGCTCCGGGCTCGAGATCGTCGCAGGCGTCGGCCCGGTCGGCAACGGCCTGCTCATCGGCATCATCGTCGTGCTGACGATCGCCTTCGTCCTCTCGGCGGTGTCCGGCGTCGCCAAGGGCATCCAGTGGCTGTCGAACATCAACATGGTGCTCGCACTCGGGCTCGCCCTCTTCGTCTTCGTCGTCGGGCCGACGGTCTTCATCCTCAACCTCGTCCCCACGACGATCGGCTCCTACGTCCAGGACCTCGCGATGATGTCGGCCCGGACCGACGCCGCGGGTGGCTCCGGCATGCAGGAGTGGCTGGCCGGCTGGACGATCTTCTACTGGGCGTGGTGGGTCAGCTGGACGCCGTTCGTCGGGATGTTCATCGCGCGCATCTCGCGGGGACGCACGATCCGCCAGTTCGTGTCGGGCGTACTGCTCGTTCCCTCCGTGGTGTCACTCATCTGGTTCGCCATCTTCGGTGGTGCCGGAATCGCTCAGCAGCGCAATGGCATCGACATCGCGGGGCAGTCCTCCTCGGAGGGGACGCTCTTCGCGATGCTCGGCAACCTGCCCTGGCCGACCTTCACCGCGATCGTCGTCATGGTCCTCGTCGCGATCTTCTTCGTCTCGGGCGCGGACGCGGCCTCCGTCGTCATGGGCACCCTCTCCGAGCGCGGAACGCTGCGTCCCTCGCGGTCGACGGTGATCTTCTGGGGTGCAGCCACCGGCGCCGTGGCCGCCGTGATGCTCGTCCTGGGCGGGGCGGACGCGCTGTCCGGGCTCCAGAACGTCACCATCGTCGCGGCGCTGCCCTTCGTCGTGATCATGGTCGGCCTGGCCGTGGCCCTGGTGAAGGACCTGGCCCGCGACCCGCAGGTCGTACGGCGCCAGTACGCGGTCGCCGCCATCGAGCACGCCGTGGTGGCCGGCGTCAGCGAGCACGGGGACGACTTCGCCCTCACCGTCCAGGAGACGCCTCCGGGGGAGGGGGTCGGCGAGCTCGTGCCCACCGAGCCGGTGGCTGCCGAGGAGGTCGTGGCGGAGGTGCCCGACCTGGAGAGTCGCGACCCGGCAACCGCGGGAGTCTGATCGCCACCGCCGGGTGGCGACGGTGCTCCGTCGTGGGTCAACTCGATCTGGCCGCCCCGCTTCCGGGGCGGCCAGATCGCTTTCTCGGACCTACGCTGGACTGATGGACAGCCTCACGACAGAGCAGATCCTCGACGCCCACCTTGACGACTGGCGCAAGCTGGCCCAAGCCCTCCACGCCCGCTACCTCACGGGAGACTTCGCCGCCGGACTGCGGTTCGTGACCGCGGTCGGGGCCGCCGCCGAGGGCGCCAACCACCATCCCGATGTGACCCTGACCTACCCCCACGTCGACCTCAAGCTGATCAGCCACGACGCGGGTGCGCTGACGCAGCGCGACGTCGACCTGGCTCGACGCATCAGCGAGATTGCCAGGGAGCAGGGGGTCGCGGCGGACCCGCACGCCGTGGCCGAGATCGAGCTCGCCCTGGACACGGCCGATCTCGCCGCGGTGGGCCCGTTCTGGGCGGCCCTGCTGACGGGGAGCACGGACGCGCTGCACGGCTCGGACGTCGTGGACCCCAAGGGCCGGCTGCCGCTGCTGTGGTTCCAGGACACCGACCATCACCGGACGCCGCGCCAGCGCTTCCACGTCGACCTCTGGCTGCCGCACGACATCGCTGAGTCGCGGATCGCTGCTGCCGTTGCGGCAGGCGGGACGGTCGTGGACAACGACAACGCGCCGTCGTTCGTCGTGCTGGCCGACCCAGAGGGCAACCGGTCCTGCGTCTGCACCTGCCTCGACCGCTGACCCGGGGCGCTACCGGCCGGCGGGGACGGCTTAACCGCGCCGGCCAGTGGCGGCACCCGGACGGCGAGGGCCCCGACCTCGAGGTGAGGTCGGGGCCCTCGTGGCCGCTGGGGATCAGCTGGCCTGGCTCTCGATCGCGGTCTTCTTGTCGTCGCTGTGTGACACCGAGATCTTGCGTGGCTTGGCCTCCTCGGCGACAGGGATCGTCAGGGTGAGGACGCCGTTGCGGTAGTCCGCCTGGATGTCGTCGAGCGCGAGCCCGCGCCCGAGCGAGAGCTGCCGGGCAAACGTGCCGGTGGGGCGCTCGTGGGACAGCCAGCGGACGTCGTCGAGGTTCTCACGCAGTCGCTCGGCGCGGACGGTGAGCGTGCGGTCCTCGACGTCGATGTCGATCGAACCGGGGTCGACGCCCGGAAGGTCGATCTGGGCGATGAAGGTCTCACCGCGGCGGTAGAGGTCCATCGGCATCGGGCTTGCCGTGGTCGTGCGGAAACCCTCGCCGAAGAGTCGGTCCATCTCCCGGAACGGGTCGAAGGTCCTGGTCATGACAGTCACTCCTCAGTTGAACTCGAACAGCTGCTCGGCCCCGAGCCGGGCAGACGCACCTTTCTTGAGTGGTAACGACTCAACTTTGCCCCGCATTCCCGACCCAGTCAAGACCGGCCCAGCGCCGGCCCAGCGCAGGTCAGGTGAACTGCGTCACGAGCTCCGGGGCCAGCTCACGGAGCAGCTCGTCGGCGCGCTCCGGCGTCAGGTCGAGGAGGTCGTAGTGCTGGCGCCCCGCAGCGGTCGTCGCCGTGAGGGTGACGACTCCCGCTCGCCGCTGGAACCAGGACTGCCGGAGCTTCCACCCGATCACGCCGCTGCGCGCGAGCACGACCCGTCGGCGGTCGAGCGACCCGCTGCGCGCGACGAGGTGGCGGCCGGTCACCAGGTGCCCGAGGCCGCGATAGCGGTCCCGTCCGAGCAGCCATCCGCCTCCCACCAGGGGCAGCGCCCCCACCAGCCACCAGAGGGGCCAGTCACCCACATCCCAGCCAACCGCCAGAGCGACGACGAGGGCGGCGGGGGGTGTGACCGCACGGGTGAGCCGTCGACGGCGGGCAGCCGGCCCGTGGTCAGTCACGGTCCCCCCGACGGCCACAGGGTCCCCCAGCACCGCCGCCGCAACGCCCTCGACCACGGAGGCCGGAGCGGGCGGTGACAGCCAGTCGGAACCACCGCCGGCCTCGCCCTGCAGGCCCGTGCTGACTGCCTTGAGCCGGCGCCCGCCGGCCAGCCGCAACCCGAGTGGCTCACCCAGCTCGACGCCGCGGACGCGAGTGTGGTCGATCCCGACCTCCCGGCTCGTGAGGAGACCGCGCCGGGTGTGGAGGCTGCCGGTGTGGTTGCGGCTCAGGCGGAAGCCCCAGAACGACAGGATGTAGGCGCCGACCGCGAGGAGGGAGACGAGCACGAGCAGCCCCACGACACTGGGCAGCCACCCCTGCTCCTCGAGCCACCTGGCGCTGGACTCGTAGTAGTCACCCTGCTCCGAGAACCGCCCGATCCCTTGGCTGACGAACCCGAGAACGGCCGCAGCGGTCCCGATCCCGGTCATCGTGAACGGCGCGAACCGCAGCCAGGACGGGTGGAGCCGCAGCAGCTCCTCCTCGGCGCCGACCTCGTCGACCTCCGAGGCGGGCGCACCCACGTCGAGGGCCGGGCCGGTCGGCGGCGGCAGTGCGGCCAGTGCGGGGTCGACGGTCCGGAGCCGGTCCAGCAGCTGGGCCCGCAGGCGGCGTCCCTCGTCGATGCCGAGCGAGTCGAGGACGAGCCGGTCCTTGCCGGCGCTGCCGGTCGAGATCTCGACCTTCGCCAGCCCGAGCGCCCGGTGGTGCAGCTGGGCGGTCAGGTCCACGGTGCGGACCTTGTCCAGCCGGGCCGTGCGCGACTGTTTGTGGAGCAGACCGTGTCTCAGCTCGATCTGGTCGCCCGTGATCCGGTAGCGGGTCGTCACCCAGCGCAGCAGGCCGAAGGCGACCACCACGGGCAGGGCGAGCAGCTCCCAGCGGTCGGAGTCGTCGGCGCCGATGCGCGCGACGAAGAGCGCGAGGATGGCCGGGAGGGCCTGGAGCAGCGACTGGAAGGGGTGGATGAGCAGCATCCGCTTGTCCAGGCGACGCCACTCCGTCTCGCCGACGACCTCACCGGGCGGATCGCTCACGTGGCGTCGCCCTTCTCCGCCACGGCAGCGCTCGTGAGGGTGTCGACGAGCTCACGGGCGACACCGACCTCCAGCCCGACGATCTCCAGGGCGCCGGCAGCGGAAGCGGTCGTGACGGTGACGGTGGCCAGCCCGAACAGCTGGGCCAGCGGCCCGCGCTCGAGGTCGACCGTCTGCACCCGGGAGAGGGGCGCGATCCGGCGCTCCTGGTTGAACCACCCCGTCTGCGTGTAGATCGCGTGCGGCGTTGCCTCCCAACGGTGGACGCGGTAGCGCCAGCGCGGCATCCCGATCGCGTAGGCCGCGGACAGCAGCAGCCAGAGCGCGCCCACGACCACGTGCAGCGTGCGGTCCGGTGCGTCGTCGAGGAACCACCAGCCCAGCTGCGCGGCACCGAGGAAGAGCGCACCGAGAACCGCCTCGACGGTCCACATCCGGATGGCTCTCGGGGACACCAGATGGGCGGGCTCACGCAGCTGCACGTGACCACCGTTTCACACGTCGCTGACGTCCCCCAGGTCGTATGCCGCTGAGCTCGCTCGCGCGAGCCCGCCCGGTCCTGCTCCTCCCGCTCCTGCGCTTCGCCTACCGTGGGTCCATGAGCCTCGAACTCGGCCTCGACACCTTCGGCGACATCGCGAACGGCCCGGACGGGCAGCCGCTCCACCCGGCCGTGGTCATCCGGGAGGTGCTGGCCGAGGGGGAGCTGGCGGACCAGCTCGGCCTGGACTTCTTCGGCGTCGGCGAGCACCACCGCAAGGACTACGCGGTCTCCGCGCCCGACACGGTCCTGGCGGCGCTCGCCGCCCGGACCGAGCGGATCCGCCTCGGCACGTCGGTGACCGTCCTGTCGTCCGACGACCCGATCCGCGTCTTCCAGCGGTTCTCGACGGTGGACGCGGTCTCCCGGGGAAGGGCCGAGATCACCGTCGGGCGAGGCTCGTTCATCGAGTCGTTCCCCCTCTTCGGCCTTGACCTCTCCGAGTACGAGACGCTCTTCGACGAGAAGCTGAGCCTGCTGGCGGCGGTCGTCGCCGAGCAGCCGGTGAAGTGGCAGGGCTCGATCCGG
Source organism: Intrasporangium calvum (assembly GCF_028446585.1). GTDB lineage: Bacteria > Actinomycetota > Actinomycetes > Actinomycetales > Dermatophilaceae > Intrasporangium > Intrasporangium calvum_A. The sequence goes on from NZ_JAPFQL010000005.1 coordinate 57,185, forward strand.
CCGCCTGTCGACGTCGAGTTCGTCCAACCCGCAACGGAGTCCGGACACCTTCCGGTCTGGGTCGGGGTCGGCGGCACGCCGCAGTCCGTGGTCCGTGCGGCGCACTACGGCTTCCCCGTCGTCATCGCCATCATCGGTGGGTCGGCCCGCCAGTTCGCGCCTCTGGCCGACCTCTACCGGCGCGCTCTCGACGAGATGGGCAAGGAGCCCCGGCCGATCGGCGTCCACTCGCCGGGATACCTGGCAGCGACGGACGAGCAGGCCCTGGAGGAGTTCCTGCCGCATCAGGTCGCCTACATGAACAAGCTCGGACGCGAGCGGCGTTGGGCGCCGATGACGCTCGACCAGGCCAAGCAGCAGCTCGGGCCCGACGGCGCGGTCTACTGCGGTTCGCCGGAGACGGTGGCCCAGAAGATCGCCGACACGATGAGGACTCTCGGCGCGACGCGTTTCCAGCTGAAGTACTCCGTCGGCACCCTGCCGCACGACCTGCGCCTGGAGAGCATCCGGCTCTACGCGACCGAGGTGGCACCGCGGGTGCGTGAGCTGCTCGCGTGAGGATCCTGCTCCTCGCGATGGGGTCGCGGGGCGACGTCCAGCCGATGCTCGCGCTGGGCGACCGCCTCCGTCGTGAGGGGCTGGCGGTGGCCGTCGCCGCCGGCGCCGACTTCGGACCCTTCGTCGAGGAGCAGGGCCTCGACTTCGAGCCGCTCTCCTTCGAGGTGATGGAGGGGTCCGGAGCGAGCTCGGCCAGAAGTGGCTCGGAGGGACGAGCACCAACCCCCGACGCGAGGCTCGTCTCATGCGCCAGGTCGTGCGGCACATCGCCGAGGCCCTCGCAGGCGACCTGATGCGCCTCTCCGAGCGGGCGGACGCCTTCGTCTCCGGGCCGCTGACCTTCGACGCGATGGAGGTCCTCGCCGCCCGCGCGGACAAGCACCACGTCTTCGCCATGTTCCAGCCGACCTGGCCCACGGCCCAGGGTGCGTCGGCCGCCTTCGCGCTGCGTCCCAGGTCGACCTCGGGGCTCAACCGGGCCTGGGGCTGGGCCGCTGCCTACGCGGCGTGGGACGTCGTGCGCTCCACCGGCGATGTCGTCCGGCGCCGGATCGGGAGCGGACGCGGCTCGTTCCGGCAGTACGTCACGGCGGCCAAGCAGGTGCCCACCGTGCTGGCCGTCAGCCCCCGCGTGGTGCCCCCCGCCGCCGAGTGGGGCGCCAACGTGACACAGACCGGCTTCTGGTTCGTGGAGCGGACCGAGCCGTGGCAGCCGCCGGACGAGGTTCGGGCTTTCCTCGCGGACGGCCCTCCGCCGGTCTACCTCGGACTCGGCTCGATGGCCACCGCGGACCCCGCGGGCGTCGTGCACGCGTTCACCACGGCCCTGGACCGGCTCGGTCTGCGTGGGGTGCTCAGCGCCGGCTGGGCGGGCCTGCGCGCCGAGGACCTCCCGGCCACGGTGCTCGCTCTCGACGGCGCCCCGCATGACGCGCTCTTCCCGCAGATGTCGATCGTCATCCACCATGGCGGAGCGGGGACCACTGCCGCAGCCTTGCGCGCCGGTGTGCCGCAGGTCGTCGTCCCGCACATCGCGGACCAGCCCTACTGGGGCCGTCGTGTCCACGAGCTCGGTGTCGGAGCGGCCCCGATCCACCGCAAGCACCTGACCGCCGACCGGCTGGCCGCGGCCAGCACCGAAGCTGCCCGGCCGGAGGTCGTCCGCGCGGCGACCGCGCTCGGCGAGCAGGTCCGCGGCGAGGACGGCGTCGGGATGGCCACCGCCGCGATCCTGGCGGTTATCGAGAAGCCGGCTCACCCGAGGTGAGAGCCTCCCCGGTCCTCGGCCGGAGAACGCTGGGCGGCCAGGGTGGCACCGATGGCCCATGCAGTGACGCCGTCGGTCAGAGGCTGGCGGCCAGTTCAGTGCCCTGCTTGATGGCGCGCTTCGCGTCGAGCTCGGCGGCGACGTCGGCGCCGCCGATGACGTGGACGCTCACGCCGAGCTCCCGCAGCTGCGGGACCAGGCCGTTGACCGACTCCTGACCGGTGCACAGCACGATCGTGTCGACGTCGAGCACCTGCGGGTCGCGGTGCTCCTCACCGAACGAGATGTGCAGCCCGGCGTCGTCGATCCGCTCGTAGTTGACGCCAACGTGGTGGTGGACGCCCTTGGCCTTCAGGGCCGCCCGGTGCACCCAGCCCGTCGTCTTGCCGAGTCCCTTGCCGATCGGGGTGCTCTTGCGTTGCAGGAGGTGCACCTCGCGAGGAGAGGGCGCCGGGGCCGGCTTCACGAGTCCGCCCCGGGACGCGTCCGGGGCGCCGACGCCCCACTCGGCCATCCACTCGGCGACGCTGAGCGGTGACTCGACCGAGTGTGCTCCGTGCGTCAGGAACTCCGACACGTCGACCCCGATCCCGCCGGCTCCCATGACTGCCACGCGCTGCCCGACGGGCGCGCCCTCACGGACGACCTGGGCGTAGGTGAGCACCTTGGGGTGGTCGATCCCGGGCAGGGACGGGATGCGCGGCTCGACACCGGTCGCCACGACGACCTCGTCGAAACCGGCCAGGTCCTCGGCAGCGGCGGGGCGACCGAGGTGCACCGTGACCCCGGTGAGGTCGAGGCGCCGGCGGTAGTAGCGGATCGTCTCGGCGAAGTCCTCCTTGCCGGGGATCCGCATGGCGATGGCGAACTGGCCGCCGACGTCATCCGCGGCCTCGAAGAGGTCCACCTCGTGGCCCCGCTCGGCTGCGGCCACCGCGGTCGCGAGACCAGCGGGTCCGGCCCCGACGACGGCGACGCGCTTGCGCGTGCGCACCGGAGCCAGCACGAGCAGCGTCTCGTGGCCGGCTCGCGGGTTGACCAGGCAGGATGCCGTTTGCTTGGAGAAGGTGTGGTCGAGGCAGGCCTGGTTGCAGGCGATGCACGTGTTGATCTCGTCGGCTCGTCCCTCGGACGCCTTGAGCACCCAGTCGGGGTCGGCGAGGAGAGGCCGGGCCATCGACACGAGGTCGGCCTTGCCCTCGGCCACGACCTGCTCGGCGAGGTCGGGCATGGAGATCCGGTTCGAGGCGATGACGGGGATCGAGACCTCGGGCCGCAGCTTGCCGGTGACCTCGACGAAGGCCCCGCGCGGCACCGACGTGACGATCGTGGGGACGCGGGCCTCGTGCCAGCCGATGCCGGTGTTGATGATCGTGGCGCCGGCCACCTCGACCTTCTTGGCCAGGGCGACGATCTCGTCCCAGGACTGGCCGTCGGGCACGAGGTCGAGCATCGAGAGCCGGTAGATGATGATGAAGTCCGGTCCGACCGCCTCGCGCACGGCCCGGACCACCTCGACGGGGAGCCGTCGCCGGTTCTCCGGCGTGCCGCCGTAGGCGTCGGTGCGCTGGTTCGTCCGCGGCGCGAGGAACTGGTTGAGGAAGTAGCCCTCCGAGCCCATGATCTCGACGCCGTCATAGCCGGCCTCCCGGGCCAGCCGGGCACACCGTGCGTAGGCCTCGACCTGCCGCCGGACGCCACCTTCGGACAATCCCCGGGCGGTGAAGCGCGAGATGGGCGCCTTGCTCGTCGTGGCCGTCACCCCCAGCGGGTGGTAGGCGTACCGCCCCGCGTGGAGGATCTGCAGCGCGATCTTGCCGCCCTCGCGGTGCACGGCATCGGTGACCCGCCGGTGCCGGCGCGCTTGGCGGTGCGTCATGAGGACGGAGCCGCCCGGATAGAGCGAGCCCTCGAGGTTGGGCGCATAGCCGCCGGTCACCATGAGCGCGACCCCGCCCCGGGCGCGCTCCGCGAAGTACGAGGCCAGCCGGTCCACATCGCCGGCGCGGTCCTCCAGCCCGGTGTGCATCGAGCCCATGACGACACGGTTGCGCAGTGTCGTGAAGCCCAGGTCCAGCGGCTGGAGCAGGTGGGGGTAGCTGGTCACTCGGCCGAGCGTAACCGCGCCTACTCCCGGGTAGCCAGCCCAGCGGCATACGTCACAATCACTCCAGCGGCATGGGTCACAATGTCCTGCGTGACGCAGCCGACGACGCCCGAGCACCTCGATGTCCTCGTCATCGGGGCCGGCCTGTCCGGGATCAACGCCGGCTACCGCCTGCAGACCGAGTGCCCGGCGAGGACGTGGGCCATCCTCGAGGGGCGGGACGCGGTCGGGGGCACCTGGGACCTCTTCCGCTACCCCGGCATCCGCTCGGACTCCGACATGGCCACCCTCGGGTTCCCCTTCGAGCCGTGGTCCGAGGGGGAGGCCATCGCGGGCGGTGGCCAGATCCTCGACTACATCCGCCGGACTGCCGCCAAGCACGGCATCGACGAGCGGATCCGGTTGGGACACAAGGTCATCGCCGCCAACTGGTCCAGTGACGACGCACGCTGGACCGTCACCGTGCAGCGGGGCGACGACACCACGACCCTCACGTGCGGCTTCCTCTACCTGTGCAGCGGCTACTACGACTACGCGTCGGGCCACCGGCCCGACTTCCCCGGCGAGGAGCGCTTCCGGGGGCAACTCGTCCACCCGCAGTTCTGGCCGGACGACCTGGAGCCCGACGGGTCGCGCATCGTCGTCATCGGGTCGGGCGCGACCGCGATGACGCTCGTGCCGGCGCTCGCCGAGCGGGGTGCGCACGTCACCATGCTCCAACGCTCCAGCACGTGGGTGGCGGCGCTGCCGCGGCGCGACCGGGTGGCCGACGCAGTCCGCCGCGTGCTCCCCGAGCGCCCCGCCGGAGCCGTCGTCCGCTACAAGAACGTCCTCACCACGATGGCCTTCTACCAGCTGAGCCGTCGACGTCCCGCCTGGGCGAAGGCCCTGCTGGCCAAGCGGATCCGCCGCGGGCTCGCTCCCGCAGCCGACGCCGGGCGCCTCGCCGCAGAGCACTTCACCCCGAGCTACGACCCGTGGGACCAGCGCCTCTGCGTCGTGCCGGACGGTGACCTCTTCGACGTCCTGCGCGACGGTCGGGCCGAGGTCGTGACCGACACGATCGAGACCTTCACCGAGCGGGGCCTGCGCCTGTCCTCTGGCCGTGAGCTGGAGGCGGACGTCGTCGTGACGGCGACCGGCCTGCGGATCCTCGCGGCCGGTGGCATCGACATCTCGGTCGACGGCGAGCGCTGCCCCGCGTCCGAGCTGTGGGTCTACCGCGGCGTCATGCTCGGCGACGTCCCGAACCTCGCCCTGTCGATCGGCTATGTCAACGCGTCGTGGACGCTCCGCTCGGACCTCGCCTCACGCTACGTCTGTCGGCTGCTCAACCACCTGGCGGCGGAGGGGCTCGAGGTCGCCGTCCCGACCCCGCCACCCGGCCTCGTGGGGCAGCCGCTGCTGCCGCTCAGCTCCGGCTACGTGCAGCGGGCCCTGACCGAGCTCCCGCAGCAGGGGGACCGGGCGCCGTGGCTGATGCGGCAGAACTACCTCCTCGACCGCCGCGACATGCTCCGCGGCGACGTCACCGAGGACATGGCCTTCCGCTGACGCCGGCCGTATGCCGCTGGGCTCGCCCCCGCGCGCCGGCTCAGTCCGCGAGCCGCAGGGTCTCAGCCACCGCCCCGGCCCCGACGAGCTCGCGCAACCGGGTGACCACCCGCTCGTGGACGGTCCACGGGCTGACGGTGTTGACGTAGATCTTCGTCCCGCCCTCGAAGCCGGCCAGCGTCGAGATCCGCCACTTGAGCACGGCCCGCAGCGGCATCGGCAGGTCGACCGACGGAGGCCGGTGGTGCCACTCCTCGTTGCTCGGCACCTCGACACCGGTCGCGGCGTGGCAGGCATGCAGCAGGTCGGCGAAGTCCGCGACCTCGTCCGGTGTCAGCTCCCACGGGCACCGGTCCGTGACGAGCGAGTGCACCTCGAGCGACGGGAAGCGGTGCCCGATCCCCACGAAGGCCACCGCGCTGGGAGTGCGGGCGACCAGGAGACCGCGCTCAGCGGCATACCGCCATCCCCAGCGTTCGTAGAGGTCGGGCTGCTCGGACACGTGCTCGGCCTGGCGCTCGAGGTCTGCGCCGAGCTCGTCGATGGCGACGACCTGCTTGTGGAGGTGGTCGAAGGAGGCCCCGGCGGGCTGGAGCCAGTTCTGGAAGACGCTGACGTAGCGGGCGTGCTCGTTGTCGCGATAGACGCCGTGCATCGCGTCGATGGAGAACCCGACGTACTCCCGGTGCTCCTCGGGGGTGAGGCGCCCGGACCCGCGCAGCCGTGAGTCGTCCGTCGCGCCCTCCTCGAAGTGCCGGCGCGCGACGACGAGGAGGTGGTTGCCGGCGAAGAGGCCGCTCGCCTCACGATCGACCTCCGCTTCGGTGAGCGGCTCGTCGAGGGAGCCGCCGTCGGAGCGGGCCGCCACCCGGATCCGGGCGAGCCGCTCGACGTGCTCGCGACCCGCCGGCGTCGACAGGTAGTGCTCGCGTCGGGCCGTCATCTCCGCGGTCGGCTCCCAGCCGTGCGTCAGGTGCCAGTAGTCGTAGGAGAGGATCTCGAAGAGGTTGGGCACGAGCCGGAACTCAGCCGGCGACGCGGCCACCTCCTCCGCGGCCAGCCCGCGGACCTCGCGCCAGCCGTCGGCTGCCGCCGCGTCCCGCACGCGGCGGGCGATCTCCGGCGTCGTCTCGAGCACCCGCTCGGGGCAGAACGCACAGATCCGGTCGGCATCGGCGGGGTCGATCGGCAGTGGCGGCCGGGCAGCGCGTTCGATGGGGCGGCGTCCCCGGCCCGGCAGGGTCCACACCTTCGTGCCGGTGAAGGGGTTGACCTGCTTGATGGTGCCGTCGGGCAGTGTCGTCAGGGGATCGAGCACCCGGCCAGCGTAGGACGCTACTGTCACGTCCATGCGTGCAGCCAGAGTCTCTGTCCTCGACGGACCCGCCGCCGTCACGGTCGACGAGGTCGACGAGCCGGTGCTCGAGCCCGGTCACGTCCTCGTCGACGTGCACGAGGCAGGCGTCAGCTTCCCCGACGTGCTGCTCACCCGCGGGCTCTACCAGATGAAGCCGGACCTGCCCTTCGTGCCGGGGGCCGAGTGCGCCGGTGTGGTGCGGGCGGCTGCCGAGGGCAGCCGCTTCCAGCCGGGGGACCGGGTCGCGGCCTTCCCGATCCTCGGGGCGTTCGCCGAGACGGTCGCGGTCCCCGAGTCGCTCGTCTTCCCGTTGCCCGACTCGGTGTCCTTCACCACCGGTGCAGCGCTGCTGATGAACTACCTCACCGTCCACTTCGCGCTCGTCCGCCGCGGGCGGCTCGAGCCGGGCGAGACGGTCCTCGTGCACGGGGCAGCGGGCGGCATCGGCACGGCGGCGATCCAGCTGGCGCGGGCCCTGGACGCTCAGGTCATCGCGGTCGTCTCCTCCGAGGCCAAGCGCGCCGTCGCCCAGCAGGCTGGGGCCCACCACGTCGTCCTGGCCGACGGATTCCTCGCCGCGGTCAAGGAGCTGACCGGCGGTCGCGGCGTCGACGTCGTCGTCGACCCCGTGGGCGGCGACCGTTTCACCGACAGCCTGCGCAGCCTGGCGCCTGAGGGGCGGATCCTCGTCATCGGCTTCACCGCCGGGTCGATCCCCGAGGTCAAGGTCAACCGGCTGCTGCTCGGCAACATCAGCGTCGTCGGCGTCGCCTGGGGCGCCATGTGGCACGGCGAGCCGGGCTACCTGCAGGAGCAGTGGGAGGCGATCACGCCGCTGCTCGAGAGCGGCGCCATCGACCCGCCGATCGGCCGCACGCACCCGCTGTCCGACGTCGCGGCGGCCATCGCCGAGATCGACGAGCGCCGGGCGACCGGCAAGGTGACCGTCCGCGTGCGCTGAGCACCATAGGGTCAGCCGTATGCCGCTCAGCTCGCTCCCAGCCCCTCCATCCTCCCGGCGCGTCGTCGTCACCGGCGCCGCCTCCGGGCTGGGGCTGGCGCTCGCGCGCGGCCTCGCCGCCCGAGGTGACCGGGTGCTGGCGACGGACCTCGCGGTGGAGCGGCCGGAGTCGGTGCCGGCGGGGATGGACTACGTGTCGCTCGACGTCCGGAGCGACGGCGACTGGGCGAAGGTCCTTGCCCACGTGCAGGACTCGTGGGGCGGCCTGGACGTGCTGGTCAACAATGCCGGGATCGCGACCGGTGGACGGATCGACGTGGCCGCGATGGACGAGTGGCACCGGATCGTCGACATCAACCTCCTCGGCGTGGTGCGGGGCTGCCGCACGTTCACGCCGCTCTTCAAGAAGCAGGGCAGCGGCCACCTCGTCAACGTCGCCTCGCTCGCCGGGCTCGTGCATGCGCCGGGGATGGCGTCCTACAACGCCGTCAAGGCCGGGGTGGTGGCCATCAGCGAGACGCTCGACCATGAGCTGGCGCCGCACGGCATCGCCGTGTCGGTCGTCTGCCCCGCCTTCTTCCGGACCAACCTCGGGGCCTCCTTCGCGGGCGACGACCAGGAGATGGAGGCTGCCGGCAAGCGCATGCTGGAGCGGTCGCGCCGGTCGGCCGACGACGTGGCGAGGGCCGTCATCAAGGGGATCGACTCTCGGCGGGACGTGATCCTCACCGACCCGGAGGGCCGGGCCATCTGGCGGCTCAAGCGATTCGCGCGGCCGCTCTACAGCCGGACGATGCGCAAGGCCGGTGCGCGCCTCGCGTCCCCCCGCCGCACCTGACGGCCGGCGCGCAGACCCGTTCCGCACCCCCTGACCCTGATCGAAAGAGCAGTTCGCGACACGTCGCGAACTGCTCTTTCGATCAGGGT
>NZ_JAPFQL010000050.1 GCF_028446585.1 Intrasporangium calvum
CGGCTCCCAGCGCGAGCCCCACGCCAGCGGCCCCGCGCTGGGAGCCGGCCCAGCGGCATACGACAGGGCCGATGGGCCCGCCGAACACTCAGGGCAGGTAGTCGACCAACCGGCTGGCCAGCGCCGTGTACGTCTGCGGCGTCAGCGCGAGGAAGCGCTCCTCGACCTCTGCCGGCAGGCCCAGCCCGCGGACGAACTCACGGACGTCATCGCCGTTGACCCGCCGCCCGCGCGTCAGCTCCTTGAGGCGCTCGTAGGGCTCCTCCATGCCGGGGACGCCCTGGGCACCGAGCGCCCGCATCGCGGACTGGATCGGCTCGCCGAGGACCTCCCAGTTCGCCTCGAGGTGCGCCGCCATCGCGTCGGGGACGGCATCGAGCCCGGCGAGCCCGCGCGAGACGTTGTCGAGGGCGAGCAGGCTGTGCCCGAACGCCGAGCCGATGTTGCGCTGCATCGACGAGTCGGTCAGGTCGCGCTGCAGCCGGCTCTGGACGAGGGTGGACCCGAGGACATCGAGCAGGGCATTGCCGACCTCGAGGTTGGCCTCGGCGTTCTCGAAGCGGATCGGGTTGACCTTGTGCGGCATCGTGCTCGACCCGACGGTGCCCTGCCCGCGCACCTGCGCGAAGTAGCCCATCGAGATGTAGGTCCACACGTCGGTGCACAGGTTGTGCAGGATGCGGTTGAAGCGGGCGACGTCGGCGTAGAGCTCGCCCTGCCAGTCGTGGCTCTCGATCTGCGTGGTCAGCGGGTTCCAGGTCAGCCCGAGGCCTTCGACGAACTCGCGGGACACGGCCGGCCAGTCGACGTCGGGGAGGGCAAGGGCGTGCGCCCCGAACGTGCCGGTGGCGCCGTTGAACTTGCCGAGGTACTCCTGCCGCTCGATGCGCCGCAGCTGCCGGCCGAGCCGCCACGCGAGGACGGCGAGCTCCTTGCCCATCGTCGTCGGCGTCGCCGGTTGGCCGTGGGTGTGTGCGAGCAGCGGCACGTCACGCAGCTCACGGGCAAGCGTCGCGACCTGGTCGACGAGGGCCTGTGCCTTGGGGAGCCACACCTCGGCGACGGCGCCCTTGACCATGAGGGCGTAGGACAGGTTGTTGATGTCCTCGCTGGTGCAACCGAAGTGGATGAGCTCGGCGAGTCCGCGGTCCTCGTCAGCGGGCGCGATCTCGGCGAGGCGCCGCTTGAGGAAGTACTCGACCGCCTTGACGTCGTGGACGGTGACCCGCTCGATCTCGGCGAGCTCGGCGACCTCGGCCGGGCCGAAGGTCTCGACGACGCCGCGCAGCGCCGCGACCTCTGCGTCGGTCAGGTGGCGGACACCGGGCACGATGCCGTGCGTGGTCTGGTGGATCAGCCACTCGACCTCGACGCGGACCCGCTCCCGGTTGAGGGCTGCCTCGGAGAGGTGGTCGACGAGCGGCGCGACGGCGGCGCGGTAGCGGCCGTCCAGCGCTCCGAGCGCGATGGCGGGTTGAGCGTCAGCGAGGGAAGCCATGCGCCCATCCTCCCAGAGCGCGTGGCGTGCCACCGACTCGTCCGTATGCCGCTGGGCCGGCTGGGCGCGGTGTGCCTAGTCGAGGTCGGGCACGAGGACGGAGAAGACCTCGCCCTCCAGCCCGCTCAGGACCGCACCGAGACCGTACGGGCCGTCGAACGGGCCCTGGAGCAGCTTGCCGCCGAGGTCGAGCGCGTGGGCCACCGTCGACACGACGCTGTCCGTGGCGAAATGGGTGACCCAGTGCGCCGGGATCTCGAGCGGCCAGTCGGCGTCGATCTCCGCGAGGCCGTAGGCGGGGTTGCCGTCGCCCGTGTGGGCCGTGGACCACCGGGGACCGCCGTCCTCGGTCTCGTCGATGAAGCCGTGGGCGAAGATGTTCTCGTAGAAGTCGAGCACCGCGTCGTAGTCCCGGGTCAGCAGCTCGTTCCACGTGAGCGAACCCGGACGGTCGAGGGTGCCGCTGCCGGGCAGGTCTCCCGGCTCCCACACCCCGAAGTAGGCCCCGCCCGGGTCGACGGCGACCATGGTGCGAGCCAGCGCGCCGATCTGGACGGGCCGGCCGAGCGGCCGCCCCCCGTAGGTGGCGATGGCGTGCGCCGCGACGCTGATGTCGCCCACGCGAAGGTAGGTGGTCCACTGGCTCGGGACGGGCGCGCTCGGCGGCCGGCGGCTGACGCCGGCCACGGGCTGGTCGCCGAGCAGGGCCATGGTGTAGCCGCCGCTCGCCGCGTCTCCGGTCAGCCAGCGCCAGCCGAACAGCTCGGTGTAGAAGCGCTGGGCCCGGTCGACGTCGCTGACGAGCAGGTCCACCCAGCAAGGGGCCCCGTAGGGGTAGTGCGGAACGGTGATGGCGAGGTCTCTCATGCGATCAGGGCTGCTCCGTCTCCAACCGTCCCCTGACGTGCTCGAGGACGCCCTTGCACGCGGCCTCGACCTCGACGAAGCACCGACGGAAGTGGCCTTCGTCGCCATACCAGGGGTCACTCGTCTCGAGCGTGCCCGCAGCGACCGCGGCGGGGTCGAACTCGCGGACGAGGCGGATCCGGTCGCGGTGGTGCGATGACGGGGCCAGCCGGCGCAGGTGCCGCACGTGGCCGTCGTCGGACGCGAGGACGAGGTCGATGTCGTCGAACGCCGTCGCGTCGAACTCCTTGGCGCGATGGGCGGAGCCGTCATAACCGTGGGCGGCGAGAACGTCGATCGTTCGGGGGTCGGCGCGCTCGCCGACGTGCCAGTCGCCCGTGCCGCTCGAGCTCACGGTCACCTGGTCGTCCAGGCCCGCCTCGCGGACGAGCTGCTCGAGGATCACGTGCCCCATGGGCGACCTGCAGATGTTGCCGCTGCACACGAAGGTGACGTGGAACGGGCGCGGCAACGGCATGGCCCCATTCAACACCCGTCGGGGACGTCGTCGGTGCAGCTCCGGACAAGCCGTTGTCGGCGGTGGGTGGCACGGTGTTCGCATGACGACGAACCGTGGTGCGAGGACCCCCCGAGAGCTGTTGTCCACCTTCGTTGGCCGGCTGGCGGCCCGCGACGTGGCCGGCATCTCGGAGCAGTATGCCGCTGACGCCGTCGTCAGTCTGCCGCACGGTCGCGAGGCGGCCGGCTCGCGCGCCATTGCCGCCGCCTACGCCGCCGCCCTGGCCGGTGGCGCGCTGCTCGCGGTCGACGCGGGGACCGGCCAAGCAACTCTCGCGGAGCTCGTCGATGGTGCACGCATCATCGAGACCGGCCCCTTGTCGATGGTCTCCTTCACGGGTGTCGACGGCGCGGTGCGGACCATGGTGGCCTGGCGGGGCGACGACGGGTGGGCCTGGGTGCGTGACGGTTCCATGCTGCGGGACGTCGAGGCGGCGCTGCGGGTCGGGCTGTTCGACGTGGCGTAGGTTCCTCGTGTGGTGGACGGGAGCGAGACGCATGGTGGCACGGCGCCGCGCCGGTCCCACCTCGTCGACATCTCACCGCTGCGCGAGAGCCCTGCCTTCGCCCGGCTGTGGGTCGGCAACACCTTGGCCGGGATCGGCGCCCAGGTCACGGCCACCGCCGTCGCCCTGCACATCTACGACCTGACGGCCTCGACCTTCATGGTCTCCCTCGTCGCCTGGTTCGCGCTCGGGCCGGTCATCGCGTCGGGGCTCTACGGCGGCGCCGTGGCGGACCGTTTCGACCGGAGGGTCGTGGCGCTCGTCGCCTCCCTCGTCGCCTGGGCATCCACGGTGTCGCTCGCTCTCATCGCGTGGGCCGGTGTCACGACGGTGTGGGCGTTCTACGTCATCACGACCGTCAACGCCGTCGCCGCGACGATCGCCTCGGCGACCCGTCAGGCCATCACGCCACGGCTGTTGCCGGTGCAGCTGCTGCCCAAGGCCGCCGCCCTGATGGGCATCTCGATGGGGCTCATGGTCACGGTCGGGCCCGGACTGGCCGGCGTGCTGGTGGCGCGGGTCGGCTACGCGTGGACCTACACCGTCGACGTCCTCCTCTTCGTCGCGGGCCTGCTCGGCCTGTGGACGCTGCCTCGGATCCGGCCCGAGACGGGTGTCGACGGCGTTGCCCCGCCGAGTGGGCTCAGGTCGGTCGTCGAGGGCCTCGCCCACCTGCGCACGGCACCGAACGTCCGGATGAGCTTCGTCGTCGACATCATCGCGATGACGTTCGGCCACCCGATGGTCCTCTTCCCTGCCGTCGGCGCCGTCGTCATCGGCGGTGGGCCGGTCACGGCGGGCCTGCTCCTCGCCGGCTTCGCGACGGGGGGCATCCTCTCGAGCCTGGGGTCCGGCCGCGTCACCGGCGCGCGCTGGCAGGGGCGAGCCATCCGCAACGCCATCGTGGTCTACGGGCTCGCGATTCTCGGTTTCGGGATCGTCGTGGCGGTGGTGATGGTGGGCGGGCACGCGGTGAGCAGCAGGGACATCGCCGACGCGAACCGTCCGGCTCTCGCCGCTGCGCTGGTGTGCCTCGCCGTGGCCGGGGGAGCGGACAACGTCAGTGCGATCTTCCGCCAGACCATCCTGCAGAGCGCCGTCCCGGACCGGCTCCGGGGCCGGATGCAGGGCATCTTCACCGTCGTCGTCACCGGTGGACCGCGGCTGGGCCAGATGCTCGCGGGGTCGCTGGCGACGCTGACGGTGACGTGGGTCCCGCCCGCCGTCGGTGGCGCGCTCGTGGTCCTGCTCGTCGTCGCGGCCGTGGCCCGGGTGCGAAGCTTCCACGACTACGACGCCCTCAACCCGCGACCCTAGGAAGGTGCGCGGGCGACGGGAGCCGGCCCAGCGGCATACGGTCCGGGGTGGGTGGCCCGGTCAGGCGTCGGGGTATCCCTCGGGGTTCTGGCTCTGCCACCGCCAGGAGTCGGCGCACATGTCGTCGATGTCCTTCTCGGCGCGCCAGCCGAGCTCGCGCTGGGCCCGGCTCGGGTCGGCAAAGGCTGCGGGAAGGTCTCCGGCCCGCCGCCCGACGACCTCGTAGGGCACCGGACGGCCGGTCGCCCGCTCGAAGGCCCGGACCACGTCGAGCACGCTCGTGCCGACGCCCGTGCCGAGGTTCCACGTCGACACCGCGTCGTCCGTCCGGGCGAGCTGGTCGAGCGCCGCGAGGTGCCCGGCGGCCAGGTCCTCGACGTGGATGTAGTCGCGCAGGGCCGTGCCGTCGGGGGTGGGGTAGTCGCCGCCGAAGACCTGCAGCTTCTCGCGTCGCCCGACGGCGACCTGGGCGACGAACGGCATGAGGTTGTTGGGGATGCCCTGGGGGTCCTCACCGATGGTGCCGGACGCGTGCGCGCCCACCGGGTTGAAGTAGCGCAGCAGCGCGATCCGCCAGGACGGCTCGGCGTGCGCGACGTCGCGCAGGACCTGCTCGATCATCACCTTGGTCCAGCCGTAGGGGTTCGACGCGGCGGTCGGCATGTCCTCGGTGAACGGTGGCTCGTTGGTCCCGTAGACGGTTGCCGACGAGCTGAAGACGAGCCGGCGGACGTTGTGGCGGCGCATCGCCCGGACGAGCGAGAAGGTGGTGCCGAGGTTGTTCTCGTAGTACTCGAGGGGCTTTTCGACGCTCTCGCCGACCGCCTTGAGCCCGGCGAAGTGGATCACCGCGTCGATCGGCTCGGTCGCGAAGAGGTGCTCGGTCTTGTCGTGGTCGACGAGGTCGAACGCGTGCACCGGCAGGTGGGTGCCGGTCAGGGCCTCGAGTCGCGCCATGACTGTCGGCTTGCTGTTGGCGAAGTTGTCGACGATGAGGACGTCGTGCCCGGCCGCGACGAGCTGGACGACAGTGTGGGAGCCGATGTAGCCGGCACCGCCGGAGACGAGGACGCGCATGGGACGAGCCTATCGACGCGCGCTCCGGCCCGGCCGGGGAGCCGTCAGGCCGTATGCCGCTGGGCTCGTTCCAGGCACCCCCTCACTCGAGTGGCCCCGCCGTCCACAGGCCCGCTCGGCGGGGATGGGGATGACGGGGCCACTCGAGTGGGGGGCCGGGGGAGGGGGTGTCAGGCCGGGGTGGGCGCCGGGGTGGGCGCCGGGGTGAAGCGCAGGTAGGGCTTGACCTCCTCGACGTCGACGAACCGAGCGCGCGCGTCGTCGGTCGTCAGGGTCGGGGCGACGATGACCCGGTCGCCGACCTGCCAGTCGGCGGGCGTCGAGAACGGCCCGGAGTCGGTCACCTGGAGGCCGTCCAGGGCGCGGAGGATCTCGTCGAAGTTGCGCCCGACGGACTTGGGATAGGTCAGCGAGAGGCGGACCTTGTTGCTGCCGTCGATGAGGAACACGGACCGGACGGTCGAGGTGTCGCCCTCGCCCGGGTGGATCATCCCGTAGGCCTCGGACACGGAGCGGTCCTCGTCGGCGATGATCGGGTAGTCGACGGCGTGCCCGCTGACCTGCTCGATG
The DNA here is from genome assembly GCF_028446585.1 of Intrasporangium calvum. Taxonomy (GTDB): domain Bacteria; phylum Actinomycetota; class Actinomycetes; order Actinomycetales; family Dermatophilaceae; genus Intrasporangium; species Intrasporangium calvum_A. The sequence continues at coordinate 6,394 of NZ_JAPFQL010000050.1, forward strand.
TCCGGCTTCCACTCCTGGTGCTGGTCGACCGGGTCGACAGAGACGGCGATGACCTTCGTGTTGCGGCGGGCCCACTCGTCCTTGAGGGCGGCGACGCGGCCGAGCTCGGTGGTGCAGACGGGCGTGAAGTCGGCCGGGTGGCTGAAGAGCACGGCCCAGCCGTCGCCCTTCCAGTCGTGGAAGGACAGCTCTCCCTCGGTCGTGTCGGCGGTGAAGTCGGGGGCGGTGTCGCCCAGGCGCAGCGAAGTCATGACGGGATCCTTTCAGGGGCGAAACCGTGCGTTGAGCAGCACTGAACCATAACTTCACCTTATGGGACACGCTTCGTCCGACCCTCGGACGCGGACGGGGACGCGGCGTGCGCTGGTCAGCGCTCAGGCGGTGGCCCACGCCACGACGAGCAGCGCCACCGGCATGAGCACGACCGAGCCGGCAAAGAGGTACATCACCGCGGCGGCCATGGGCGCCGGCAGGCCGGCAACTGGCCCGGGCTCGAGCAGCTCGAGCCTCAGCCTTGCCGCGGAGGGGGACTCGCTCATCGCGAGCATGCCCTCGGGCTTGACGGCGCCGGTGGCCATGCCGACGATGGCGCGCGCCGTGGAGAGCACGCCCGTCGCCCGGACCGCGGCGCGGTCGGCGAGCACCTCGATGAGCAGGGTCACCTCCCGCAGGGCCGCCTCGCAGCGGAACCAGCTGGGCACGGCCTCGTGGATGACCGTGAAGAACTCGAGGATGAGGTCGTGCCGGGCCCGCAGATGGGCCCGCTCGTGTGCGAGGACGGCGTCGAGCTGGTCCTCGGGGAGCGCGTCGAGCGTGCCCTGGGTCAGCACGACCCGGCGACGCACGCCGGGCACGCAGTAGGCCGTCGGGGTCGGGTGCTCGATGACCCGCATGTGCGCGGCATGGGAGGCGTCCGCCCCGACCGGCACGGCGAGGAGGTCGACGAGCCGCCGGTGCCGCCGGCGGTGGGCCCGCAGGCGCGTGCCGACGCGGTGGCCCGACACGATGAGGCGCCCGGCGATCAGGCCGGTGACGGTCACGGCGATGGCGATCTGCGTCGCGTTGTCGGTCAGCTCGGGGGCGGGCCCGATGAGGTAGGGCAGGGCGGCGGGGGCGGCGAAGAGGGCAGCCAGCACGGCCGCGACGGAGGTCGCCTGCCAGACGACGAGAGCGGCGCGAGGCGCGCGCCGGAACGTGGTCATCCCGGCCATGAGACGCGGCACCGGCCACGCGAGGGCGATCATCAGGATGAGCAGGGCCGCAATGACCATAAGCGACTCGGGGGACTAGCCGGTTTTGCGCTTGCCCTCACGCTGCTCGAGGTCAGCCAGAGCCGCGCGGAGCTCGTCGAGCTCCTCGGGGGTCGACTGGTCGAGGAAGCGGAGCAGCGCGCTACGACGCTCGGAGCCGGCGAGCTCGCCGAGCGTGTGGTGGAGTGCCTCGGACGTCAGCTCGTCACGCGAGGACGCGGGCAGATAGCGCCAGGCCCTGCCGTCACGCTCGCGGGTGACCAGCTTCTTCTTGGCCATGCGGTCGAGGACGGTCATCAGCGTGGTGTAGGCGAGCCCGCGCTCGACGCCGATGGCGTCGTGCACGTCGCGCACGGTGAGACCCTCGGGGCGCGCCTCGGAGGCGGTCCAGAGGTGCTCCATGACGGCACGCTCGAGCTCACCGAGTCGGGTGCGTGGATTCGTGGCCATGATGCTTCCAATCTACCTGTGCGGATGAGTGACAGTGAAAACGCGGTCGACGAGATCGAGCCCGTCAGGCCGGTGTGTGACCAACACGACAGCCGGGCGCCGGCCGTCCGGGGCCACCCGAGCGGTGTCCTCTCCGGCGCCGGGAGCAGTGCCCTGGCCGGCGTCGGAGTCGTGCGGGTAGGTGGAGGCGCCGCGATCATCGGTGTCGCGCCGCGGTGCGAGCAGGTCCGCGAGGACGCTGCGGGCAGTCGGTGGGTCGAGGTGGGCGACCGGCTCGTCCAGCACCATGAGGGGTCGACCACTGAGGTGGGCCCGGGCGATGGCGAGCCGGGCCCGCTCACCTCCGGAAAGGCCACGGCCGCCCGCCCCGAGGATGGTGTCGAGACCGTCCGGCAGGCCCGCGACGAGCCGGCCGAGGCCGGCTCGATCGAGGGCCTGGAGGACGTCCTCGTCGGTCGCGCCGGGGCGGGCGAGCGTGAGGTTGTTGCGCAGGGAGGTCGCGAAGACGTGCGGCTCGTCGTCGACGACGGCGATGCGGGCCCGGGCCTCGGCGAGCGGCTCGGTGAGCACGTCGTGCGACCCGGCTGCGGTGTGGACGTCGTAGCGTCCGGAGAGCGGGTCCAGGTGCCGGGCCAGCACGGCCAGGAGCGTCGACTTGCCGCTTCCGTTGGGCCCCAGCACGGCCACTGCCTCGCCCGCGCCGACCCCGAGGTCGAACGGTCCGAGCGCGTTCGAGCCGTCCCAGGCGGCAGCGACGTCAGTGAGCCGCACGCCCCGGAACTGCTCCGATCCCGCCCCTGCGTCCGCCGGGAGCGAGCCGCGGACGTCGCGCACGGCGGGGTCCTGGGCGAGAAGCTTGGCCGTGCGGGCCGCGGCCGCCCGAGCCTGGGCCCGGGCCCGCATCGCGTCGGCGAGCGGGGTGATGGCGTCGGCGAGCGCCACGGGGGTGAGGACGAGCAGCGCCTTGACGGGGTTCGAGACCTCGAGCCCGGTCGCGATCGCGGCGGTGGCGATGGTGGCGGCCGCGACGACGAGCAGGTAGGTGCCGGCTGCCAGCGCCCGTCCGCGGACCGCGGCGCGCGTCGCCCGCGCCACCCCGTCGTGCGCGTCGTCGAGCCAGCGGGCTGCGGTCGCCCATGCGCCGATGGCGCGCAGCTCGTCGGCCTGCGAGGTGACGAGCTCGCTGACGCGCACGACCTCGGCTCGGGCCGCGACGAGGGCACCCAGGGAGCTCGTCTCCATGCGGTGCGCCACCGCACTGACGAGGACGACCGAGGCACACACGAGGGCGACGACGAGGCCGACCGGGGGCGCGATCACCGTGGTGAACCCGATGGCGATCGCCCCGGCGACGGCGCTCGAGACCACCGGCACGGTCACCCGCACCTGGGCCTCGACCTCGTCGGTGAGGTCGTGGACGACAGCGGTGAGCACGTCGGCGCGGCGGCGCCGTCCCAGCCGGGCGGGCGTGAGCGGGATGAGCGCCTCGTATGCCGCTGACCTGCGGGCGGCGAGCGAGGCGAGGGACGCGTCGTGGCTGACCAGGCGCTCCCAGTAGCGGAACACCGGCCGGGCGATGCCGAACGTGCGGACGGCGACGATGGCGGTCATCAGCGTGAGGATGATGGGCCGCTCCGCCGCCCGGGCGATGAGCCAGCCGGAGGTTGCCGTGAGCGCGACGCCGGAAGCGGTGGCTACCCCACCGAGCATCCCGGCGAGAGCGATCCGGCCGCGGTGGTCGGAGGCCGAGCCGGGGCGGAGGGGCTGTGGCTTCGTCAGCCCCTCCACCCCGACGCGGACGTCAGGGGCCGCGGTCGGGGACGTCGTCATGGCGTCACCTCGTGCGTGGCGGCCGGCACCAGGTCGTGGTGCGTTGCCGTGGGGGCGGGGTCGCCCGCATCGGGCAGCGGGAGCAGGTGCAGGTGCTCGTCCGCGACGGCGACGAGCTCGGGCCGGTGGGTCACCACGATGACGATGCGCCGGTGGGCCAGCGCGACGATGAGAGCGTTGACGGCCTCCGCGGCGTCCGGGTCGAGGTGGGCCGTCGGCTCGTCGAGGAGCAGCAGGGGCTCCGGCGCCAGCCAGGCCCGCGCCAGGGCGAGCCGCTGGCGCTGACCGGCCGAGAGGCCGAAGCCGTCGTCGCCGATGCGGGTGGAGAGGCCCTCGGGCAGTCCGGCGACGACACCGTCGAGTCCCACGGCCCGCAGCGCCTGCCACAGGTGATCGTCCGACCCCGGGACCCGCCGGTCGTCGTGCCCGAGCGTCAGATTGGCCCGGATGGAGCCCGCCGCGAGGAACGGACGCTGCGTGACGTAGTGCGACGGCGGTGCCGTCAGCGCACCCGACGTCGGCACCTTGAGGCCCGCAACGAGGTCGAGCAGCGTCGTCTTGCCGACTCCCGACGTGCCGGTGATGACGTAGAGGCCCGAGCCGACCACCAGGTCGAGGTCACGGACGACGGGGGCGAGCCCAGCGGCATACGAGTAGGTGACGTCCCGGAGGTCGACCCGCGCGAACGGGGCGTCGGCACCTGCTGCGGGAGCGCCGGCGCGCTCGAGGGCGCCGATGATGTCGTCGAGGGCGCCGATGATGTCGTCGAGGGCCGTCGCCCCGTCGGCGGCGGCGTGGAACTCCTGCCCGACGCGGCGGATCGGCCAGTACGCCTCGGGCGCGAGGAGGATCGCGACGAGGGCCGGGCCGAGGGCCATCGAGCCGTAGGAGAGGCGCAGGCCGACGGTCACGGCCACGATCGCCACGCTGATCGTCGCGAGCAGCTCGAGCGCCGCCGAGCTGAGGAAGGCGATCCGCAGCGTCTCCATGGTGGCCCGGCGGTGGCGCTCGCTCACCTCGCGGACGACCTCGACCTGACGGCCGGCCCGGCCGTAGTTGACGAGCGTCGGCAGCCCGCGCACGACATCGAGGAAGTGGCCCGACAGGCTCGCCAGAGCCGCCCAACGCCGCTGCGTCGAGTCGGCCGTCGCGTGCCCGATGAGGGCCGCGAAGAGCGGCAGCAGGGGCACCGTCGCCACCACGATGAGCGCGCTCGGCCAGTCGACCACCGCCAGCGTCGCGACAGCGAGCACCGGCACGACCGCCGCCGTGACGAGCGTCGGGAGGTAGCGGGCCGCATACGGCTCGACGGCGCTCGCTCCCGCAGTGGCGAGAGAGACGGCCGTCGTCCGGTCGGGCCGGGCCCCACCGCTGCCCCAGGCGCGGACCAGTGCGGTCCGCAGGGCCGTCGACACGCTGACGCCGGCCCAGGCCGCGACCACCTCGGTCGCCCAGGCGAGCACCGCCCGGACGACGAAGAGGGCACCGAGCCACAGGGCAGGCGCCGCGACCGGCCGGTCATCGACAACCGCCACGACGACGCCCGCGAGGGCGAACGCCGTGGCGATCGTGGTGACTCCGGTCGCGATCCCGATCGCCGCCAGGGCGGCGACCGGTCTCCGCGCCGCCGGGACGACGCGGAGCAGGCGCGGGTCGAACGGCCTCATCCAGGCATCACCCGACCCTCTGCAGGGGCTGGTCGGGACGGCCGGGCTGCACGTCCTCGGGGATGTGGGCGACGGTGAGCCGCTTGCGGAAGATCCAGTACGTCCACGCCTGGTAGAGCAGCACGAGCGGCGTGAAGATGAGCGCGACGACGGTCATCACCTTGAGCGTGTACTCGGAGCTCGACGCGTTGTCGATCGTCAGGCTCCACGCCGGGTTCGTCGAGGACGGCATGACGTTGGGGAAGAGCATGAGGAAGTACGTCGCCACCGCCATCGCGATGGTGACCGCCGTGCCGAGGAAGGCCCAGCCCTCGCGGCCGGCCCGGTTGGCCTGGAGCGCGCCGAGGAGGGCCACCGCCGCGACGACCGTCGTCGCCCACGAGGCCGCGGTGCCGTCGCCGATCCCGAGGAGGAGCAGGAGGGCCACGGCGAGGACGACGGTGACGAGCCCCATCCGCTCAGCGATGCGCCGGGAGTCAGAGCGGATGGGGCCGTCGGTCTTGAGCGCCACGAAGATCGCCCCGTGCGTGACGAAGAGCGCGACGAAAGTGAGCCCGCCGAGGAGTGGGACGGGGCCGAGGAGGGTGAAGAGGTTGCCGGTGTACTCCATCTCGGCGTCGATCGGGACACCGCGGACGATGTTCGTCAGCGCGACACCCCAGAGGAACGCCGGGACGAGCGAGCCCCAGAAGATCGCGAGGTCCCAACGCGACTTCCACTCGTCGCCGCCGCGCTTGTGGCGGTACTCGAAGCCGAGGTTGCGCAGGATCAGTGCGACGAGGATGAGCAGCAGGGGGAGGTAGAAGCCGCTGAACAGCGTCGCGTACCAGTGCGGGAACGCCGCGAAGGTCGCGCCACCAGCGGTGAGGACCCACACCTCGTTGCCGTCCCACACCGGGCCGATCGTGTTGAGCAGGACGCGGCGGCGCTTCTCGGCGTCGCCGGCGGCCGCGCCGACGACGCCATTCTTGCGGCCGAGGACCGGCAGCAGGATGCCGACGCCGAAGTCGAAGCCCTCGAGGACGAAGTAGCCGGTCCAGAGGACACCGAGAACGATGAACCAGAAGGTGGCGAGATCCATGGTGGGCGGTCCTTTCAGTAAGCGAAGACGAGGGGTGCGTCCTCGTCCCGCTCACTCGGTTCCTGGGGCTGCTCGAAGGCGTCGGCCCCGCGCCGGACGTAGTGGAGGAAGAGCTTGATCTCGACGACGGCCAGGGCGCCGTAGAGGAGGGTGAAGCCGACCATCGAGGTCATGACCTCGCCGATGGAGACGCCGGGTGAGACGCCGCTCGCCGTCGTCATGAGGCCGAAGACGAGCCAGGGCTGGCGGCCGACCTCGGTGAAGATCCAGCCGAACGAGTTGCCGAAGACGGGCAGCAGCGGGGCGGCGACGGCGGCCCAGAAGAGCCACCGGTGCGTCGGCGTGCGTCCCTTGCGGGTCAGCCAGAGCACGGCGACCGCGATGCCCGCAGCGGCCATGCCGACGCCGATCATGAGACGGAACGTCCAGTAGGTGGTCGGGATGTTCGGGACGTAGTTCGTCGCAGGGTCCGCGACGAGCGGGTTGCCGGTCTCGCCGTAGGTCTTCGCATACTCCCGCTTGAGGTCGCGGATGCCCTCGACCTGGCCGTTGAAGTCGCCGGTCGCGAGGAAGCTGAGCAGGCCGGGGATCTCGATGATCGGGTTGGCGTGCTCGCCGTCGAGGGTGCCGAGCGTGAGGACGGAGAAGGGGGCGCCCTCGCCCTCCGGCACGGACTCGTAGAGGCCCTCGGCCGCCGCCATCTTCATCGGCTGGACCTCGGTCATGATCTTGCCCTGGATGTCTCCGGTGGCGGCGACGCCGAGACCTGCGACGAGCGTGACGACGGCGCCGATGCGGGTCGCCTTGCGGTAGAGGGAGGCGTCGTTGGAGCGGAGTCGCTCGGCGGGGTCGATGCCCTCGGCTGCCAGGGCCTCACGCCGCATCAGGTGGAGCGCGACGCCCATGATGACGGCGCCGCCGACCATGTAGGCGGCGAGGATGACGTGCGGGAAGGTGATCAGCTGGACCTTGTTGGTCAGCAGGGCGACGAAATCGGTGAGCTCGGCGCGGCCCGTCTCGGGGTTGTAGCGGTAGCCGACGGGGTTCTGCATGAACGAGTTGGCCGCGAGGATGAAGTAGGCGGAGAGCAGGGTGCCGACGTGGACGATCCACATCGTCGCGGCGTGCAGCTTCTCGGGGATCCGGCCCCAGCCGAAGATCCACAGGCCGAGGAAGGTCGACTCCAGGAAGAAGGCGAGGAGGGCCTCGATCGCGAGCGGGGCGCCGAAGATGTCGCCGACGAACCGGGAGTAGTCCGACCAGTTCATCCCGAACTGGAACTCCTGGACGATGCCGGTGACGAGCCCGAGGGCGAAGTTGATGGTGAAGAGCTTGCCGAAGAACTTGGCGAGCCGCAGCCACTCGGGCCGGTGCGTGCGGACCCACTGCATGTGGAAGAACGCGACGATGGCCGACATGCCGATGGTGATCGGCACGAAGAGGAAGTGGTACACGGTCGTGATGGCGAACTGCCATCTTGCGAGGTCGGTGGCATCCATGGAGTCTCCGGAGGGCAGGCAAGTAACTACGTGTCGTAGTAGATACTACGGCACGTAGTAATTCCGTAGGCCGCTGAGTTCCTTTCTGAGGAACGTGGCCTTCCGCACCTCCCGCGCTTGACAGGCGTTTGTCCCAATGACTTAATACATTGAGTCAATCGGAACGGTTTGGTGGAGGTCTCCATGGGTGGTCGGATCCTGCTCGCTCTCGTCCTGCCGCTGGGGCTCCTCGCCCTGGTCGTCGGCATCGTCCGGCTAGTAACGGCATCGGCGCTGGACCGGGAGGCGGGGCAGGTCCGCCTGCGGGCGACCTGGGTCACGGCGCTGTGCTTCGTGGCGGTGCTCATCGCGGTGTTCCTCTCACCCGTGCCCGCGCAGGAGGATGTGCGTCTCGCCACGCTGCCGGCGGTCGCCGGGCTCGTCGGGGTCGTGGTGGCCGGGTTCAGCGAGGGGCTGTGGCGGGCCCGGCCAGGTCCCGCACGCGAGGCGTCGCTCCGCATCAGGGGGGGCTCCGGGATCGAGCCGGACCGTGGCCTGTGGCGTCGCTACCTCCTCGGTCTGGGGGTCTCGGCCGCGCTCGTCGTCGTCGGTGGTGTCACGGCTGCTGCTGACGGCGCCTCGGTGGTGCGGACCTGGACGACGGGCGCCGCAAGCAACGGTCCCTACCCGGGCTGGACCTACGGGGTGCCGATCGCCGTGGCCCTGGTGCTGCTGGCGGCTGCGACCTGGTGGGCCCTGCGCCGGGTCGACGCCCGCCCCGTGCTCGATGTCGACCAGCCGGCGCTCGACCGGGCCCTGCGGACCGGCTCACGGGTGCGCGTCCTCCGCTTTGCAGCGGGCGGGACGGTCCTGACCGCTGCGGGCCTGTCCCTGACCGCTGGCTCGTCCCTGGCGCAGCTGGCCCAGAACCTCCGGATGCCCGGCGCTCCGGGGGGCCGGGCGCCCTGGGACTGGACGCAGAACGCCGGCTTCGGCCTCATCGGGCTCGGCGTCGCCCTCATCCTCATCGGGATCCAGGTGCTGCTCTGGGACGCGCCGGCCATCCCGCGGGCCGAGGCGCCTGCAGAGGCCGGTCAGGAGGTGTCGGTGTGACTGACGTCCGGATCCGGGTGGACGTGACGCTCGCCGAGCCGCCGTTCGAGCAGGTGCGCACCCAGCTGGCCGGCCTCATCACGTCCGGTCGACTGCTTCCCGGCGACCGGCTCCCGACGGTCCGGGCGCTCGCTGCCGACCTCGGGCTCGCCGCCAACACGGTGGCGCGGGCCTACAAGGAGCTCGAGGCCGCCGGTCTCGTCGAGACCCGGCGCCGGGCCGGCACCGTCGTCGCCTCCGGGGAGCACACAGCGGATGTCGCAGTGGCGGCCCTGGCGGCCAAGTATGCGTTGGCCGTCCGGGAGGCCGGACTCGACGACGCAACCGCGCTCGACCTCGTCCGCTCCGCCCTCCGCAGCCACTGACCTCACACGGTCCGGGGGCGGCCCTTTCGGAGGAGCCGCAGCAGGCGCAGGCCCCGGGCGACCGGCGCCGTGTCCCGAGACCGGAGCGGCTCCGGCTGGCTTTGGTCGGTCACGACGCGCGCCTGCTTCAGCGACGGCCGATGGCGCTCCGGTGGCGGAGGCCAAGCCCCGACGATCCGTGCTCCCTGTGGCGGAATCCTGCTCATCTGGGCCTCCCCGCAGACGTTGTCCCCCCGATGCCTCAGCAGACGCGCCGACGACCGGCCGTGATACCCCGCGTCGTGGCCGGTCCGGTCCGGGCCGGGCCGGGCCGGGCCGGGGGCGGCGGGCGGTCGGGGAGCGAGCCCAGCGGCATACGGCCGATTTCGAGGAGCGAGAGTTCGCTACCGAGAGTAAGGTCGGCGGCACCCGACCCTCTCTCCCTCGGAGGCTTCAATGGCGAAGCGCAGGTTCCGGCACCTCCACCACATGCTCCTCTCCGCGGCAGTCGTCCTTGCCATCGGCGCGGCCACGTTGGGCCCCGCCGCAGCGCAACCGGATCCGTGGCAACCAGTCAGTCCCCAGACCCCCGACTCGGAGGTCAACGTCACGGGCGCGCCGTTCGCCGGCACGGCGCCCGACGGGAGCGTCCGGGGCTACGTCGACGCCCACACCCACCTCATGTCCGACGTCGGCTTCGGCGGCAACATCGTCTGCGGCGCCACCTTCAGCATCGCGGGGATCGCCGACGCGCTGAAGGACTGCGACAACCACCAGCCCGACGGGCGAGGCGCCCTCATCGAGAACCTCACCAACCTCGAGGGCGGCGGCCCCTTCGACCCGCACGACCCCGTCGGGTGGCCCACGTTTGCCGACTGGCCGAAGTGGTCCAGCCTGACCCACCAGCAGATGTACCACCGCTGGATCGAGCGGGCGTGGCGCGGCGGCTTGCGGATCATGGTCGCGGACGCCGTCAACAACAACGTCCTGTGCGAGCTGCCGACCCAGGTCAACGAGCACAGCTGTGACGACATGGACACCGTCCGCCGCCAGATCGCCGAGACCAAGCGGCTCGAGGCCTTCATCGACGAGCAGTACGGCGGCCCGGGGCGGGGCTGGTTCCGGATCGCCTACTCGGCCGACGAGGCCCGCACCTACATCGAGCAGGGGCGGCTCGCGGTCATCCTTGGCGTCGAGGTGTCCAACCCGTTCGGCTGCAAGCTCACCCTCGGGGTGCCCGGGTGCACGCAGGCCGACATCGACCGGGGCCTCACCGAGCTGCACGGCCTCGGCGTGCGCTCGATGTATCTCTGCCACAAGTTCGACAACGCCCTCTGCGGGGTCCGGTTCGACGAGGGCACCCAGGGTGTCATCGTCAACGTCGGCAACCTCCTCAACACCGGTCAGTGGTGGCAGGTCGAGCGATGCCGGACCGAGCTGCACGACAACACGGTCGCCGGCGGCATCATCCCCGCTGAGCTCGCGCCCTACCTGCCGGTGGGCCGCGTGGCGCCCGTCTATCCCGAGGCGCCGCACTGCAACCCGCGCGGCCTGTCGGCGCTCGGCGAGCACGCCCTGGACGGGATGATGCAGCGCGGCATGCTCGTCGAGATCGACCACATGAGCGTCAAGGCAGCGGCGCGCACCCTGGACCTGCTCGAGGCGGCCAACTACCCGGGCATCCTCTCGACCCACTCGTGGATGGACCCGCACTTCACCGAGCGGCTCTATCGACTCGGCGGTCTGGTGACGCAGTACGGCCATGACGCCGACGAGTTCGTGGCGGAGATGGAGGCGGACGAGTCACTGCGTGAGCGCTACGACGTCGGCTACGGCTTCGGGATGGACATGAACGGCTTCGGCGGCACGCCCGCACCGCGGGCCGGGTCGGCGGTCACGTATCCGTTCGGGACGCTCGGCGGATCGGTCGCTGACCGGCAGGTGACCGGTGCGCGGACGTGGGACTACAACGTGGACGGCGTGCCGCACTACGGTCTCGTCCCCGACTGGGTCGAGGACCTGCGCTCGCTCGGTGGTCAGGAGGTCGTAGCGGAGCTCGCTCGTGGCGCGGAGTCCTACCTGCGGACCGCTTCGGCCACCGAGGCGTGGGCGCGCCCGACCAACCTCGCGCTCGGCCGGCCGGCGACGGCGAGCAGCCACGAGTGGAGTCTCATCACCGACTTCCGTGCGCCGCGGGCAGTGGACGGTCGGCGGGACACCCGGTGGGCCAGCGACTGGAGCGATCCGCAGTGGTGGCGCGTCGACCTCGACGCGGCGCAGCAGGTGGGACGCGTCGTCATCGACTGGGAGCGGGCGCACGCCCGGGAGTACCGCGTCGAGGTGTCGACCGACGGGGCGTCGTGGCGGACCGTGGCCACCGAGACGCGCGGGGACGGTGGGCTCGACGTCGTCGTGTTCGGGCCGACGGCGGCCCGTTTCGTGCGGGTCGTGGGGATGTCACGGGCGACGTCCTACGGCTACTCGATCTGGGAGGTCGGCGTCCAGGCGCGCTGACCCGCCGCCCGCTTCCCCCGGTGGGCTGCCCGGGATGGGAGCATGTGGGCCGTGATCTACGAGCGCGTCGTCCGTCCGGCCCTCTTCCGCATCCGTGGCGGTGACGCCGAGACCGCCCACCACACGACGATGGCGGCGCTGTCCCGCCTGACGCACGTGCCGCCGGCGCTCGCCGCGCTCCGCCGCTGGAACGGCGCCGACGACCCCACGACCGTCTTCGGCGTCCGCTTCCCCAGCCGGGTGGGCTTGGCGGCCGGCATGGACAAGGACGGCGTGGCCCTGCCCGCCTGGCCCGCGCTCGGTTTCGGCTTCGTCGAGGTGGGCACCGTCACGCGGCACGCCCAGCCCGGCAACCCACGGCCGCGCCTGTTCCGCCTGCGCGAGAGCGGCGCGATCATCAACCGGATGGGCTTCAACAACGAGGGCGCCGACGCGCTGGCCGCCCGGCTGGCGGCTCTCGGGCCACTCGGCGTGCCGCTCGGCATCAGCATCGGCAAGTCCAAGGTGACGCCGGTCGAGGAGGCGGTCGGTGACTACGTCCACTCGATGCGGGCGCTGCGAGGCTTCGCCGACTACGTCGCGATCAACGTCAGCAGCCCCAACACGCCCGGGCTCCGCGGCCTGCAGGACCGAGCGATGCTCGACGAACTCGTCGCGGCGCTCCAGGCGGAGGCCGAGGGCACCCCGCTCCTCGTCAAGATCGCGCCCGACCTGACCGACGACGCCATCGGTGAGGTGCTCCAGGTCTGCGCCGACCACGGTCTCGCCGGGGTCATCGCCACCAACACCACCATCGCCCGGGACGGAGTCGCCGCGTCCGACCTGGCCGTGGCGCAGTCCGAGACCGGTGGGCTCAGCGGCCGGCCGCTCACGGCACGCGCCCGTGAGGTCGTCGCGCTCATCCACCGTGAGGCTCCGGACCTGCCCGTCATCGGGGTCGGCGGCATCTCCACCGTCGACGACGCCAAGCGGATGCTCGACGCGGGTGCCGCGCTGCTCCAGCTCTACACGGGCTTCATCTTCGGCGGCCCCCCGCTCGTGCGCGTCATCAACCGCGCCATCAACCGGGGGCTGTCCGGTTGATGCCAGCACGCAACCCCGGGCTCGCCGCACTGACATCAACCCAGTCGGGGCTCGCGTCGGTCACCCCGAGATGTCGAGTGGCCCCACCATCCACACCCCCCAACTCGAGTGGCCCCGCCTTCCACCTGTGGATGACGGGGCCACTCGAGTGAGGCTGCGGATCAGGCCTGCTCGAGGTCCTGCTCGTCCTGCCGCTCCTGCTGTTCTTCGCTTCGCATCCGGCGCAGGAACGACTTGGTGCGCTCCTGCTGAGGGTTGCCGATGACCTCTCGGGCGGTCCCCTCCTCGCAGACGACGCCGGCATCCATGAAGACGACGTGGTCCGCGACCTCGCGGGCGAAGCCCATCTCGTGCGTCACGACGATCATCGTCATGCCGGCCTTGGCGAGGTCACGCATGACGCGGAGCACCTCGCCGACGAGCTCCGGGTCGAGGGCCGAGGTCGGCTCGTCGAAGAGCATCAGCTTCGGGTCCATCGCCAGCGCCCGGGCGATGGCGACTCGCTGCTGCTGGCCACCCGAGAGTGCCCCCGGATAGGCGGACGGCTTGTCCGCGAGGCCCACGTGCTCGAGCAGCTCGTGCGCTCGGGCGGTTGCTTCCTTCTTCGAGATGCCCTTGACCTGCATGGGCGCCTCGATGAGGTTCTCGAGGGCCGTCTTGTGCGGGAAGAGGTTGAACCGCTGGAACACCATGCCGATGTCGCGACGCTGGGCAGCGACCTGCTTGTCGGTCAGGTGGTGCAGGTGGCCCTTGTCATCCTCGCGGTAGCCCATCAGCTCACCGTCGACCCAGATCCGGCCGCCGTCGATGGTCTCGAGCTGGTTGATGCAGCGCAGGAACGTCGTCTTGCCCGAGCCGGACGGACCGAGTAGCACGACGACCTCGCCCCGGTGGACGGTCAGGTCGATGCCCTTGAGGACCTCGTTGCCGTGGAAGGACTTCATCACGTTGACCGCCCGGACGAGCGGCGGTGCGTCACCGGCTCCCGTTCGCTGGCGTGATGTGCTGGTCGTCTCCGTCATCACGCTCCTCCCATCCCGGCCGGCCGGGCGACGCGCTTGGCCTGGGCCTTGCGCGCCTGCCGCCGGGTCATGCCGAAGCCGCGCCCGAAGTACCGCTCCAGGTAGAACTGCCCGACCATGAGGACCGAGCCGACGATCAGGTACCACGCCGTCACGGCGACGAAAGCAGGCATGATCAGCAGCGTGCGGCTGCCGATCGCGCTGGTCTGGTAGAAGAGCTCGGTAATGACGGGAATCGCCGAGAGCAGCGAGGTGTCCTTGACCATGGCGATGGTCTCGTTGCCGGTGGGCGGGACGATGACCCGCATGGCCTGCGGGAGCACGATGCGGCGCAGGGTGATACCGCGGTTCATGCCGAGCGCCTGAGCTGCCTCGGCCTGTCCCTTGTCGACCGACAGGATTCCGGCGCGTGCGATCTCGGCCATGTAGGCGGCCTCGGAGAGCCCGAGGCCGACGATGCCGGCGAGCAGCGTGCTCGAGAACTGGTTGACGTTGAGGGTGAAGAACGTGAAGTCCTGCGACAGCCCGAGCCACTGCGCGAACTGCTGCCCGAAGGGCACGCCGAAGTCGACGCGCCGGTAGAGGTAGCCGACGCCGCTGCCGATCATGGCGAGCAGCACCAGTCGGGGAATGCCGCGGAAGAACCAGGTGTAGGCGAATGACACGAACCGCAGGATCGGGTTCTGCGACAGGCGCAGGACCGCGATGAGGACGCCGCCGACGACGCCGATGGCCATGCCGCCGAGCGTGCCGGCGATCGTGCCCTTGAGCAGCCCCTCGATGACCGGCGCCTGCTGCATGATCTCCAGGGCCTTCGGGAAGTTCCACCGCTCGTTCGTCATGAACGAGCTGATCATCATCGCCACGAGCACGAGGATCGCCACGAGCGCGACCCAGCGTCCCGGGTGGGGGACCGGCCGGGCGTGGATCACGCCCGGCCGGTCACTACCGCCTCCTTGGGTTTCGGACATCGGCCCAGTCGTCACGGGTTGACGGCGAAGTTGTCGATCGCTCCGGCCTCGACGGCGTACTGCTTGAGGGCTGCGTCGTACGAGCCGTCTGCCTTGGTGGCCTTGAGCGCGTCAACGAGCAGGTTCGCGAAGTCCATCTGGTCCTTGGGCACGACGTAGCCGTAGGGAGCCGAGTCGTAGATGTCGCCCAGGGCCTCGAGCTCGCCCGTCTGCTTCACGGCGTAGAGGCCGATGGGGGAGTCGGCGAGCATGGCCACCGTCTTGCCGCTGACGACGTCCGCGGTGACCTGGTCCTGACCCTCCTGGATCACCATGGTGATCTCGGGCTTTCCGGCGTCGGTGCACTTCTTGCTGCGGGCCGCGAGGTCGTCGGCCTGGACCGTGTCCTTCTGGGCGCCGACGGCCTTGCCGCACACGTCGTCCATGTTGACGTTCTCCGGGTTGCCCTTGGCGACGACCCACTGGGTGCCGGCGCTGTAGTAGCTGACCATGTTGACCTGCTGCTTGCGCTCGTCGTTGATGGTGAAGCTCGAGACGCCGACGTCGTACTTGTCGCTCGTGACGCCGAGGATGATGTCGCCGAAGCTGGCCGGCTTCCACTCCGTCTTGAGGCCGAGCTTCGCGGCGACAGCGTCGAAGAGCGCGACGTCGAAGCCCTCGACGGTCTTGCCGTCGGCCGCGAGCATCTCGTTCGGCGCGTAGGTCGGGTCGGTGCCGATGGTGAGCGTGCCCTTGCTCTTCAGGTCAGCCGGGACGCGAGCGGCCAGAGCGGCGTCAGCACCTCCTGCGCCGGTGCCTCCCGCCGGGCTGGTGTTGCCGGGGGTGGTGGGTGACAGCGAGTCGGAGCCGCACGCCGAGAGGGTGAGGCCGACAGCGACCATGCCGGTGACGGCAAGGATGGGCAAGCGACGCATGGGGAAGGTCCTTCCACGGTACGGACGGGATGTCCGTGGTGCTGTTTGAGAACGCCGATACTGCCACCTTCCAGCCGCCGTGCCCATCCGCGCAACCGAACCGTTGTCTTCCATTTGAGATGAGCGAAATCGTCCCGTCGGACGGACGGATGCAAGGAAAGGCTTCAGCGTCGGCTACCGTGGACCCCAGTGGCCCGCCCAGTTCTGCCTCGGGCCATCTCTTCTTGGTGGGACTCATCGCTCCCGCCCCAGTCGATTCGCTCTTTGCGCCGCGACTGGCCCTCCGCCTCGGAGCGGCCTCGCGCCGGGCAGAACGACCACTCACTGACCTCTGGAGTCCACACCTGTGTCCATCGACACGACTGTCCTGAACGCAACGACCTTCGGCGCGCTCGGCGTGCCGGCCCCCCTCACCGCCGCGTTGGCGGACCTGGGGATCACGACGCCCACCCCGATCCAGGCGGCCACGCTGCCGGACTCGCTCGCCGGGCGCGACGTGCTCGGCCGCGGCCGGACCGGCTCGGGCAAGACCTATGCCTTCCTGCTGCCGCTGGTGGCGCGCCTCGCGGCGACCCCGACGCGCCGTCGTCCGGGTCGCCCCCGCGCGCTCATCCTCGCGCCGACCCGTGAGCTCGCCACTCAGATCGACACGGCGCTCGCACCCCTTGCCGGCCCCACCGGCCTGACGAGCCAGACCATCTTCGGTGGTGTCGGCCAGAACCCGCAGGTCCAGGGGCTGCGCCGGGGCGTCGACGTCATCGTCGCCTGCCCGGGCCGTCTCGAGGACCTCATGTCGCAGGGGCACGTGTCCCTCGACTCGATCGAGATCACGGTGCTCGACGAGGCCGACCACATGGCTGACCTCGGTTTCCTCCCCGGCGTCCGCCGGATCATGGACAAGACTCCGGCCGACGGGCAGCGACTCCTCTTCTCGGCCACGCTCGACGGTGCGATCAACGTCCTCGTGAAGCGCTTCCTGACCAATCCCCGCACACACGAGGCGGACTCGGCCCAGTCGCCGGTCGCCACGATGGCCCACCACGTCCTCCACGTCGCCCCTGACGCGCACCTCCCGGTCATCCTCGACCTGGCTGCCGCGCCGGGTCGCAAGGTTGTCTTCACGCGCACCAAGCATCGCGCGAAGAAGCTTGCCAAGCAGCTCAACTCGTCGGGAGTTCCGGCGGTCGAGCTGCACGGCAACCTCAGCCAGGGTGCGCGGACGCGCAACATGGACGACTTCCACAGCGGCCGCGCGCAGACGCTCGTCGCGACCGACATCGCGGCCCGCGGCATCCACGTCGACGACGTGTCCCTGGTGATTCACGCGGACCCGCCGGTCGAGCACAAGGCCTACCTGCACCGGTCCGGCCGCACCGCGCGCGCCGGTGCCGAGGGCACGGTCGTGACGATGATGCTCGACGAGCAGGTCCGCGACGTCCGTGACCTGACGCGCAAGGCCGGCATCAAGCCCACGACTACGCGGGTTGCCGTCGGACACCCCCTTCTCGTGGAGCTCGCTCCCGGCGAGCGGTCGTATGCCGCTGGGCTCGTCCGCGAGCCCGCTCCCTCCGGTGGTGGCCGGGCTCGCAAGCCCGCCAGCTCGAACGCGGGTGCCGACACGGGTGCGCGGACCGGTGGCGGCCGCGGTCGTGGACGTGGACGTGGCCAGGGTCGGGGAGCGCAGCCGACCGAGGGAGCGCCGGAGGCCCGTCGTTCCGGCGGCTCGAACGGCAGTCGTCAGGGTGCCAAGGGCGGCCGGGGCCGGCAGGGCGGCAGCGCGACGGTCTACTCGACGAGCTCGGGCGGGGGCGCTGCGGCGTTCTCGGCGGGCACCCGGGCGGGAACCCGCCGCCGCGCCAGCTGACTCTTTCCTTCACTCGAGTGGCCCCGGTGTCCACAGGTCCGTCCTGTGGAGACCGGGGCCACTCGAGATTGTGGGGAGGATCGGTGCCGGGCCGGGGTGTGGACACCGGGGCCACTCGAGTTTGGCTTGGGGCTAGGTGGGGGGTAGGACCTTTGCGCGGAGGGACTGCTCGCGCTGCAGCCGCTCGAGTTCGCGGCGGTAGCGCTCGGCCATGACGGCCCTCAGGATCTCCTCGGCGTCGTGGCCCGGAGGAGGAGCCGGGGCGACCAGGGGGATGACCCGTCGCACGAGTTGCTGCCCGAGGTCGTGGCGGGCCTGGGGAATGAGCAGGTGGGCCCGCGGCAGGAACTGGCGCACCGCCACGGCGAGGTCGGCGTCGAGCGCGGCGATGTCAGCCGCCCGGGCCCAGCGCTCCAGCCCCGGCGGCGCGGCCGGTGGAGGCGGGAGCCGGAGGCGACTGCGCTCGGCAATGACGTAGGTCCCTGCTGCGAGGTCCCCGAGTCGCTTCGCCCGAGCCGTGACGAGGGCGGCGATGACCGCGGCGACGCCGGTCAAGAGGTAGACCTCGACCCAGCCGACGAGCGCCCGTGTCAGGGCGTGCCGGAACGAGATCGGGCCACCGTCGTCGCGGACGACGCGCAACCCGGTGATGAGCTTGCCCAGCGTCTTGCCTCGGGTGAGGGTCTCGAGCACGGTGGGCACCCCGACGAGCACCGACACGAAGGCCACGATGACCGCGGTGCGCCCGACTGCCTCGGACGACTGCCCGGTCAGCGTGCCAACGGCGAAGAACACGCCGATGAGCAACCCGACATGGAGGACCACGTCGATCAGGCCGGACAGGACGCGCGTGCCGATGCTCGCGACGGGCACCTCGAGGGCGACGCCCTCACCGGTCACGGCCTCTTCCGGGGCGTAGCTGCGCGATCGCTGTCCGATGGGCGCCCCAGCCGTCATGGGAGGCAGCGTACGCACCCGGCGAGCTCAGCGGCATACGGCCTATATCGTGACGGCGTGAACCTCGACGCGCTCGTCGCCGCACACTCCGACCAGTGGCGCCGGCTCGACGAGCTGAGCCGCAGGCGGCGGCTCACCGGCGGCCAGGCGGACGAGCTGCTCGACCTCTACCAGCAGGTGTCGACGCACCTGTCCCTGATCCGCACCGGCGAGGCGGACCCGACGCTGGTCCGGCACCTGTCGACGATCCTCAGCCGCGCCCGCGTGACCCTTGCCGGGCAGACCTCGTCGACCTGGTCCGACCTCGGCGGGTTCTTCCTGCGGACGTTCCCGGCGGCGCTCTACCGACTGCGGAGGTGGTGGCTGCTCACCCTCGCGCTCAATGTCCTCGCGGCCTTCCTCGTCGCCTGGTGGACCATCGAGCACCCGCAGGTCTACACGTCGATGATGACCCGCGAGGAGATCAACGCCTACGTGGGCACCGACTTCGAGAACTACTACCGCGAGTTCCCGCACCACGAGTTCGCGACCCTGGTCTGGGTCAACAACGCGTGGGTCGCTGCGCAGGCGATCGTCTTCGGGGTCCTCGGTTTTCCGGTCGTCTACGTCCTGTGGCAGAAC
Source organism: Intrasporangium calvum (assembly GCF_028446585.1). Taxonomy (GTDB): domain Bacteria; phylum Actinomycetota; class Actinomycetes; order Actinomycetales; family Dermatophilaceae; genus Intrasporangium; species Intrasporangium calvum_A. The sequence continues at coordinate 25,553 of NZ_JAPFQL010000050.1, forward strand.
ACCATGGGCCTCGGGATCGTCGGCGCGCTGATGGCCAGCCACGACCGGGCATCGCTGTTCTTCGGGATGATCCTGCCCCATGGGCTGCTCGAGCTGACCGCCGTCTTCGTTGCCGGGGGTGCTGGGCTGTGGCTGTTCTGGTCGTGGATCGACCCGGGACCGCGCCCCCGGGCGGTGGCGTTCGCCGAGGCTGGGCGCACGGTCATCGCGATCGCGCTCGGCCTGGTGGCGGTGCTGCTCGTCAGCGGCCTCATCGAGGGCTTCGTGACCCCGTCCGGGTTGCCGACGGCCGCCCGGATCCTCATCGGGGTGCTGGCGGAGGCGGCCTTCTTCGCCTACGTCTTCGTCGTCGGTCGGCGGGCCTTCCGGGCCGGGGCGACCGGGGACGTGTCACGGACGGCCGTGGGCGACGCAGCCCCCATGGCCGGCTGACCCGTCTCCGCAGCACCCCCATCGAAAGAGCAGTTCGCGACACGTCGCGAACTGCTCTTTCGATCAGAGGAGGCCTTCGCTCTTGAGCCAGAGGTAGTGGTCGGCGAGCTT
>NZ_JAPFQL010000051.1 GCF_028446585.1 Intrasporangium calvum
GCACCGTCGCACCCGCAGTGGACTCATACAAGTCGACGGCCTGCCGACGAAACTCCTCGGAGTAATTCTTGCGGGCCATGGTTCAGGATCATCTCGCTTCCCCAGCACATGCTGGATTCAGCGTGTCCAAGAACCAGGGTCAGGGCCCCACCCTCTCAGATCATGGGATATCCCAGAGATGGCACGGTTACGAGTGGCGCATCTCGTGGACAGAAGTCGACGAGGTCACGCATCACCATTCGGGGGTCCTGCTTCTCTCGGGCACTTCTGTAACGCCGGAGCCCCTTGCGCCCAGGATATGGCGGCAGCGTGCGGCAGATTCCGCGCAATGCGGACTGGTTCTCAATCTAGGAGAGTTCCACCCCGGGATAGACTTCGTCGGCGCCATGCGCGTATGGAAAGCCTCCGCGGAGGCCCGGAAAGAACTCGGGACGCCACGCTCGGTCGAGCGGCTTTGTGATTGGTGACAGGGCGGACGCTCCCTAGTCCGGATCGATCACGGGTCCGTGGGTTGATCGGCGTGTAGAAAGCACGGAAGTGCCTGTCCTGCAAGGGAAACTGGGTCTTCGAAGTTAGCCGGGCAGCGTCCGGGCCGCGTCGGTGACGTGAGGGCCCGTGACCTCGGTGATCATGGCTGTTGTCTACGCAGTCGTGTCACGAAGTGAGGTCACGGGCTTGAGCCAGCCTACGCAATGTCAGCATGTCCACGAGCCGCGTGAGGACGCCTCCCGGCTGCTAGGCCTGGAGGGGGTCGCGGTGCAGCGGGTCGAGCTCGACCCGTTCGGGGGCCGGGTGGTGCACGTTGACACCGACGACGAGACCGCGGCGGCGTGCCCGTCGTGCGGGGTGATCTCCACCTCGGTCAAGGAGCGGGTCCACACCCGTCCGCGGGACGTGCCGCACGGTCGTGTGTCGTTGCGGCTGGTGTGGCACAAGACAAGGTGGCGGTGCCGGGAACCGCTTTGTGACAGAAAGACGTTCACCGAGTCGCTACCGCAGGTCCCGGCCCGCTCACGGTTGACCACACGACTACGCCAGCTCGTCGGGGCCGGTGTCGCCGAGGGGTTCTCCTGCGTGTTGGCCGCGGCCCGGGCGCACGGGGTGTCCTGGCCGATCGCGCACGCCGCGTTCATCGCACACGTCACCCCGGTCCTGGCCCAGCCGCTGCCACCGGCGGCTGTGCTCGGGATCGACGAGACCCGCCGCGGCAAGCCGGTCTGGGCGAAGGACCCGGTCACGGGGCCGGTGGCGGGTGCTGCACGACCGGTGGCACACCGCGATCGTGGACGCCGCCGGGATCGCCCGGCTGCTCGCGCACATCGACGGCCGGACCGCCACCGCGGTCACTGGGTGGCTCGCCGCGCAGCCCGACTCGTGGAAAGCGCAGGTGACGCACGTGGCCATCGACCTGTCTGCCTCGTACGCCAAGGCGGTGCGTGAGGCCCTGCCGGACGCCGTCGTGGTCGCGGACAAGTTCCATCTGGTCGCGCTCGGCAACCAGATGCTCACCGAGGTCCGCCAGCACGCCACCCGCACCGCCCGCGGTCGCCGCGGCCGCAAGAAGGACCCCGAGTGGGCCGCCCGCCGGCGACTGCTGCTCGCCCACGAACGCCTCACCCCCGATGCGTTCGCGAAGCTCTGGAACGCCCTGGCCGACGCGGGCGACCCCGGCGCGGAAGTGCTGCACGCCTACGCCGTCAAGGAGCGACTGCGCTCCCTGCTCGCGCTGGCCCCAGGCGCGGACCGGGAGCTCATCGCGCACCGGCTGTACCAGTTCTACGCTCAAGCGGTTGCGTCCGGCCTGCCCGAGGCCCACCGCCTCGCCGAAACCATCGAGGCCTGGTGGCCGGCAGTGCTCGCCGCGATCACCACGGGCTACACGAACGCCCGTTCGGAGGGCTACAACCGCCTCGCAAAGCACGTCGGACGCGACGCGTTCGGCTTCCGCAATCCGGTCAACCACAGACGCCGGATACGGTGGGCCTGCACCCGCCAACATCGGCGAGAGTCAGCCAAGAAGACCGACCTGCCCGGTCAACTTCGATGAGCCCGCATGGTGCCGGATCAGCGTGAACACGCTGAACCACCTGCGGATGCACGGCCGGTTCGCCCCGGCCGTGCGGATCGGCAAGCTGCGGTTCTGGCTGGCCGAGGACCTGAACGCGTGGATCGCCGCGCAGCGAGAGTCGGCGTGATCCTCAAGACGCGGGGCGGCCGGTTCCGGGTGAAGGTGAAGTACCAGGGCGTGATCGTCGCCGACCGCACCTTCGAGCGCCGAGGGGATGCCGTGCGTTGGGAGACCGAGCAGAAGCGGCTGCTGCACGATGGTGACTTCGTCCCGCCGGCGGCTGGGCGCGTCACCGTCGGTGAGATCGCTGAGGAGTACCGCGAGGCCCGCGTGGATCAGGTCTCGGTTCGGGCGTGGGAGTCAGACGAGTCAGCGCTGCGCGTCCACATCGTGCCGCGGTTCGGCAAGCTGCCGGTCTCATCCGTGACGCCGATCCAGATCGAACGGTTCCTGTCTGACCTGGCCGTGACGCGCTCGGTTCGCACCTCAGCCCGGATCCGGACCACGCTGCGCGGCCTGTTCGACTACGCCGTCCGCACCCGCCGGATTCGCATGTCACCGGCCGCCAACGTGAAACTGCCGCGTCCCGACTCGCGCAGCGGCAAGATCGTCGAGATCGAGCCCCTCAGCCTCGAGCTGCTCCTGTCTGTCGTCGAGGCACAGAGGGCCCACGCCGGCCGCTACGCCGACCTCACCCTGGTCCTCGGCCTGACCGGCGTCCGGTTCGGCGAGCTACGCGGCCTTCGCGTCCGCGACGTCGTCGCCGTCCCGTTCCCTGGCCTGGCGGTCAAGCGCTCCGTCCCACAATCAGGACGCACCGGACGTATGATCGAGCGCTCCACCACCAAGAGCGGCCGCGCCCGGATTGTGCCCCTGACCGAACTGCTGCATCCCGTCATCGCCCAGTGGACCGAGGGCAGAGCCCCCGACGACCTGCTCTTCCCTGCCCCCGAAGGCGGGTTCCTGCGCGCAGGCAACTGGCGCCGCTCTGTCCACTGGAGCACGACCTCCCTCGGACGGCGCCCCCACGACCTGCGCCACACCGCCGCCAGCCTCTGGATCGCCGCCGGCGTCGACATCAAGACCGTGTCGCATTGGCTCGGCCACTCGACCGCCAAGCTCTCCCTCGACACCTATGGGCACCTCATGGGGACGGACGCCGAGCGGGCCGCTCTCGACCGGGTGAACCGGGCCTTCGGGGGCGCCTCGGGGGCGAGGGGGGCGAATCACTCCTCTGTAACTCGCGCCTCAAACGGCAAAACAGGCCGCTGACCTGCACAAACGTGAAGTGCCCCCGGCAGGATTCGAACCTGCGACACCCGCTTTAGGAGGTCCGCATCACCTTGGGGGGACTTCAGCCCGTGACCTGCGGAAACGGCGGACCGGCCTGTGTGCCAGCGACTTTCAACTCTTCAGTCGTGAGCGTCGTCTGCGGGTATTTGACGGTAGCTTGGGACCTCTGGCGGAATCTGGGCGGACTGTCGCCGGCCAGGTGAGGAAGGGTATGTGGGAGCTGCCGACCCCATTCGTGCCGCCTGGGTACCTCACTGCCGCCGAGGACTGGCCTCGGCTGCGGGCATGTGTCGGCGCCCTCGGCGAGGTGGTCGTGGCCGGCGATGCGCACGTTGATCTGCAGCGGCCGGACGGTCCTGCCCCGGTCGCGTCTTGGAGAAGCGAACGACCGCCAGGGCACGAAGTCAGGACCAAAGACCTGGCCGCCGGCAAGACGATCGCGCTCGAAGTCATCGACTCGTTCGCTTCCCGTCCTGCCCGATCCCGGCGATGGCACACCTCGGCCTTGCGCTGCGCGAGTGGCGGACCGCTTCTTGGCTACTTCGACATACTTCGCCTCAGCAATGCGGCACTGAGGCGACCAACGGGCTGATCGAGCTGCACCGCCAGATGGGAGTGGCTTGCGGATAGGGGCTCTTGGGACCTGAGTGTGGGGTCATGGGATGAGTCCTCCGCCGATGAGGAGCATCCGTAGCCGGTAGTTGTCCCTGTTCCTGAATCCTCGGGCGATCCTTCGGTGTAGTTCGATCAGGCCGTTGATGGCCTCGGTCCCGCCGTTGCTGGAGCGGGCGGTGTCGAAGTAGGCGAGGAACTCGGCGCTCCACTTGCGCAGCGTGCGGCCGAGTCGGGCGATCTCGGGGATCGGGCAGGAGGGGAAGGTCTCGATGACCTTGAGCGCGATCTTCTTGCCGGCGGCCAGGTCCTTGGCGGTGTACGCGGCGCGCAGCTGGTGGATGGCCTGCCATGCGATGTGGACCTCGTCGTGGCGTTCGTCGGCGTCGAACGCGGCGTCGATCCGGGCCCGCTGCTTCTCGCTGAGGTGCTCGAGCCCGAGGCGCAGGATGTTGCGGATGCCGTACAGCGGGTCGCCCTTGCGGCCGCGGTGGCCGTGGATCGCTTGTTGCGCGCGGCGGCGGATCTCGTCCAGGGCCTGCCCGCCGAGCTTGACGACGTGGAACGCGTCAGGGACGGAGGCGGCCTCGTCGAGCTGGTCGTCGATGGCGTTCTTGTAGCCGTGGAACGGGTCGAGGGTGGCGACCTGCACCGCGGCGCGGAAGGCTTCGCCGCGCTCGATCAGCCAGGCCTTGTACACGGTGCCGGACCGGCCGGGGACCAGGTCGAGCAGCCGGGCGCGGACTACCACCTTGTCCGGCTTCTTGGGGTCAGGGTGGCCGGTCAGGTCGACCATCCCGGTCAGTTCCTTCGGCCCGCGCCGGCGCGGGGAGACGTGGTGCCACACGTGCTCGTCGACCCCGAGGGTGGCCACTCCGTCGAACCGGGCCGGGTCCGCGTCGAGGGCCTCGAGCAGCGGGCGGATGGAGCGCCACACCGTCTTCCACGAGCAGCCGAGCTGCCGGGCGACGCCGGCGACCGAGGCGTGCTCGCGGCGGATCTGCTCGATCGCCCACCAGCACGCCCGCACCGTCAGCAGGCCGCGTGGCCTGGCGATGGTCTCGTGCTGTTCGACGAACGTCACCGTCGCACAGGCCGGTTCGGGGCAGGACCAGCGGCGCTTGACCCACCGCAGCCGCACCGGCTGCTCGAAGCAGGGCAGGTCCACCAGCTCCACGGTGACCCGCCCGTGCGCGTGAGCGACGACCCCACACTCGGGGCAGCCCATCGGCGTGGACGCCGACTCCACCACAACGACGAGGCCGGCGTCGTCGCGTTCCACCGAGGTCACGTGCAGCCCGTCGAGGCCCACGAGCAGGTCACAGTTGTCGCAGTACAGCCCGGATGGATGACAGCGCGCGGGCGCGCACGCCGTACCTGAGTTGCTTCAGATTAGTGACCACCCCGGGCGAGGTCGTCGATGACTTGTTGAGCGTCGTCGGGGATCAGTGGTGGGGCGGTGACCTCCTGCCCATTGAGTGCGATCGTGGCTGACCTCAGCGGCCGCAGGATCTGCAGGATCTTCTTGATGCTCAAGCCGGTTCGGGTCTGTGCCTCGCGGGACACGGCCAGCGCGGCGAAGACGATGGTCAGGTGCGCCTCGATGGACGGTCGGGCTCGGTGGTACATCGGCCGGGCGGCGAGGTCGGACTTGGCCATCCGGAAGGACCGCTCGACCTGGTACAGGTCGTGGTAGGCCGCGATCACCTGCGCGCCGGTCATGGTCGCTTCCGGGATGTTCGTCACGAACCCCTTCAAGCCGGCCAGGTAGCGGGCCCGCTCGACCAGCGACCAGTCCACGACCGTTGCGGTGTCGGTGAACTTGACGAACCGGTCCTTCTTCAACGGCCGCGAGCCGTCGGCGACCTTCTCCGCGCGTTCGACCATCTTGTTGATCGCCCGGTTGTCGTGCTGGTACCGCTTGAACGACCACTGGTACACCACCCGCCGGTCGCGCTTGTCAGCGCCGCGTCCCATCGTGCGGGTGGTCTCGATGGTCTGCCCGTCGGCGAAGTGGTTCCCGCGGGTCTCGAACTGCTCGGCCAGGTCGTACGGGGCCTTGCTGATCCGCGAGCCGACGATGAACTCGAACCCGGCGTCCTCGAGCGCGAGCAGGTTCGCCGCGGACAGCATCCCCGCGTCGGCCACCACGACGATGTCCTCGGCCCCATGTCGGGCACGGAACGCGGACAGCACCGGGATCAGCGTCTTCGTCTCGGCCTTGTTGCCCTCGAACAGGTGCACATCCAGCGGGAACCCGGTGGCGTCGGTCAACAAGCCGACCGTCACCTGCGGGTCGACGCGTCGTTCCTTGCTCATCCCGACCTTGCGCAGGGAGTCTTCCTGGTCGGTCTCGAAGTGCAAGGTCGTCAAGTCATAGAGCACCAGCGCCAGCGCCCCGGTGCGTGTGGCGTGCGCGTAGCAGGCGTCCACGATCCGGGCTCGATAGTCCCGTTCGGTGACGCGCTTCACGCACCGGGTCACCGTCGAGCGGGACGGGACCGGCACCCCGAGCTCGGCCAGCACCCGCAGCGTGTCGACCTTGCTGGTCGGCTCGATGATCCGCCCGAGCACCAGCGACCGGAACGCGTCATCGCCGACCCGCTCGAACCCCAAGAAGGAGTACACCGACGCCAGCGCCTCCCACACCAGCAGCGAGGCTGTCCCGGTGACCACCGGCGCACCCGCCGGACGGCCGGCACCAGAGGCGGACTCCAGCGGCAGTTCCTGTTGGCCGGCGTTCAGCCGCACCCTCGCGGCCTCGAGCAGCAGCGCCAGCTGCCCCTCGTCGTGGGCTGACCCGACATGCTCGATCCCAACCACCCGGCGGCCGCGCTTGTGCACGATCTGCACCGCGATCGCGCCCGACGCGGTCTTCCCCCGCCGCACGAACGAGCCCACCCGCAGAGGCTACCGACCCCCGCGGAGCAATTCTTAGTGACCACCCCGAACCGCAAACCCGCAGGTCAACCGCTTGGGCGACCGCCAGAACCCGTCAGGTGAAGCAACTCAGGCCGTAGGCTCGCTCATGTCGAGGTCCTTCGGAACGGTTGCTTGGTCGCTACCAATCCTGAAGGGCCTCGGCCCCTATCCAGCCGACGCCACGACCCGGCGAGTCGGATTCACCCGACCCTCAGCTCGCATGCGCCGTCAAAGGGCAGGCACGCCGGTCCCGGAGTCCGGCGCCTGACACATGGCGACGAGCACCGCAAACGCCAGCAGGAGAAGGGTGCCTATCAAAGCCCGCTTCATCGGAGTTCTCCCCATCACCTTCGACTGAGGTCACGTGCAGCCCGTCCACACCGACGACGAGCAGGTCACAAATGTCACCGCTCGACAAGCATGGCTCAGAGCGCGCGGCAGCGCACCCGAACGCTCGCCCGTGTCGAAGTCCTTCGGAACCGTCGCCTGGTCGCATCCGCCGCCGGCAGCGGTTGTTGACCCCACACTCAGGTCCCAAGAGCCCGGATAGGGCACAACTACCGGCTATGCATGCTCCTGGTCCGCGGAGGGCTGATCCCTTGCTTGACATCCAGGGTCCCACGAGCGCTTATGCGGATGTCGACTTGAGCTCGATCTGAGCCTTGCCACACCTACACGTAAGGAGTGTGGCCCCTTGGGCTGGAGCGACCCAGCGCACGCAGGACTCGCAGTAAGTGGATTCCCAGAGTTCCAGGACGGCCTGAGCGAAGTTTGTAACATCAAGCATTGAGAAAGACTCAGCGTCCTCGTTGTAGTGCGCACCCAAGAGGTTCCGCATTAAAACCAGGGAATCGAGACGAGTCGTTAGCTCGGCCAAGTTGCCCTTCTGTAGGCGCGCTCGAACCGGAGGCCAGAGGGAGCCAAGGTCGTAGCGATCGCCCCGTCTGCGTGTGACGGAAACAGGCAGGGTCCAAGATAGGCGGTCGCAAATCTTCTCCAACAAGCGACCCGCCGAGGCGGACACGAGGGTGGGTTCCCCGATGGAGAGAGATTCGCGCAAGGCGCCGGCTGGATTTGCCGCATCCTGCTGGACCACCGCGGGGCCCTTCTCGAACGACCAGGAGCGCACTTCCGCCTCGACGAAGGTAACTCCCCTTCGGGAGAATGTGGTACGGACCTGCTCGCGCCAGAGCCGGTCGTGGCATGTGATGATTAATTGCCAATCCCTGAATGTATCACATATGTGCTCTAGAAGGCGTGTTCGAACCGTGGAGTCCACGCTCTGAATTACGTCGTCAAGTATCAGTATTCTAGCCTGTCCGCGTTCCGAGGCGGCGCGCGCGACTTCCAAGAAGAATAGAATCGCTATGAGGTCCTGAACTCCTTCGCTGAACAGCCCCTCGGGGGCCACGATGGTCCCTGAGGACAGATGAACCCTTAGCTCAAGAGAAAGGGGGCCGTTGAAGCCAAAGTCCACCGAAAGTCTGTCCAAATGGGCGTATCCAGTGATGCTCTTGACGGCATCCGTTAGCGGCACGCTGAGGTCTCCGAGAATCTCCGAGAACCGTCTTACGCGATGAGCGTGATTTCGGAGAGTCGTCCTGGGCAGAAGGCTCACGGCCTTCTTCGCCTCAGCCAACTCTCGCTGAAGCTTGGTCCAGGCTGCCCTTTCCTCGCTCATGGCGATCGGGATCTCCCGTCCGGATGCTAGCCACTCAGCACCAGTCTGGCCGTCGAGGTGGACCTCGCGAAGTAGACGCCCATGCATGTTGAAGTCAGTCCCCAGCGGTACGTTGGCGCGTAGACAGAGGTCCTGCATGATTTCGCGGCGGGTCTGCTTCAGAAGCTCCAGTCGACGCTCAGCGATCAGGCCGGGATCGTCTTCGTCCTCGATGCCAGGATCCATCTGATCTACGAACAGTTGCGCTCGGGTCTTCGATGGTGTGTTGAGAAATGTGACGATGTCAGCTCTCTGGAGGCTCATGGGTACAAGTGAGAACTCAAAGGGGTCCGGTCCTCCAGCGATGGTCCAGCGATACCTATCCTTGCTGGCACTGCGCTCCAAGAGACGTCCATCGGCCAGTTCGGCCTGCACCCACGCCTCCGATTCGGGGTGCGTCAGGTTCACGAGTTCCGCAGTGCCGATCGCTGCTCCGAATCTCTTTCGGCCGACCGTGCCTTGGCATGCGAACTCAACAGCGCTGGCGATGCTGGACTTCCCAACGCCATTGTCTCCAAATACGATAAGGGAGGAGATCGAGCCTGCGCCGTTCCGAAGTTCGACCCTTTGCAAGTCAGTGCATGCCCTGAAGTTGCGCAGGGAAATAGCCTGGATTTTAGTTCCTGATCTGACCCCAATCGGGAGTTCCGGTCCGGTCGTCGGCTCGATTATTCCCGAGTCCTTGGGGGATACGTATTCTGAACGTCCCAATCCGGCCCTGATGAGGTTGACGAGACGTATCGTGTCGGCGCCCGTCCTGCCACTGGCTTCTCCCCAGTCCGGCTCAAGGCCGGATTTATGGGCGGCTGAAAGTTCCTCACGCAGTTTGGGGATCCATGCTGGGACGGGCTGGCGGTGTTCATCTACCAGGCGCAGTGAGAGTTCGCCCAGAGCGAATCGCGTTTCCTTGCTTATGTGGTATAGCATCCTCATCCTGAAGAGGCCGAAGGCGATCATGTAAGCTTCGTCCTCGACACTGAATCGTCCACCTCGCAAGGCTCCGATCGCCGCCGTGAGCTGCGCTTTCGGATCGTTCGTCTGATCGAGCATCTGAGTCATGGTTTCAGGGTCCAGTTGCGACCACCTTGATATGGCCACCTTGCTCAGGCCCCAGCGACGTGCAAGGTCGAGAGAGAGCTGCTCTATCGCGGAATCCGAGTTCTCGATTGGCCGTCGCCCCTGCCGTCTACTCACCGATCGTTGGCGTACGCGCGACATGGAACCCCCTTGGTTTATGCAGAATGGCCTTTGAGCCTAACGCGCCCATGGCACAGAGTGCGCACAATCCCTCTCTCTCCACCGGCCGGGTGCTGGTGGTGACGTTGGGCTTCCCGACAGTTACTCGGTCAGCGGACAACGGTCGCAAGCACGTCGGCAGGTCTGGTCGCCGCCGGTGCCATATCCCCTTGTAGACTCGTGCGGGCCTTGGCGAGCCAGCGTTGGCCCGTTCGTGGGGTCGCCGGCCAGCCTCTCTGGGTGAAGGCGGCGGCGACGTCCTGTCCGCTGACGGTGTCGTCGTGACGTACGAGGGCAACAGCGACCGCCAGGCGCGCAGAGGGGCCGTCCGCCGGCGGGGCGGTGTCGGCGGTGTCGAGCTCGCTGTCGCCTGGGGTGTCCCCCGGGATTCTTCGGAGCGGGATCGTGCCGGACGTGAGCTGTGCGTCGAGGTGGTGGACTCGACCGACCTCGGTCAGCCACAGCGTCAGTTGTCCGGACAGTCGGGGGTCGGTGGCGGGGACGTGTCGCAGCAGCGATCGGTGGCGTCGGTCGAGGCGGCGGCGGGCGCGAAGTGCGGCACGTGATCCGGGCCGGGCCTGTCGGGTGCGCTGCAGGTCGAGGGCGGCGGTGGCGACGGCGAGCATGAGCCGGTGTCGTCTGGCTTCGCGGCGTGTCGGTGCGCTGTCGGCGCTGTGTCGGTCGCCGGTCAGGATGCGGTGCCAGAGCCACGCCGCGACCAGGGGCGCGGCGACGCGGACGGCGGCCGCGAGGGCCGAGCGCGCGTCCAGCTGCCAGGTGCTGACGCCGCGGGTGTCGGGCTGTCCGACGAGCTCGTGGGCGGCTGAGAAGACTCCGCTCACAGTGGAGAACACCCACGTGGAGAGCAGGTCCGCTCGCGCTGACCGCCCGCGCAGGACGGCGGATCGGGCCAGCAGCGCCGAGGAGACGAGCGCGAGCTCGAGGAACACGGCCAGGGCGACAGCGGCAGCGGCGGTCAGGCGCAGCACGTCGATCCCGACCGAGATCATCCCTTGGGCGGACAGCAGTGTCGGCATGACCGCCGCCGCGGCCGTCAAAGTGACGGCAGCGGCATCAGCAGGCACCCGATCAGGGTGGCGATGGGGCTGAGGGTGTCGGGCTTTCTCGGACATGTGGTACCTCCTGACCGGACAAGTCTTGATAGGCCTGTCGCTCCATAGGGCCCGAAGGAGATCTGAGCCGGCACACGGTCGGAGCGACCTGTGGATAACCCGGCTGACCCGGGCGGCCCTGTGGAACGGTCGATCTCGACGAGCGCATCCGCCAGTTGTGTGGTGGGCTGGGTGCGGCAGACACCGAGCAAGCCCGTTCTCCACCATCCGAGCGGGCCCGCGCCGAGCTCCGGGAGGGCCGAAGCAGCGATTCGACAGGTGCCGTATCCACGTACCGCTGCCCGTGCAAGCAGAAATCCCTTGGACCAAGGTGATCGCCCGCAGGAACATCCCCGCCTTAGGCCACATGAGACCTGAAGGAGATGCCATGACCATCCACGCCCGACGGGCCGTCGTCGGAGTCGCGATCGCCGCCTTCCTGGCGACCGCGGCGTGCTCGAACCCGGAGGCGCCGTCGGGGACCACGACTGCGCCGCCGCCCACCGCTACGCCAACGGCCATGACTACGTCGACGACTGCCGCCGATCCACAGCTGGCCGGCGCGGAGGCTGCCGTCGCGAGACTCTGGGGCTTGGTTGATGCCTTGGGCGCCGCCCCGAAGCGGAGCCTGGACGAGCTCACGACTGTCGCGCGGGACCAGAGCCTGGAGATGTGGCGGGAGTTGCTGACGAGCCAACGACGCAAGGGGTACCGGCAGACCGGCAGCATCTCCGTCGTGTCGTCAACCGCGACGTCGGCAGGCGGCAAGTTCAACGTCGACATGTGCATCGACGTGAGCAAGACGAACCTCGTGGACAAGGATGGCAAGTCCGTGGTCGCGGCTGGCCGTCCTCCCCGGGTCCGCTACACGTCCGTGGTGGAGCAGGGCACGGACGGCAAGTTCTACGTGATGCAGGACAAGGCGGTGGGGACATGCTGACCCGCTCGGCCCTCGTTCCGGCAGTCACCCTTGCCCTCGGGGTCCTATCGGCCTCTCCAGCATCGGCCGGGGACCCGGTGACCTGCACCCCGCCGTCTGTCTTCAACCCCCGGTGGGGCACCTGCACGATCGTCGTCGAGGATCCAGGTGGCCCAGTCGGCACAAGGCCCGGGGGTGGTGGCGGCGGACAGAGCGGCGGAGGTGCGCCCAAGGCGTGTGTCAACGCGAATGGGGACGAGCTGCCGTGCCGGGACGGCGAGTCGTGGTGGAGCAACAGCTGGGGCTGCTACGTGAAACCACTTGCCCCGCAGCCACCGAAGAGCGACCCGCGCTGGTCGGGGCACACGGACGGCGCGATCTACGAGTGCTATGACCCGCTCGTGGCCGCCGTCGGTGGCATACCGATTACCTACCGCTGGGCCGCGACCCCGCCCGCCGGACCCGCCGCGCCACCGGACCCGCGTGTCCTGGCCCAGTCCGCGATCGCGCAGATGCGCCTGAAGGCCGTGTCGATCGGGATCGTCCCCGAGCCGGTGGCCGGCAGGATCGGGATCATCGGCATGCCGACTTGGATGTGGGTCCAGGATCCCGGCCCGTCGACGTTGGGGCCGATCACCCGCACCGCATCCGCGGGAGGGTTCTCGGTGACCGCCGTCGCCAAGGCCGACCGGATCGTCTGGCAGATGGGCGACGGCTCCGTGGTGACCTGCCGCGGAGCGGGCACCCCGTATGCGGACTCCTTTGGCCGGCAGCCCAGCCCAGACTGCGGGCACACGTACACCCGTCAGGGCGCCTACACCGTCCGGGCGACCTCGCACTGGACCGTGGACTGGTCCGGCATGGGCCTGTCCGGAACCATCCCGCTGAACTTCACACAGACCACGACCATCACGATGGGCGAGGCCCAGGTGCTGTCGCAGTAAGCGCCAGCCGATCGGGGGATCATGTCGACACTGAACAGCACGCACACCGCACCCACCACACCCGCGATGGGCCAGGCAGGCCGGTCAGGCGCCGTCCCCGGTGGGGCGCCGATCGCGCCGCCACCGAAGCTGCGCCGCCGGCCGATGCTCGTGGTCGCCTCCATCGCGGCGATCTGCCTGGGTGCGCTGCTCGCCGTGTGGGCATACACGTCCACGAGCACCGCCCGGGAGGTCGTCGCGGCCCGCGCGACGGTCCAGCGTGGCGAGCTCATCGACCGGGACAACCTCATCGTCGTGCGAGTCAGCCTCGACCCGGCCCTGAACCCGGTCCCAGCCTCCGCCCTCGACAGCCTGGTCGGACAGCGCGCCGCCATGGACCTGCCCGCAGGCGGTCTCGTCACCGCCGACGCGGTCACCGCCGCAGTCCTACCCGGCAAGGGCAGCTCGGTCGTCGGCGTCTCGCTGCCCCCGGCGCTGCTGCCCGGCGAGCTGCTGCGGGCCGGCGACCACGTCCGGGTCGTCGCGACGCCGGGCCAGCAGGGCGACGTCGCCGAGGGCGAGCAGCGGTCCATCGCCGCCATCGTCGTCGGCGTGCACCCGGACGCCCAGACCGGGCAGACGGTCGTCAGCGTGCAGGTGCCGTATGCCGCGGCCGCCGAGCTCGCCGCCCGCGCCGCGACCGGCAAGGTCGCCCTCGTCCTCGACTCACGGGAGCGCTGAACCGTGGCGCTGATCGTGCTTACCTCAGCCTCCGGGTCCCCCGGGGCCACCACCACGGCCGTCGGCCTGGCGCTGGCATGGCCCCGCCCGGTCGTCCTCGTCGAGGCCGACCCGACCGGCGGGTCCCCGATCCTGGCCGGCTACTTCCGCGGCACCGTCGCCCCCGCACGCGGCCTGATCGACCTCGCCCTGGCCCACCGCGACGACCACGTCGAGGCCGCGCTGCCCGGCACCCTCATGCCCATCCCTGACCCCGCCCGCGAGCATCAGGCGTGGCTGCTGCCCGGGATCCGCAGCCACGCCCAGGCCCGAAGCCTCACCCACGTGTGGGAGCCCCTCCGCCGCGCCTTCCATGCGCTCGAGCGCACCGGCCAGGACGTCATCGTCGACGCCGGCCGCCTCGGCCTGACCGGCTCACCCGATCCCCTCATCCGCGGCGCCGACCTGACCTTGCTGACCGTCCGCACCGACCTGGTCTCCCTGTCCGGAGCGAAGTCCTGGGCGCAGACGCTGCGCGACGACGTCGAGACCGACGGCGCCACCGGCACCCTCGGGCTCCTGCTCGTCGGGGACAGGCGCCCGTATGCCGCCGCCGACGTCGCGAAGGTCCTCGGCCTTCCGGTCGCGTCCGCGATCGCCTGGGACCCGCCCGCCGCGGCCGTCTTCTCCCACGGCGCGAGCCCGCCGCGGCGGTTCGAGTCCAGCCCGCTCGTGCGGAGCCTGCACGCAGCCCGCGCCGCGATCCAAGCCACTGTCGCCGCGAGGCGTGCCGCCGTGACCCCGGCCCAGCACGCGGACCACTACGCGCCCGAGGGGGTGGCCCGATGACCCAGCCCAACGGCATACGCCCCATCGACGCAGCCGGAAGCGCGCCCGGCTCCCCGCTCCACACGGTGGCGGCGGACCCGACGAGCCTGCCGCTCTTTGCCCCGACAGTCGCGGGCTCGGCGCGTCCGGGGCGGGTGCGGTCCCAGTTCCGTCTCACCCCAACTGAACATGTCCCTGCAGCGCCGCTTCCGGCGGATCTCACTGTCCACCAGACGTACACGCAGAACAACTCTCCGCAGGCCGGGGCTTCGGCAGCAAGAGGGCTCGACTGGGCGCTGGTCGCGGCGTTCCGGTCACAGGCCTCCGAACAGCTGAGCGCCGCCCTCGGCGGTGACCGCGGCCGGCTCGACCGGCAGGCGCAGCGCGAGCTCGGCCGCTCGATCATCCTCGAGCTGCTCGAAACCGAGGCCGCCGAGCAGGTCTCCGCCGGACGCGACCCGTGGACCCCGCCCCAGCAGCAGGCCCTCGCCGCCGCGGTCTTCGACGCCCTGTTCGGCCTCGGGCGGCTCCAGCCGCTCGTCGACGACGACCGGGTCGAGAACATCATCATCACCGGCCACGACACGGTCCGGCTCGAGCTGACCGACGGCACCCTGCTGCCCGGACCGCCGGTCGCGGACAGCGACGAGGAGCTGATCGACTTCCTCGTCTTCCTCGCCTCCCGCTCCGAGGTCAACGCCCGCCCGTTCAGCGAGGCCCAGCCGCGGCTGCACCTGCGCCTCGACGGCGGCGCCCGCCTCGCCGCCGCCGCGTGGGTCACCCCCCGCCCCTCGGTCGTGATCCGCCGGCACCGGCTGCGCCGGGTCACCCTCGACGACCTCGTGCACCGGGGCACCCTCACCCCGCTCGCCGCGTCGTTCCTCTCGGCCGCGATCCGGGCCCGCAAGTCCGTCGTCGTCGCAGGCCCCCAAGGCGCGGGCAAGACGACGATGGTCAGGGCGCTGTGCGCGGAGATCCCCCCGCATGAGGCGATCGGCACCTTCGAGACCGAGTACGAGCTGCACCTGCACGAGCTGCCCGACGTGCACCCGATCGTCCACGCGTGGGAGGCCCGCCCCGGGTCCGGGGAGCGGGGCCCGGACGGCCGTCAGGCGGGCGAGTTCAGCATCGACGAGGCCCTCTACGACTCCTTCCGGTTCAACCTCTCCCGCCAGATCGTCGGGGAGGTCCGCGGCCGGGAGGTCCTGGCGATGATCAAGGCGATGGAGTCCGGGGCCGGGTCGATCTCCACGACCCACGCCGCGACCGCCGAGGCCGCGCTGCGCAAGCTCGTCACGTGCGCGATGGAGGCCGGCGCGCACGTCACCCAGGACTACGCCACTCGCGCCGTCGCCGAGAACATCGACCTGGTCGTCCAGCTCCACCTCGAGACCACCCCCCTGCCAGACGGCACGGCCCGCCGCGACCGGTGGGCCTCCGAGATCCTCGCCGTCACCCCCGGCGAGCGGGAGAAGGGCTACGCCACCACCCACGTCTTCACCCCCAGCAACACCGGCCCCGCAGTGGCCGGCGTCCTGCCGGACGAGTACCGGGCCCTCGAACGGCACGGGTTCGACCTGGCCGGGTTCTACGCGCAGGCCGCCCACCACCCGCCCCACCATCAGCCGGGGGAGGCGGCGTCATGACCCCCGCCGTCCCCGCCCTCGCCGGTGCACTCGTCGTCGCCGGCCTCATCGGCCTCGCCGTCGGCGGGCGAGCACGGCCCGTGCGCGACTCAGCCCAGCGGCATACGACCACCCCAGTGGCGAGACTGGCCCGCCTGACCCGGGTGAGCCGGCGGACCCGGGTGCTGCTGGCCGTCGGAGCCGTCGCCGGCGCCACCATCGCCGTCTGGACGGGGTGGCTCATCGCCATCGTGCTCGCACCAGCCGCCGTCGCAGGCGTGCCGGTCCTGCTGTCCGCGCCGGCGTCAACGGCGCGGATCGACCGGCTCGAGGCCATGGAGGAGTGGACCCGCTCCCTGGCCGGGGTCCTCACCGTCGGCGTCGGCCTCGAGCAGGCCCTGATCGCCACGCTGCGCTCCACCCCGGCCGCGATCCGCCCCGAGGTGTCCCGGCTCGTCGCCCGCCTGCGGGCCCGCTGGTCCACCGAGGACGCGCTCCGGGCGTTCGCAGACGAGCTCGACGACGCCACCGGCGACCTCGTCGCCGCCAACCTCATCCTCGGAGCCCGCCGCCGCGGCGCCGGGCTCGCGTCCATCCTCGAGAGCCTCGCCGAGTCCGTCGCCGCCGACGTCCGCGCCCGCCGACAGATCGAGGCCGACCGCGCCAAGCCCCGCGCCACCGCCCGCTGGGTCACCATCATCACCGTCAGCGTGCTCGCGGTCCTGGCCCTGACCGGCAGCTACATCGAGCCGTACGGCACCCCGCTCGGGCAGGCGCTCCTAGCCCTGCTCCTGTCTCTGTACGTTCTCACGCTGGTGTGGATGCGACGGATGGCCACCGGCGCGCCCCTGCCCCGTTTCATCGGCACCCCCGCCCGCACCCACGACACGGGGGCCCGACCGTGACCGGCCTGCAGCTCGCGCTGGCCGCCGGGGCCCTCGTCGGGCTCGGCGCGGCGCTGCTGCTGTGGCGGCTCGCCCCGGCCGAACCGGACCTCGCCGACGTGCTCACCCGCCTCGCCCCAGGACGGCCCACCCGCCCCGGCACGCACGGTGGGGACGGCAACTCGGGCGGTCCGGCGGACGGGCGGGAACGGCTCGGGCTGTGGGCCATGCGAACCCTGCCCGCCGCGGCCTGGACACGAACACCGACGCGGGAGCTGGCGATCCTGCGGATGACCCTCGCCCGGTTCTACGGGGAGAAGGTCCTCTTCGCGCTGCTCGGCCTGCTCATCCCGCCGCTGCTGGCCGCGTTCTTCGCCCTCATCGGCCTGCCCCTGCCCGTCGCGGTCCCCGCGCTCGGCACGCTCGCGCTGGCCGCGGTCATGTTCTTCCTGCCCGACTACAACGTCCGCGACGACGCGAACAAGGCCCGCGCCGAGTTCGCCCGCGCCCTCGGCGCGTACATCGACCTCGTCGCCCTCGAACGCAACAGCGGCAGCGGCTCCAGGCAGGCGATGGAGGTCGCCGCCGCGGTAGGGGACAGCTGGGTGTTCCGCCGGCTCGGGGAGGAGCTGGCCCGGTCCCGCTGGTCCGGGCAGGCTCCGTGGGAGGCCCTGCACGCCCTCGCCGACGAGCTCGGCCTGCCCGAGCTCGACGAGCTGGCCGACATCATGCGCCTCTCCGGGGAGCAGGGCGCCCAGATCTACAGCAACCTGCGGGCCCGCTCGGCCAGCATGCGCGCCGCGATGCTCAACACGGAGCTGGCCAAGGCCAACGAGGTCGGCGAACGGATGTCCATCCCGATGAGCCTGCTCGGGGTCATCTTCCTGGCCATCCTCGTCGCCCCCTCCCTGCTGCGCGTCCTCGGAGGTGACGGCCCCTGACAACCAGCCCACGGCGCTGCCGCCAGCTCTGCAGCGCAACGGAATACGCACACCTGACGTCCTCAGCCCGCTTCCATGGAAGGAGCACCACCATGCACCTCAACAGCCAGAACCAGATCATCGGCCGGCTCGCCGCCACCCTGCACACACTCGGCGGACGGCTCACCGACCACCTCGCCCACCAGCTCGAGGGGCAGTTTGGCCGGGTCCGTTCGCTGCGCCGTCCGCACGGTCCCGGCGACCGCGGGTCGGTGACCATCGAGCAGGTCATCTGGGCCGTCGCCGTCATCGCCATCGTCGGGATCGTCGTCGCCGCGGTGAAGTCCTACGTCACCACCCAGGCCGGCAACATCCGCTGACGGTTCCCGCCATGACGCCCGCCACGCCCCACGCCATGACCCGGCCGCGTCCGCCGCGTCGACGGCTGCGCGCCCCGGTGCGGGACGCTGCGCGCCGCCTGCCCGAAAGTGGCCGCGAGGGCGGGTCCGCGTCCATCCAGATGGTGTTCCTGCTGCCGGTGATGTTCTCGATGATGTTCCTCGGCATGCAGGCCGCGCTCTACTACCACGCCCGCACCGTCGCGATCGCCGCCGCGCAGGAAGGCGCCCGCGCCGCCGCCGCCGAGACCGGCACCACCAGCCACGGCACCCGGGCCGCCCTCAACTTCGTCGCCGACGCCGGCGGCGACGACGTCCTGACCGCCGTCGCCGTCACCGGTGCCCGGACCGCGACCACGGCCACGGTGACGGTCCGCGGCCGATCCCTCAACGTCATCCCAGGCTGGTCCCCGCTGCTCGAGCAGTCCGCCACCGCACCCGTCGAACGACTCACCCGATGACCAGCCATCGAAGGCTCTGCCGGCGAGCCCGGGACGATCGGGGTTCGGCGGCAATCGAGGCCGTCATCGGCGTGCCCGCCTTCCTGCTCTTCGTCGGCCTTATCATCTTCGCCGGCCGCGTCGCGGTCGCCCACCAGGCCGTCGAGTCCGCAACGTCCGCCGCGGCCCGCTCCGCGTCCATCGCCCGCACCCAGCAGGCCGCCGTCGCCGACGCACGGTCGGCGGCCGCCGCCAACCTGACCGAGCAGGACATCCACTGCGTCACCGCGCGGGTCGAGGTCGACGCGGCCGGGTTCGGCGCGCCGGTCGGCACCCCCGCGGCGGTCACCGCGACGGTCAGCTGCGTCGTCGACCTGGCAGACCTCGCGGTTCCTGGCGTGCCCGGCACCAGAACCGTGACGGCCACCATGACCTCGCCCATCGACACCTACCGGGAGCGATGACCATGCATCCAGCACCGACCAGGCCGCGGCGGCCAGCCCGCGCCGCACCCCCTCGGACGCCGCGGCCGCGCGCCAAGCTGGCCGGCGGGCATGTGGAGCAGGGCTCGATCAGCATCTGGATCGCGACCTCCGGGCTCGTCATGATCATCCTCGTCGGCCTCGCCGTCGACCTCGGCGGACAGGTCCACGCCCAGCAGTACGCCCGCGACATCGCGGCCCAAGCCGCCCGCGCCGGCGGCCAGCAGCTCCAAGCCTCGCTCGCCGTCCGCGGCCTCGCCGCCCGGGCCGACCCCGGCCCCGCCGTGGCGGCCGCCCGCGCCTACCTCACCGCCGCGGACCTGACCGGCACCGCGAGCCTGCGCGGCGGCGACACCGTCATCGTGACCACCAGCGCGACCTACGACACGAAGTTCCTCGGCCTCATCGGCATCAACCAGCTCACCGTCACCGCCGCCGCCGAGTCCCGCATCGCCCGCACCGTAGGAGGCGTCGAACGATGACCCAGCGACCGATAACCACCCCGGCCGCCTCGACGGCACGGGCCCGCCTGACCGGGCTCGCCGCCACCCTCGGCGTCCTCGCGATCCTCGGCGGGCTGCCCGCGGTGCTTCTCGCCGTCGGCGGGGCCCCGAACCGGCTCCCGTCCCTCGATGGCCTCGTCGGGGCGCTGACTCGCCCGGACGACGGCACCCTGGCCGTCACCGCCTTCGTCATCCTCGGCTGGCTGGCGTGGGCCGTCCTGACCGGGTCGATCCTCGCCGAGGCAGCCGCGATGGTGCGCGGCCGCGCCGTCCGGCCGCTCCCCGGCCTGGCCGTGCCCCAAGGGGCAGCCCGCGTGCTCGTCACCACAGCCGCCCTGCTGTTCGTGTCGACCCCGCTGGCGACACCCGCCGTGGCAGCCGCCACCGGCACGACACCGCCGACGCCGGCCGCGACAGCGGCGACCGGATACCCGAGCAGTGGCGCCGGTGCGACGACAGCGACGTCGACGTCCGGCATCGTTCACCCAAGCGACAGGAGCCCAGCGGTTGGAGCGGACTCCCGACCCCGGCCAGGGACGGAGGTCGGCGACACCCCGGACGCCCCAATGACAGGGACTGCGGACAGCGTCGCCCCGCGGCGACACGCCGTGCGACAGGGCGACTCCCTCTGGTCCATCGCTGAGGAGCACCTCGGATCCGGACGCCGCTACCCCGAGATCGCCGCCCTCAACCGCGACATCCTCGGCGCCCGCCCCGACTTCCTGACCCCCGGCACCGCCCTGCGCCTGCCCGCCCCGACAACCCGTTCCACGCGCGGGACGACGCGACCGGACGGCGACGCGACAGGTCGCCCGCACGTCGTCCAGCGCGGCGACACCCTGTCCGAGATCGCCGCGACCGAGCTCGGCAACCCCAACCGGTACCCCGAGATCTTCGACGCCTCCCGCGACACCCCCCAGCCCGGCGGCGCCCGGCTGACCGACCCCGACGTCATCGACATCGGCTGGACCCTCACCATCCCCGACACCCCAACCGCGACAGACACTGGCCGCGCCAGCTCACAACCCGACCCCCGACCTGACAGCCGAACGGCGGACGACCGGAGCACCGACAGGCACGACACCGGTGCCGGGGGTGACGTCAGTGGCGCGTCAGCATCCGGGAGCGCGACACAGGAGCCGGCGACAGAGGGACCGAGCGACAACACCACCCCCAACAGCGCGAACCCGGCCGGGGCGTCCGCCGCGACAGCGACACCCCCCGGAAGGGCAGCGGCGTCAGCGACAACGCCGCCCGCGGGGCCGCCCGGATCTGCGACGACAGCGACATCAGGGGCCGACACGCACCAGACGGCAGCAGACACCAGCACCGACACCGGCGACAGCACAGGCGACGGGACCGTGACACCGGCCTGGCTGCTGACCGGCCTCACCGGCGCCGGCGGCATCCTCGCCGGGTCCATGTTCCTCGCGCTCCGCGCCCGCCGCCGCGCCCAGTTCCGGGCCCGCCGCCCCGGCCGCACCATCACCGTCCCCCGGCCCGAGCTCGCCCCGGTCGAGAAGACCGTCACCGTCACCGGAGAACCCGCCGCGGCGCGAGTCGAGTGGCTCGACGAGGTCCTCCGCCGGCTCGCCGCCGCCCAGACCGCAACCGCCGAGCCGATGCCGCAGCTCGCCGCCATCCAGCTCGGCCCCACCGACCTGACCCTGCACCTCAGCCAGACTCAGGACGCGACCGCGCCCTGGCGATCGGCAGGAGACCGGCGCCGCTGGCACCTGCCGACGTCCACCGGCCCGGACGACGTCGGCCCGCCCGTGCCCGACCAGCCGGCGCCGTACCCACTCCTGGTCACCGTCGGCACCACGGACACCGGCGAGACGTGGCTGCTCAACTGCGAGCTGCTCACGCCCCTGACGATCACCGGCGACCCCACCTACGCCCAGGACCTGGCCCGCTACCTCGCCGCCGAACTGGCCTGCAACCCTTGGTCACACGGCGTCACCGTGCACTGCATCGGGGTCGCCGAAGAGCTCGCCGCCCTCAACCCGGAGCGCGTCCGCGCGCAGCCCACCGCCGACACCGTGGCCGGTGAGGCACTGACCGACGCGACGAGCACCCTGCACAGCGCCAGCGACGCCGGCCTCGACGTGCCCACCGCCAGGTCCGCCCAGGCCGGCGCGGACCACTGGCACGCCACGCTGCTCCTGCTCGACGAGAGCACAGCGCAGGACGTCGCTGTGCAGCAGCTGCGCGCCCTCATCACCGACAACCCGGGAATGACCTCCACCTCCGTCGTCCTCACCGGCCGCGCGGAAGCAACCGATGGCGTCGCGGTGCACGTCACCGCCGAGGGGCGCATCACCATCCCGGCCGTCGGGCTCGACCTCGTCGCCGTCGGGCTCACCCCCGACGAGGCCAAGGGCTGCGCGGCCCTGCTCGCCCAGGCCGATAACACCGCCGACGATCGCATCCCGGCAGACCCGCAGGCGCTGGGCTGGCGCGCCTTGGCCGACGAGGCCGGGGCGCTGCGCGAAGAGCACACCCTCACCCGGGACGCCCTCACGACCCTCACCACGGCAGAGGACCGCCCCACCTCCATCCTCGACCTCCGCGACGAGGACTACCTCGAAGCCGCCGCCACCACGATCGAGGACCTCGAGACCCTCGCACCCGCAGTGACACCCGAGACCCGCCACCTCGTCGAGGACACCGACCCCCACCTCGACCGGGACCTGCAGGCCTGGTTCTCCGAGCACTGCGACCTGCCCCGCCTGACCCTCCTCGGGCCCGTCCGAGCCCGCACCCGCGGGGTCGCCCTGACCAAGCGCAAGCCGTACTACACCGAGCTGCTCGCCTACCTCGCCACCAGGCCCTACGGCGCCACCCCGGACGAGCTCGCCGACGCGTTCTCCCTCACCCCAGCCAGGGCACGCAACGACGTCAAGATCGTCCGCGACTGGCTCGGGATCAACCCCCGCACCGGCCGCAAGCACCTGCCCGACGCCCGAGAAGCCCCCGCAGCCAAGGCCCGCGGCGTCGGCGTCTACCAGGTCGAGGACGTCCTGACCGACCTCGACCTCTTCAAGCGCCTGCGCCTGCGCGGCGAAGCCCGCGGCGCCGACGGCATCGCCGACCTGCGCCGCGCCCTCACCCTCGTCGAAGGCCGTCCCTTCGACCGGCTCCGCCCAGGCGGCTGGTCCTGGCTGCTCGAAGGCGACCGCCTCGACCACCACATGCTCTGCGCCGTCGTCGACGTCGCCCACCTCGTCACCACCCACAGCCTCCAAGCAGGCGACCACCGCACCGCCCGGGCCGCCGCCGAGCTCGCCTGCCTCGCAGCCCCCTACGAGGAGATCCCCCGGCTCGACCTCGCCGCCGTCGCCGCAGCTGAAGGCCACCACCGAGAAGCCGAACGCATCGCCACCGACGAGATCTGCGGCCGGGCAGAGCAGCCCGGCCCACCAGACGAACTGCCCGACCGGACCGAGCGCATCCTCGAGCAGCACGCGTGGCTCCGCTCGTCGCAAGCCGCGAGCTGAAGGGAAGTCATCGCCCCCAGTAAGTCAGCCGACCTTCATGACCGCCTTGAACTGCGTCATGCGGGCGCCAGCGCACCCCTCGAGAGTTTCCGCAGTGTCCCAGCGTGAAGTGCGCCACCTCACGACGCCGACCAGCAACCTGCCAGTCCACCCAGCGTCCGCTGTCTCCGTTGCCACCAGTCCGGATGCTCCTGGTGCGTCGAACTTCCTCGACCTGGGGTACGAGGTTTGAACTGCGCAAACGCCGTCGTACCCCCGTCGTACCCCGCCTCCGAGCCGTTGAGGGGGCACGAGTCGGGTGACGCTGGTCGCCGACCTTTCGCCGTGTTCGACACGGCGAAAGGGGATCGGCGATGGGTGTTGCCGAGCAATTGGGCATCGAGGACGAGGACGCGGAGCTTCTCGTCCTCGCCGCCCGCAGATGGCAGGACTGGGCCCGAGACGACGAGCGGCTCGACCCGGTCGCAGACCTGACGTCCCTCCGGCCCTGGCTGAAGCAGGCCACGGAGAGAGATGCCGACGAGGTCCTGCAGGCTTTGGCGAAGCGCGCCGCGATCCACGGGGGTGACGACCGGGCCGCGGCGGCCACGCTCGCGTGGGCGCTGCTGCCGGGCGCCTGCCTGCTCGCGCACCGGCTGCGGACCCTGTCGGACCGGATCGACGAGATCGTGGCCGCGCAGCTGTGGCTGGAGATCCGCAGCTTCGCGTGGGAGCGGCTGACCAGGGTAGCCGCCAACATCCTGATGAACACCCGGACCGGTGTCCTGATGGAGTGCGACGCCGCGAGCCAGCTGGCGCGCCATGACCCGACGTGGCACCAGATCTACCAGGTCGAGCCGGACGCGTCGTTCTGGGGGGAGCTGCGCGCCACCCACGCTCAGCCGGAGCCCACCGCCGCTGAGGAGCTGCTGGACCTGCTGTCCTGGGCGTGCGACAACCGGGTGATCAGCGACCAGGACCGCAGCCTGCTGCTGTCGCTCGTGGCGGCCGCGGACCGGTCCGACGCGACGACCTACCGCCGCGGCCGGGGCGGGCTGCTGTCGAACGAGCTGTCCGAACAGGTGGCGAAGGAGTACGGCATCGCCCCGGTGACCGTGCGCCGCCGCGCCGGCCGCAGCATCGAGGCACTCTCGCAGGCCTGCCAGACCCGAGGAATCTCCGCATGAACGGTGACCGCCGCACCCGCCCCGGTCACCTTCGGGTGGTCGAGGTGATCACCGTGACCGACGACAACCGCGACCCAACCCCCGACGCCACCCTGCAGGCGGGGCAGCGATCTGCTGCCGATGTCGCTCACCTGTTCGAGATCGCCGGCCGGGAGGACGAGGCGATCCGCCTGCTCGACGGGTGCGTGGCTCAGCTGCGTGAGGTGCAGCAGGCGAAGGCCGCGTTGAAGACGCTGCCCGCCGCCGACCTGCGCGCCGCCTTGGAGTTCCGCCGTCGCGCCTTGGGCGGTGAGCTCGCGTGACCCCCCCGACGATCAGGACGACCAGGACACCCGACCGCCCGGTCACGGTGGCCGAGCTCAAGCGGGCCTGGCGGTCCCTCCAGTCCGGAAGCACCAACGACCAGGCGTATGCCGCTGGGCCCGCGCGCGCCGTCGCGTGGCGCCCCCCGAGGGGCCGGCTCATCACGGTGCTCGGCTGCGGCGGTGGTGTCGGCGCCTCCACGACCGCCCTCGCCCTCACGGAGGCCACAGGCGCTCGGTGTCGGCTCATCGAGTGCGCGCCACCGGCCGCGTCCGGGCTGGCCGGCGCGAGCACCGCCGAGCTCGGTGACTCCGGCGGCGGGTGGCGGCGCGGCAGCCGCGACCACGTCCTGATCGACCGGACCAGCCGCAGCGCGCTCACGCCGGGCGACCTGCCCATCCCACCCGAGAGCGACGTCGACCTGAGCATCGTCGACGTCGCCCGGCCGGCCGAGGCCGTGCTGGCCACGGAGTGCTGGCTGCGCGAGCTGCTCGTGAGCGGCGAGCCGCTCCTGCTCGTGACGACGGCGACGATGCCCGGCCTGCGCCGACTCGAGACCACCCTGGCCCTGCTGGCCGACCACCGGGACGTCAGCCACTGCGTCGTCGCCGTTCTCGGGCCGCGGCTGGCGCGCTGGCCCCGGCCGGTCCGCCACTCCACCGGCCCGCGCACCAACGCCCTTGAGGAGACGGGCCGGCTGGTGGCCATTCCGTGCGACCGCCGCCTGGCCGTCACCGGGCCCGACACAGCGCCCCTGCCCTCCGCGGTCGTCGCGGCGGCCGCCGCCACCGCCCTCGAGCTTATGCCCACCGCCGACCTGCCAAGCCCCGCCGCTCCGTTCTCTGCCCGGAAGGGATCAACACCGTCATGACCACCGCCACCA
>NZ_JAPFQL010000052.1 GCF_028446585.1 Intrasporangium calvum
GCCGACGAGGACGACGTCGGCGTCGCCCGTCTCGATGGCGCGCGAGCCGATCATGGCGGCGTCGAGGCTCGAGCCGCAGAGCCGGTTGACGGTGGTGCCGGGGACCGAGGTCGGCAGCCCCGCGAGGAGCGCGGCCATCCTGGCGACGTTCCGGTTCTCCTCCCCCGCGCCGTTCGCGTTGCCCCAGACGACCTCGTCCACGGCCGCTGTGTCGAGGCCCGGCGCCTTGGCCAGCAGCGACGCGATGACGCCCGCTGCGAGGTCGTCGGGGCGCACCCCGGCGAGGCCGCCGTTGAAACGGCCGAACGGAGTCCGGACCGCGGCGTAGACGAAGGCGTCGCTCACCGCTCGCCCTCCGGCGACGCCTGCGACGCCGGCGCCTTCCGCGTGAACGGCAGCACGAGCCGCGACGGGTGCGCCGCGTCGCGGTAGATCTTGTGCGTCACCGGGCGACCGACCGGCAGGTGGAAGGCGTCCGGCGGCAGCAGGGCGTTGTGCGCGTCCGTCAGCGGCTCGTCGTTGGACAGCTCCACGACCATCCGGTGCCCGGGCAGGAACGTCGCCGCGAACGGGTAGAGCCGCAGCACGTACTCCTCGATCACGCCCGGTTCGACCGGCACTGCGCGGGTGTGCGGGTGATAGGGGTTGCCCTCGTTGGTCCGCTCCTCATCCAGCTCCCGGTGCGAGGCCTTGAGGAAGCCCGTCGTGATGAGCTGCCGCTTGCCGCCCGGCGCCTCGTCCCAGACCCGCATGATGAGGTTCGTGTCGGGCTGGTCGATCTCGACGAAGAGGTGCGCCGCTCCGGTGCCGATCATCTCGGTCGGCTCCTCGAAGGGCGCGGTGCTCCAGTCGATGATCTCGACCTTGTCGGTGACGGTGAGCGGCGCCTGGTAGAAGCCGTCGGGAGCGGCGTGCTCGGCGCCCATGAGCTCGGGCTCGAGCGAGAGCTTGCGGCGCGGCCGCAGGTAGACCGGCGTGTAGTCGACCGCCCGGGGCGGCCACGTGTCCGCGGTGACGACCTCGCGCGACCCCTCGACGAAGACACTCACTGCGGGCTCGTCCATGACGCCGTTGTCGATGCCCTTGAGCCAGTACTCGTACCAGCGGAACATCGTGTCGTGCTCCTCGATCCACGGGCGCGACTGCATGGGCGGGTAGGAGCCGATGTCGAGCTTCTTGGGTCCCTTGAGGGTCTCGAAGAGCTCGATGTGCCCGTCGACGGTCCAGCCACGGCCCTGGTCGATCTGGAGGTAGACCGGGATGTCGATGTTCGCTGCGAGGTTGATCGGGTTGCGCTCCTCGTACCACTCGCCGTCGAGCTCGTTCATCACGATGTCGAACCACGCCTCGTGGTTCTTCGGGTAGTGGAGCAGGTGGACGAGGTTCGGCCAGGCGGCCACGTCCGGGTCCTCGAGGCGCTTCGCGACTCGCCCCTTGATCTCCTCGGGCGAGTAGGTCTCGAGCATCCGCGACTTCACGCGGTCGGTGAAGGCCCAGCCGGAGTCGCCGCCGCGGCCCTCGCGGGCGGCGCGCGGCATGAACCACATGATGCCGCCGTGGTAGGTCGTCTCGTAGAAGTCGTAGTGGCCGCCGGAGACGAAGATCGCCTTGAGGTGCGGCGGACGCTCGGCGGCGGCGAAGACCTGCATCGATCCGAAGTAGGAGATGCCGATCATGCCGACGTTGCCATCGCACCACGGCTGCTCGGCGACCCACTCGATGAAGTCGTACGCGTCCTGGCCGAGCGAGACCCCGCCGGCGTTGTAGTTCCCGATGTGCTCGCCCTCGGAGTCGCCCGAGCCGCGCAGGTCGCCGATGACGTGGACGTAGTCCTCGGCGACGACGCGAGCGATGTCGCCGGCCTCGATGCAGCCGTCCCACATCGGCGAGGGCCGCCGCTGCGGCGGTGTCGTGAGCGCGAGAGCCTGCAGCTCCTTGCCGTACGGGCTGAGCGCGACGAGTGCGGGCCGTGGCTTGTCCTCGGTGCCGTGGTAGACGTCGGCGGCCAGCGTGACCCCGTCGCGCATCGGGACCCGGAGGTCCTTGTGCACGACGATGTCCTGCAGTCCGGCCCGGATGGTCTGGGCGTCAGCCATGGCTGCGGTGCTCCTCTGTCAGTGGTTCTCGGTGCGGTGTTCGGTCGTGGAGTGCTGGGTCTCGTGGCGCGTGCGGTAGCCGTGCAGCGACGTGAAGAACGGCGACGGCTCGAGGGTCGGGTCGTTCTCGTAGCCGACCTGTGCGGCGACAGGGGCGAAGGGCGAGTAGGGCGAGGACGACTCCTGGAGCCCTGCGCAGAGGCAGCCGTGGGCGGCCGCCGCGACACGGTCCTCGATCTCGAGGCTCTCGCCCAGCGCCTCGGCCGTCTGTGCGGCGTCGAGCTCCACGCCGTATGCCGTCCCGTCGGCTCTGCGGTAGGGGTGGCCGAGGTACAGGTGCCTGGGTCGGACCTCGTCGCGCAGGTACTCGAGGCTCGCGCGGTAGGCCGTCGGGTCCTCGAAGCCGGGGAAGCCGTTGGCCGCCCCGTGGACCTGGACGGCGTCCCCGACGAAGACCGATCGTTGGCCGTCGACGACGTAGGCGACCGAGCCCGCCGTGTGGCCGGGGATCGAGTGGACCGACACCGTGACGTCACCGCCGAGGGAGAGGGTCTCGCCCCCCTTGACGAGCAGGGTCGGCTCCAGCTCCCCGGAGATGACCGCGGTGGCAGCGGCTGTCACCTTCGCCTCCCCCTCGGGATCGCCCAGGTAGCGACCCCGCCCGGCGAGGTACTCGTCGACGTGCGCACGGCGCGAGCGCAGCAGCGGCGCGTCGGCCTCGTGGATGACGACCTGGGCACGCCGGCCGGTCAGCTCCCACAGGGCGTGCGCCCCGCCGACGTGGTCGATGTGACCGTGGGTCAGCAGGATCCAGCGGACGTCCTCGATGCGGCGACCGATCGCCGCGAGCGCCGGGGCCATCCCCTCCGCTGGTGAGGACGCGATGCCGGTGTCGACGATGGCGGGCTCGGGTGCGTCGATGTAGAAGCTGTAGAGCCCGAAGCGTCCCCACGGCGAGACCAGCGGGTGGATCGCGACGTCCGTCATCGCGTTCACCGCCTGCCCAGGAAGGCTGCGGTCTCCTCGAAGACCCGCTGGTAGTCCGGGATCCACGAGAAGTGCTGGACGAAGCCGTGGCCGGCCCCGGCATAGCGGCTGACCGTGGCCTCGACGCCTGCCTCGCGCAGCCGGGCGGCATACGCCTCGCCCTCGTCGCGCAGCGGGTCGAGCTCGCCCGTGACGACGAGCGCCTTCGGCAGGCCGCTGAGGTCCGTCCGCTTGATCGGGGAGACCCGGGGGTCGTCGGGGTCGGCGCCGCTCGCGAGGTAGAAGGCGTTGAACGGCTTGAGGGCTGCGGTCTCGAGGCCGTAGCCGACGGCGTTCTCCCGCAGCGAGGCGTAGCGGTCCTCGTCGAAGTCGAGGTCGAGCGACGGGTAGTAGAGCACCTGGTGGGTGATCCGGTCGAAGCCGTCGTCGTGCGCCATCGCCGCGACGGCGGCCACGAAGGTGCCGCCGGAGCTGTCCCCCGCAAGGGCGAGGGTCTCGCCGTCCCAGCCGAGGCGATCGCCGTGCTCGGCGACCCAGCGGACGACTGCGTAGCAGTCCTCGAGACCGGCCGGGAAGGCGGCCTCGGGCGCTCGCCGGTAGCCGACCGAGACGACCCGCAGGCCGGTCGCCTGGGCCAGTGAGCGGCATACGTGGTCGTGCGTGTCGAGGCTGCCGAGGAAGAACGCCCCTCCGTGGAAGTACACCAGCACGCCGTATGCCGCGGAGTCCGCCGGCGTGTAGACCCGCACCGGCACGTCGCCGATGGCAGTGCGCGCGGTCAGGTCCTCGACAGTGTGAAGCGGGAGCCGCTCCTCGGGCGGTGGGACCATCGCCTCCTCGCCGGCGCGCATCGCAACCGGGTCGAGTGGACCCGGCGGCGGTGCCGGCAGGGTGGCGAGGACCTTGGCGATCTCGGGATGCAGCGGCATGGGTTCAGTTCTGCGGCTGCTGGGCCGCGGGCTTCTGGCCGGGGAAGACGTCGTTGATCTCGTCCTCGCTCCAGCCCTGACGGGAGATGCGCTGCAGCTCGTCGGTGACCGGCTTGCGCGTCGCCTGGTAGAGGGCGAGCGCCTCCTTGACCGAGCGGGCCTCACGGAGGGCGTCGGCGAGGCCACCGGCGTCGAGGATGGCGGAGTTCGCGCCCTGACCCTGGTGGTGGCACATCGAGTGGGCGGCGTCGCCGAGCAGCGCCACGGAGTCGGAGTGCCACGTGTCGACCGGGTCGATGTCGTAGACGGCGCGGACGTTGACCTTGGCCATGTCGAGGTCGCGCGCGGTCGCGACGATCCGCTCGTCGAAGCCCTCGACCATGGCCATGAGGTCGTCCTTGGACGGCTCCGGCGACCAGCTGCTGTCGGTGCGCAGCGCTGTCACGTCGAAGGACATCTGGCCGCGGTGACGCAACGGCAGGACGTACACCTTCGTTCCGCGCCCGACGTACATCCTCAGGTTGTCGTCCACGACGAGCCCGTGGGCGTCGTCGACGTCGACCACGGCGCGGTAGGCGTGCTCGCCGGCGAAGACCGGCTGCTGGTCGCTGAAGAGCTGCTCCCGGACCGTGGACTTGATGCCGTCGGCGCCGACGATGAGGTCGGCCTCGACGGTCACGCCGTTGGTGAAGGTCGCGACGGCCCGGTCGCCCTTGTCCTCGATGCGCTCGAGCTTGTGGCCGAGGTGGACCATGCCCTCGGGGAGGACGCCGACGAGAGCCTCGATGAAGTCGCCGCGGTGGATGAGGTGAGTGTGCGTCTTGACGTCGTACTCCTCCATCCCCGGCCACTCGTCCTTCATGATCGGGTGGCTGGTCGCGCTGAGGATCTCGAAGTAGTCGCTCGCCGAGCTCACCTTGGCGATCGCGTCGAAGATGCCCCACTGGCGGAACTGGTCCATCGAGGACGGGCGCAGGCCGATGCCGGCGCCGACCTCGCGGATCTGGCTCGCCTGCTCGTAGACGTTGACAGTGGCGCCGAGGAGGGAGAGTGCCTTGGCGGCCGCGGCACCGCCGTAGCCTGCGCCGATGACGGCGATGTCGAGGTTGCTGAGGTCTGAGGAGTGCATGACTGTCGTCCTTGTCAGTTCGTGCTGTCAGTTGGCGATGCTGAGGAAGCTGGCGGGGTTGTCGACGAAGATCGTCCTGATGGCGGCCTCGTCGAGGCCGGCCGCGCGAAGGTCGGGGATGAGGTCCTCGAAGATGTAGTTGACGGTGTGGCCCTCGACGCCGGGCCAGCCGAGGGGGCTGCAGTTGGCGTCAGCGGAGGCGAGGACCTGGTGGAGGCGGCCCTCGCCGATGAAGCGCAGGAAGTGCTCGAGCCGCTCCTTGCGCGGACGCGCCCAGAAGGGCGGGTCCGGGAGCTCGGTCTCGTAGCCGAAGGTGTCGAAGCCGATC
This sequence comes from Intrasporangium calvum, assembly GCF_028446585.1. GTDB lineage: Bacteria > Actinomycetota > Actinomycetes > Actinomycetales > Dermatophilaceae > Intrasporangium > Intrasporangium calvum_A. Next base: position 5,470 of record NZ_JAPFQL010000052.1, read on the forward strand.
CGGCCACCCTGGTCGGCGATCCACGTGTCACGGGTCTTGTCCGCGTTGACGCCGTCGTCGACGTGGCCGAAGAGCACGCGGTCGAGGGGCAGGCCCTCCTCGGTGAAGATCGCGATGGCGTTCTCGGCGTCGATGGCCAGGTGCGTGAGGACTGGGACGCCGGTAGCGAGGGCGGCCCTCGCGGCGGCGCGGTAGATGCGCTTGTCGAGGTCGGTCATCCGGCCGCCGCGGCTCACGCCGACCTTGATGATGCCGGCCTTGCCGCCCGTGTTGCCGATGCCCACGGTGATCTCGTGGGTGAAGTGTGCAGCGAGGTAGTCGACCGTGGCTCGGGCGAAGAAGGGCAGGGCGGTGTCGCCACCGACGAAGCCGGTGGAGGCCACGATGTGCACTCCCGTCTTCTCCGAGAGCGACTGGTAGTAGTTGACGTCGCGGCCGTTGCAGATGCCGGTCGCGTCGACGAAGGTGCCGCCGCCGTACTCGTGGAACTGGCGCAGCTTGGGGACGGTCTCGTCGTAGCGCTCCTCGGGTGTCTTCCACCAGCGGGTGTCGAGCTCGGAGCCGGGCATGCCGTAGCCGATGTGCTCGTGGACGGCGACGAGGCCGAGCTCCTCGGTGGGGATCGGCCCCAGGACGGTGTTCACTCTGGGCATGCTCAGGCCACCTCTTGCTCGTGCGCTGCGTGCGGGCCGACCGTCAGCAGGTCGCGGGGGTTGTCGACGACGATCCGCTGGACGTCCTCGTCGCTGAGGCCGCGGGTCTTGAGGAGCGGGACGAAGGTCGTCAGCAGGTGGCTCCAGGGCTGCTCCGGGGTGAGATCACGGGTGGGCTCGCCCTTGGAGACACCGGGGGTGCCGATCGAGAGCAGGACCCGGTCGCCGTGACCTGACTCGACGAGCTCGGCCACGAGGGCAGCACGCTCGGCGTCGCTGACGTGTCCGTCACCCTCGGTGCCGACGTGGTCGAGGGCGACGTATGCACCCCGTCGGGCGACCGCGAGAGGCCACCCAGCGGCATACGCGTCCGTGCGGTCGAGCCCGCCGACGACGACGCGGCCGGCGGGCAGTCCCTCATCGAGGACGATCTCGAGGTCGTGCACCGCGTCGGCGCCGAAGCGGATCGACACCGGGACCCCGGTGCTGACAGCCGCATGGGCCGCGCCCCGGAAGAGGCTCTCGTCGGTGGCCGTCATGCCCTCCCGGGTGGCGGTCGTCGTGACCAGGCCGGCGGCGCCGCGGCGCTCGACGCGCGGGACGACCATGCCCTCGGTGACCTCCTTGCCGAACAGGTCGGCGAACTTCTCCGCCGGCCACGGGGTCGGGGGGTTGGTCTGTGGGGTGAGGAAGTAGCCGCCGAGCAGCTCCTCGGGACCCATGCCCGTCGAGGCGACGATGTGCACGCCGGTGGCGCGGGACAGCGCCTCGAGCAGCCGAACGTCGCGGCCGTGGAACATCCCGGTGCTGTCGACGATCGTCCCGCCGCCGTGCCCGCGGAAGTCGCGCAGCTTCGCCGCGAGGGCCTCGAAGATCTCGGCCCGGTCGATCGTGACGTCGAAGGCGTGCTCCGCGCCCGGCACGACGGACAGCAGCGCCTCGTGGACCGAGATGACGCCCAGCTCGCTTGCGGGCACCGGGCCCAGCACCGTGTTGACGGTCGGCCCCTCGGCGGGTGGGTTGCCGTTCACCGGCACTCCTTTCGTCAGCGTCCTTGCTCACGTCGTCGCACGCCCGGGGTGGGCGATGCTGAAGGGTGACATTAATTCTTACAGTGTGTCAATCGAATGATCGCAATGTAAAACAAGGGGATTCGGAGCGCAGGGGCGGCCCCCGCCTCGCGGGAGACGGGGGCCGAGCCTCCCTGCTGGCCCTCAGTGCGTGGGTGCGAGCTCCTCGTCGTGCTCTCCGCTCTCCACCTCGGCGGACGGCTCTCGGTGACCGAACAGGCCGAAGAGGGTCAACGCCGCAGCGAGCAGGGCACAGAGGCCCGCGAGGAGGAACGCCGTGTTGAACGCGTCGCCGAGCGACTCGAACGCGAGCTGCTGGAGCTGCTCCGGCATCGGGACGGGAGGCAGGTCCGGCCCCGGCCCGGGCACGACGGGCATGGAGTTGATCGCCATCGCGCCGCCCTGGGCTGCGATGCCGCCGGCGATGTCGCTGTAGGGCGGCTGGAGGCCGGACGCACCGATCGCCGGGCCAAGCTTCGCGAGCATCCACTCGTTGGCCTTGCTGAAGGCCACCGCGCCGATGAGGACCGGGCCGAGCGCGAAGCCGAGGTCACGCAGCAGGTTGGTGGTCGCGCTCGCCATGCCGGCGAGGCGCACGGGCACCGTGTTGATCGCGACGGCGGTGATCGAGCCGACCGTGAGTGCGAAGCCCATGCCGAGCAGGAGCATCGGGGCGATGAAGCGGGTCCACCCCATGTCGTTGACGTCGAAGGTCGAGGGCCAGATGCCGCCGGCGGCCATGAGGATGAAACCGCCCGTGAGGATCCAGCGCGCCGGGACGTTGCGGATCAGGTGCGAGACGACGGGCACGAGGACGAAGGCGGGGCCCTGGATGAAGAGGAACATCACGCCGATGATGAGCGGGTTCTGGTGCTGGATGGCCCCCAGCCAGATGCTCATCGAGAAGGCCGTGGCCAGGAAGGCGAACATGCCGATGACCGTGGCGACCGCGACGACGGCATACGCGCGGTTGGCGAAGAGGTGCAGGTGCAGCAGCGGGGACTCGGTGCGCAGCTCGATGACGACGAAGGCGACGAGGAGCAGCACTCCCACCACGAAGGCGAGGACGACGCTCGGCTGGAGGAAGCCGGAGTCCGATCCCTGTGTCGCGGCATAGAGGACAGCGATGAGGCCGACGGCCAGGGTCACCTGGCCGGGAATGTCGAGCTTTCGGCCGTCGGGGGCCGAGGAGTCGGTCGCCCGGGCGGTGAGCACGATCGACACGATCGCCGCGCCGATGACGACGACGTAAGCGCCACGCCAGTTTCCGCTCGCCGCGAAGGCGCCACCGAGCAAGGGCGAGATCGCCGCGCCGATGGACAGGAACCCGGCCCACAGGGCGATCGCTTTGGCACGGGCGTCGTGGTCGGGTGCGAGCGCGGCGATCATGGCGAGCGAGATGGGGTAGAGCACTGCGGCGCCGAGGCCTGCGACGACCTGGCCGACCCACATCACCTGGACGGTGCCGGCGAGGGCTGCGACCAGGGAGCCGAGGACCGTCAGGAGAGCGCCGGCCTGCAGCAGGCGCTTGCGGCCGAAGAGGTCACCGATCACACCGGTGGTCAGCTCGAAGACCACCATGGGGATCGCGAAGGCTGCGGTGATCCAGGTCAGTTCCGAGCCGGTGGCCTGGAACTCCTGCTGGAAGGTGCCGTTCAAGGCGCCGGGGAGCGAGTAGGCCACTTGGGCCAGCAGGACGGCGAAGGATCCGGCTACGACCGTGGCGGTGTAGCCGGGAATGCGCCCGATGGTCTGCGTCATTGCGGATGTCTTCCTCGTTGAAGGGGGCGATGGTGGCGGTCGGGCGGTGAGAGGGCCCGGCCCGCCACCGAAGTGCTCGACCTCACTTCGATTGGCAAGGTGTCATATCGCTTTACACTCCGTCAATAGCCTGCCCATCTCGTATTTCCAGCGAGCAGAGTGCACGCACCCTGTCCTGCGTGCCCTACGCTGGCGCCATGGCGAGGCTGCGTGAGGCACAGAAGGAGATGACGCGCACCCTGCTGCTCGACGCCGGATTGGACCTCTTCGTGTCGAAGGGCTATGCCTCCACGACGGTCGACGACATCGCGACGGCGGCGGGGACGACCCGCGTGACCTTCTACGCCTATTTCCCGTCCAAGGTCGACGTCGTCAAGGCGCTCATCGCCGAGCGGCTCAATCCCCTGCTCGACCGGGTCCCCTCCGCCGAGCGCGGCTCGACCGAGAGCGAGCTCGTCGCGGTCGTCGAGAACGGATCACCCGAGCGGATCCGGGCGTGGCTCGCCACGAGCTCCGAGCGGTGGGACGCGATTCGGCCCTACACCACGACCGCCCACGAGGCCGCGGCCGTCGACCCCGAGATCCGCGCCCTTCTGGACGAGTGGCTGGATGAGGCGATCGGCGACATCAGCGAGGGCCTGGACCGGGCCGACCGCTTCCCGGCGGGTACCCGTCACTTCCGAAGCGTCCTCGCCATCGCCGAGCTCGACCACGTTGCGCGTCAGTGGAAGCCGGACCGTTGGGGCGTCGCTCGCGACGAGATGCTCGAGGTCCTCGCCGAGAGCTGGGTCGCCTCGATCGGGCGGCGCTGAGGCGTCCCCGCCTCGCGGCCGACGCTCACTCGGGAAGCGCCGCCTCGAAGAGCATCTGGCGCAGCCAGGCCACGAAGTACTGGTCGGCCAGGTGCGGGTTGAAGACCATGTCGATGCCGAGGCCGGGGAGCCGGAAGGGCGCGTCCTCGATCCTCAGGTCGACGAGCGTGCTCATCTCCGCAGCGACCCGGTAGCGCAGCAGCGCGACGCCGCCCCCGCGCGCGACGAGGTACGGAACGAGGAGGAAGTCCGAGACGAGCAGACCGACGCGGTAGCTGACCCCCTGCTCCTCGAGGACGGCATACGGGAAGACCCGACGCTCGGAGTCGACGACGACGTGCGGCTGGCTGGTGAGCAGGTCGAGGGCGCCCGCCTCCGGGGGGGTGTCCGCAGAGGCGACGACGACGATGCGGTCGTCGTAGAGCCGCTCGCGTGGGTAGGGCGAGGCGAAGGCCTCCGAGAGCAGGACGACGTCGACGCCGTGCTCGGTGAAGGTCGACTCGGTCGGCACGGTGATGGTGCGGATCCGCAAAGTCGCGTGTGGCGCCCGCTCGCGCACGAGCCGGCTCAGCCGCGGGCCGAGCACGAATGCCGTGCTCGTCGTCATGGCGACGGTGATGACGCGTCGGTCGGCCTCTGGGTCGAAGGACGGGAAGTTGACGACCTGTGCGGCGCGCTCGAGGGTGGCCCGCACCGGCGCGATCAGCTCGAGCGCGCGGGGGGTCAGCGTGACGCCGCTGCCATGCCGGACGAGCAGGTCGTCGTTGAGCAGCCGTCGCATCCGTTGGAGGGCATGGCTCATCGCGGGCTGCGTCAGCCCCACGCGCTCGGCCGCCTTCGTGACGGAGCGCTCCTCCAGGATCGCGAGGAGGGGGACCAGGAGGTTGAGGTTGACCGAGGCCAGTCGGTCGAGCCCTGAGCCCCTCGCCCCCTCTCCCACGTCGCTCATGGCGACGAATCTACGCCGCCTGCTGCGTCACCCGCCGGAGCCGAGGAATCGGGATGCGGTAGTTGAGGGCAGCAGCGACGGCGGTCCCGTCGCCATGGGCCCACCGCATCAACGCGGGGCCATCGGGACCACCGTCGACGTAGGCGGGTGCGCCGACGACCGGCAGGTAGCCAACCGCCTTGAGGCTGAGGCCGAACTGCTCGGTCCAGAAGTACGGCTGGAACTGCAGCGTCGGAGCCTCCTGACCCTGGATGAGCGCAGCAGCGGCAACCTTGGACTGCTCGATCGCACTGCTCCACAACGGGATCCGGCGTGTGCCGTGGGGCGTGGGGAAGGCTGCGAGGTCACCGGCCACGGCGATGTCGGGCCGCACGAGTCCGCGGCTGTCAACGGTGAGCGGTCCACCTTGGCTCACCAGGCCACTGCTCGCGAGCCACTCGGTGTTGGGGACGTCGCCCACGGCTGTGACGACAAGGTCCGCCTCGAGGACGGTTCCGTCGTCGAGGACGACGCGGGCGGCATACCCCTCTGCAGAGCGCTCGAGGCGCGCGAGCTCGGTCTCCACGACGGTGAGACCACGCTCGCGCCCCGCGGCGGTGAAGACGTCGGCGAGATGGGGGCCGAGCTGGAGGACGAGGGGGACCCCCTGCGACACGACGGTCACCGTCGAGCCCGCCGCGAGGCACCCCGAGGCGATCTCCATGCCGAGGGGCCCGCCGCCCACGACGATCACCGACGGCTTGTCGGCGAGGCGACGGCGCAGCGCGAGCGCGTCGTCGAGTCCCCGCAAGGTGACCTCCTCGGGCAGGTCGGACAGCCGCCGCGCCCGCGAGCCCGTCGCGATGACCAGCCGGTCGTAGGACAGATCCGTCCCGTCGTCGAGAGCGACGCGTCGTCGCTCGAGGTCGAGACCCGTCGCCCGCACCCCGAGGAGCTCGGTGGCCCCATGGGTCGGAGACGGGAGCTCGTGGGAGAGGTCGTCGCCGTCGTGGAGGAGCGCCTTCGACAGGGCCGGTCGACTGTAGGCCGCGTGGGACTCGTCGCCGACGATCGTCAACTCCCCGTCAAAGCCGGTGCCGCGCAGCGTGTCCGCCGCGGTGAGGCCGGCGATGCCGTTGCCCACGACGACGACCCGCTTGACCTGGCCCGCCTGCTCGGCCGCCGCGCTCATGCGATGCGCAGGGCCGCGACCGGGCAGACCCGGACGGCCCCGTTGGCCCGGGCGGCCGCCGCAGGGTCGTCGTCGGAGACCTCCTCGCGGTCGAGCACGAGCTCGCCGTCGTCGTCGAGGTGCATCAGGTCGGGCGCGGCCTCCTCGCAGAGCCCGTGGCCCTCGCAGCGTTCGCGGTCGAGGACGATCCTCATGCCGGCACCACCTCGAGGACGGGCAGCTGCTCGATGCTGCGGGTGATGTTGGTCGGGATGCGGACCTCAGGGCCGACGACGAGCCGCTCGACCCGGCGAGCGAGCGCGTCGATGACGGCGTGGGCCTCGAGACGGGCAAGCCCCTGACCCGCGCACCCGTGCGGGCCGTAGCCGAAGGCAAGGTGGTCCACGGGGTTGCGCTCGACCAGGAACGCCTCGGGGTCGTCGTAGTGGCGGGGGTCGTGGTTGCCGGCGCCGAAGAGGATCCCGACGTGCGCCTCAGCCGGAATGCGCAGGCCCTCGACCTCGACGTCCTTCGTGGCGCGCCGGCCCCACACGTGGAGCGGTGGCCAGTAGCGCAGCACCTCGTTGAACGCCGCGGGAACGAGGGAGGGGTCCTCGCGGACGAGGGCGAGCTGGTCGGGGTGGGCGGCGAAGAGGGCGATGATGTTGCCGATCGAGGCGATCGTGCTGTCGACGCCGGCGCCGAGGTACTGGTGGATGATGTGGCCGGCCGTGTGGGGCGGGATGTCGCCACGCGCCTCGGCATCGAAGATGCCGCGCCCGACCGACCCCGGCTGGAGGTCCTCAGCGGTGACGTTCGAGCACCACCCATAGAGCTCGCCCGCGATGGGGAAGTTCTCGGCGGTGCGCTGGTTCATCGGGCCGATGACCTGCATGGCGGCCTGGCCCCACCGGAGCATGTTGTCCCTGGCGTCACCGGTGAAGCCGATGAGGTCCGCGACGACCTCGAGGGGCAGTGCTCGGGCCAGTGCGTCCATGGCCTCGAACGAGCCCTTGTTGACGAGCTGCTCGACGAGCGCGTCGGCCTTCGTGTCAATCGTGGCCTTGAGGCCACGCAGCGCCCGCGGAGACAGGTTCTCGGTCAGGGTCGCCCGCAGCTGCGTGTGAACAGGCGGGTCCGACGCGAGGGACGTGCCGGTCAGCGCCTCGTTGACCATCGGGTTGAAGCCGATGGCGTTGACGGACGAGAACGTCTCCCAGTCGAGCAGGGCGTTGCGGATGCCCTCATATCTCGTGAGCACATAGGTGTCGTTCGCGGGCAGGTAGACCACGGGGGCGAGCTCGCGCAGCGCGGCGTAGGTCGGCCAGGGGTCAACCGTGACGGCGTCGTCGAACAGGTCGATGTCGGACACGGGCGGGGTGGAGTCGGTCATGGGGCACCTCGGCTGGGCGGGACAGGTTGCCACCCAAGGTGAAGGCTGCCGCGCCATTAGGCAACCGCATATTATTTATGGCCCTACATGCATCTGGCGCATCACGAGGATCATCCGGTGATGCGACACCTTGCCCACCTACCGAACGGTGCAACTCATCAAGCGACGTACTGGGAGTAGGGTCCAGTCATGCGAAACCTGCGCGAGGCACAGAAGGCCATGACGAGGGACCTCCTCCTCCACAGCGGGCTCGAGGTCTTCATCCGCAAGGGGTATGCCGCCGCGACCATCGATGACATCGCGAAGGAAGCCGGTGCCACGCGCACGACGTTCTATCTCCACTTTCGGTCGAAGGCTGAGCTGGTGGGTCAGCTGGTCGGCCGGGCCCACGAGATGCTGGTCTCCCTCGAAGGCCCCTCGCTCAGCGACGTGGTGGCGTCGGGCGAACGAGCCGAGGTCCGGGCGTGGCTCGAGTCGCGGATGAACCAGTGGGACACCATCAAGCCCTACATGATCGTGAGCTACCAGGCCTCTCACGAGCCGGACGTCGCCGAGCGAACCGAGGAATGGTACGAGCAGGTCGTGCAGCAGATGGCAACCGGCCTGCAGCGAGTCGGCCGGTTCGACTCCGAACGCCGGAGGGTCCGCAGCCTGCTCGCATTCGGCGAGTTCGAGTACCTCTCGCGTCGCTACTTCGCGGTGGGATGGCGCAACGACCGGCAGCGTGAGGTCTGCCTTGACGAGCTCACCGAGTCGTGGTTGCACCTGCTGACGGAGTAGCCGCGAGGCGACCACCTCATGGTTCTTCCTCCCCGTTGTCGGCTGAGCCCGGGCGCAACGAGCGGGTGAGGACTTCTCGCAGCGCGGCGGGCAACGGGGGCGCCGTGGGCCTCGTCCACGTGCACGACGGTGTGCGAGCCGGTCCACCTGCGACTCGACCTCGTGCTCGTCCCCGTCGTGCAGCGGCCTCTCGAAGACCGCGCTGACCTTTCGCCCGGGAAACGCGGCGAGGGGCAGATTGAGCTCTGGTGGTCAGGCCGTGGGCGAAAAGCGACAACACGACCGCATCCACATCGCTCAGGCGCCGCTGCCGCTTCTTGACGATCACCGGTTCGAAGCTGCCTCCCGGGCCCGCGGGACTCCCCCGAGCTCGCGTGGCGTCCCACCCACGACGACCTGGCCCCGAGCCTCGAGGGTGCCCTGGCAACATTCCGGTGCCGACCATGGCAGTCGTACGACGGCGGCGACCACCAGCTGCACGTCGGACAGGTCATCGAGGCGGCTGGGGCGGCCCGGTCGGCGGACTTCCCGCTCAGATCGCTTACTCCCCGAAGCGTTCGCGGATCGCCACCAGCTCCATGGCGTGCTCGTCGAGCGCCCGGTCCTCGTCGCTGGCGGGCTCCCACCGTGGCACGGCCGCAGCCCGTCGCTGTTCGTCGAGGACGACGAAGACCGTCCGGCAGAAGGTCGTCAGCTCCAGCTCCCCGGTGGCCGGGTCGCCGGAGCGCACGTGGACGCCCACGTGCACCGAGTGCGGGCCGGTGTGCAGCAGCCGGGCCTCGACCTCGACCACGTCGCCGATGTGCAGCGGCTGGTAGAAGCGCACGCCGCCGGTGAAGATCGCCACGTTGCGGCAGTTGCGCGTCCATCGCGTCACCAGAACGTGCGCGGCCTCGTCGATCCAGCGCATGACGATGCCGCCGTGGACCTTGCCGCCCCAGTTGACGTCGGTCGGGGCCGCCAGGAAGCGCAGCACCTCCCGCGGTGCGGTGCCGGCGTCGCTGTAGGTCTGGCGTTCCATCACCGCTTGCACCTGCGCGCGCAGGTCCGTGCGACGTTCGGCCCACGCGGAGAGCAGTCGCTCCTCCATCGTCCGCGGCTCCAGGGTGGGCACCGGCGTCGGGCGTCCCTCCCCGTCGACGGCCACGAAGATCATCAGGCACTGGGTCGCGGGCTCGACCCCGCCGGTGGACGGCGGCCCCGAGCTGACCTGCACGGTGACGTGCATGCTCGACCGTCCGGTGAGGATGACGCGGGCGCGCGCCTCGACCAGGTCGCCAACCTCGACCGGCCGGCTGAAGCGCACGTTGCCGACGTAGGCGGTGACGGTGTAGCCGCCGCTCCACCGCGCAGCCGCCGCATACCCGGCCTTGTCGATCCACTCGAGCACCCGGCCCGCGCTCACGCTGCCGGACTGGCCGGCATCGGTCGGGGCCGCCAGGAAGCGCAGGATGATCTCTGGGTCGTGCACGAGGTCAGGCTATGCCGTGCGATGCAGCCCATGACGGCGTCTTCTGCAGGTACTACCTCAACCCCCTCGGCCGGATGCCGCTGGGCTGGCTCCCGCAGGATAAATAGTTGAAGCATCAACTTTCTGCGCTACACTGGAGTCATGACCGATATCCCCGCCCTCGCCGAGGGAGCCGCCGATCCGGCCTCCTGGGGCGCCTCCGGCGTGGAGGTCGCGCCGGCGCCCCAGTGGCTGACGTCCGAGGAGCGCGCCACTTGGGTGCGCCTGAGCGCGGTGCTGGAGCTGCTCCCAGCGGCGCTCGACTCGCAGCTGCGTCGCGACGCCGACCTGACCTACTTCGACTACTACCTGCTCGCGATGCTCTCGGAGACCTCCGAGCGGACCCTGCGGATGAGCGCGCTCGCCCATCGCACCAACGCCACCCTCCCCCGGCTCTCGCACGTGGTCCGCCGACTGGAGGAACGCGGACTCGTCACCCGCTCCCAGTGTCTCGAGGACGGCCGGGCCACCAACGCGCGACTGACCGACGCCGGTTGGGAAGCCCTCGTCGCCGCTGCACCGGGGCATGTCACCACGGTTCGTCACCATGTCGTCGACGCCCTCACCCCCGGTCAGCTCCACACACTCGGCGAGATCGCCGACCAGCTGCTGCGCCGGCTGGACCCGCAGGGCCGGATGACCGTGCCGCCAGACCCCGCTGTGGCGGCAGCCGAGGCCTCCTGACCGGACGAGCCTCGGTCGCGGGCTGGGAGGTCAGGAACGCGCGGAGCCAGCCCAGCGGCATACGAACGTCAATGCCGTATGCCGCTGAGCTCGCTCCCGCTGCCGGGTGGACTCTCCTCGGGGCGACCTAGGCGATCCTGCGGCGGTAGGTCACCATCGCGAAGCCGTAGGCGACGACGAGGATGGCGACGCACCACGCGAGCGCCACCCCGATGTCAGCGCCGACCGGCTGCCCCGTGAAGAGGCTGCGGATCGTGTTGACGATGGCCGTCACCGGTTGGTGCTCGGCGAAGGCACGGACCGGCCCCGGCATCGTGTCGGTCGGCACGAAGGCCGAGCTGATGAACGGCAGGAAGATCAGCGGGTACGCGAACGCACTCGCTCCGTCAGCGGTGCTGGCCGTCAGCCCGGGGATCACCGCGAGCCACGTCAGCGCCAACGTGAAGAGGGCCAGGATCCCCGCGATCGCGAGCCACGCCAGCACCCCTGCACTCGACCGGAAGCCCATGAGCACCGCGACGAGCACGACGACGACGATCGAGATCAGGTTGGCGACCATCGAGGTGAGCACATGCGCCCACAGCACCGCCGACCGGGCGATCGGCATTGACTGGAAGCGCTCGAAGATGCCGCCCTTGAGGTCGAGGAAGAGCCGGAACGCCGTGTAGGAGATGCCGGACGCCACCGTGATGATGAGGATGCCGGGGAGCAGGTAGTCCACGTACGAGCCCACCCTCGAGCCGATCGCCCCACCGAAGACGTAGACGAACAGCAGCAGGAAGGCGATCGGCATCATCGCGGTCGTGATGATGGTGTCGAGGCTGCGGGTGATGTGGCGCAGGGACCGTCCCAGCAGGACGGCGGTGTCGCCGAGGAAGTGCTCCTTCATGACTGCTCCTGTTTCTGGTCGCCGGTCTGGTCGCCGGTGAGGGCGAGGAAGACCTCCTCGAGGGTCGGCTGCTTCTCGACGTACTCGACCCGGGCGGGCGGCAGCAGCTCCTTGAGCTCGGCGAGGGTGCCGTTGACGATGATCCGACCGCCGTGGAGGATCGCGATCCGGTCGGCCAGCTGTTCGGCCTCGTCGAGGTACTGCGTCGTGAGCAGGACCGTCACGCCCGCTGCGGCGAGCGCCCTGACGGCCTGCCACACCTCGAGCCTGGCCTGCGGGTCGAGCCCGGTCGTCGGCTCGTCGAGGAAGATGACCTCGGGGTCGCCGATGAGGCTCATCGCGATGTCGAGACGGCGGCGCATGCCACCGGAGTACGTCGACACCTTGCGGGCGGCTGCATCGGACAGTGAGAAACGATCGAGCAGGTCGTCCGCGACGGCGCCGGGATGGGCGACGTGGCGCAGCCTGGCGACCAGGACGAGGTTCTCCCGCCCGGTGAGGATCTCGTCCACTGCGGCGAACTGCCCGGTCAGACTGATGGACTCGCGGACGCGTGCCGCCTGCGTGGCCACGTCGAAGCCATTGACTGCCGCGGCCCCCGCATCCGCATGGAGCAGCGTGGACAGGATCTTCACGACCGTCGTCTTGCCGGCCCCGTTGGACCCCAGGAGGGCGAAGATGCTGCCTCGCTCGACGTCGAAGTCGACGCCGCGAAGCACCTCCAGCTCCTGGTAGGACTTCTCCAGGCCGTGGACCCGGATCGCCGGGCGGTGGCCCACCTCGGTGGTCATCTCGGCCCTCCCTTCTCGGCGTCCTCGATCGCCTTGGTGAGGCGGGCGCGCTCCTTGTCGATCCACTGCTTGCCGCTGTACGCCTGGGCGAACGTCTCGGCGAACTCGACGGGGTCGTCCCCGACGATGGCGCGGACCGACGTGCCGTCGGCGGCGGCTCGCTCCCAGAGCTCGACGAGGTCGACCATCATCGTGACGATGGTGCCGCCGTCGGTGACGCCCCCGTAGTACATGAGGTAGCGCTGCAGCGCCTTGGCGACGCTGCCGTACGGCTCGGGCAGCGCGTCCAGGCGCGCCTTCGCCTGCTTGTACTGCTTCTTCTGCCCGAGCGACCCGGTGACGGCCTCGATCCAGCTGGTCATGGTCACACTTCTCCTTCGTGGAGCTGTCCAATGCGTTCCGAGAGGAAGCTCCACGTCCTCCAGAACTCTTCGAGGTACTCCTGTCCCCGGCGGTTGAGCGAGTAGACCTTGCGCGGCGGCCCCTTCTCCGACGGGACCTTCTCCACGTCGACCAGGCCGCGCTGCTCGATCCGGATGAGCAGGGCGTAGATGGTGCCCTCCGCGAGGTCCTCGAACCCCCGCTCCCTCAGCCGAGCCGTGATCTCGTAGCCGTAGGCCGGCTGGACGCCGAGGATCGCCAGGACGATCCCCTCCAAGGTGCCCTTGAGCATCTCTGTCATCTGCTTGCCCATCCGGACCTCCGTCACTACTCAACAACACTGACTACCAGTACATAGTAACGCTGAATAGTGACGTCGCAAGGGCATTTTCTGGTTCGATGACCCCATGCGATCGGACCGGCTGCCGCGACGGGGCGCGGGCGACGTCGTCGCTCTGGGCCACGTGGCCACCGGGGTGGCAGCGCTCGTCCTCGCGGCCGTGCTGGTCGTCGCCAGCCAGCAGCCGAACGCCGAGCTGGGTGGAGTGCTCCTCGTGCCGGCCGTCCTGCTCGGCCTCCTCGGGCTGTTGTTCACGACCGTGGCGGTGACCGTCCTGCGCGACCCACGAGACCACCGCGCCCGCTCCCGCTCACTGGTCCTGTCCGTCACCGAGCTCGCTGTGGGACTCCTGCTGACGTGGGCCGTCATCATGGCCGGGCAGGGCTACGGCGCCTTCGAGCCGTGGCGTTCCCCCCTCCTCATCCCGGCGGCAGCGCTGCTGGGTCTCGGCTTGTGGGGCGTCATCCTCGAGGTGGCCCAGCGCACCCGAGCCGCCTGACAGGAGGAGCGCTTCCGTCAGCGTGGGGCGGTCACCTGACCCTCACCTGGTCGAGGAGGTCACAGCTCCCGGATGACCCGCGCGGGGCTTCCCACGGCGACGACTCCCGCGGGCAGGTCCCTCGTGACGACGGACCCGGCACCGACCACGGTGTTCTCCCCGATGGTCACCCCCGGGCAGACGATGACCCCGCCGCCGAGCCAGACGTTGTCGCCGATGGTGATCGGCTCCGCGGCTTCCCACTTGTCGCGGCGCGGACCCGGCTCGAGCGGGTGCGTGGCGGTGAGGAGCTGGACGTTGGGGCCGATCTGGACGTCGTCACCGATGGTCACGGTCGCGACGTCGAGAGAGACGAGGCCGAAGTTCGCGAACGTGCGAGCGCCGACCCGGGTCTGGTAGCCGTAGTCGCAGCGGAACGGCGGGCGAATCTCCGAGCCGTCGCCGAACGCCCCGAGCAGCTCGGTGAACAGGGCGCGCACCTCGTCGCCCCGCGTCGGGTCCGTGGTGTTGATCCGGTGGGTCAGGCTCTGCGCCCGCCGGTTGCCCTTCCCCAGCTCGGGGTCGTCGGCGATGTAGAGCTCTCCGGCCAGCATCCGTTCCCGCATCGTCTTCCCACTCATGGGCCCACGCTACGCATGAGGTGCCGTATGCCGCTGGGCTCGCGCCTGCTCGCGTGCGGGCCGGCGTCGTGGCTGAGTCCCGACCGCCGGGTCCGGCGTCAGATCGCGTCGGTCCTGCCGGGTGGGCGACCGGCCCAGGTCGAGCGGATGTGCCCGAGGTGCTGCGTCATGATGCGCGACATGTCGTCCCGGTCGCGGCGAAGGGCGGCGTCGACCATGAGCTCGTGCTCGCGCGAGAGCTGGGAAAGGACACCCGCCTGGGCGAGCGCCTCGAGACCGTAGAGCCGCGACCGGTGCCGCATGTCGCGCACCACGGAGACGACGTGGTGGTTGCCGTGCAGGGCCAGGAAGCGGGTGTGGAACTCGATGTCGGCCTCGGTGTAGGTGATCAGATCGCCCGCGGCAGCTGCCTCGGTGATCCGCTGCGCCACCGGCCGCAGCCGCTCCACCTCCACGGCGATGTCGCCCTCGCAGGCTTCTGCCACGAAGGCCATGACGGGCACCTCGATGAGGATGCGCAGCTCCGCGATGGCGTCGAGCTCCCGGTCGTCGAGCTCCGTGACCCGGAAACCCTTGTTGCGCACCACCTCGACGAGCCCCTCGCTGACGAGGTCGAGCATCGCCTCTCGCACGGGCGTGGCCGAGACGCCGAACTGCGCGGCGAGCCGCGGCGCGGAGTAGACCTGGCCGGGGCGCATCTGGCCCGTGATGAGCAGCGCCCGGAGCGCCTCGCCCACCTGCTGGCGAAGGTTGACCTGGTCCCCGAAGGTGGGCAGCGCGAAGTCGTGCTGGGTTGACGCATCTGGCGTGGTCATCGTCCTCATCCTCCTCAGCGCAGCACGAATCCGGGCACGAGCTCGTCGCGCGGATCGACGGTGAAGACGCTGGAACCGACCCGGTGGGCCGTCCCGGTCACCTCGGGCACCACGGCGTCATGGCCGTCGACATGGCACCGCTCGGCGACCCGCGCGCGGAAGCGGCTGCCGACGATCGAGTCGTGGACGAGGACGTCACCCTCACCGAGTCGCCCCTCGTCGGCGAGCAACGCCACGCGCGCAGCCGTCCCGCTCCCGCACGGGGACCGGTCGACCTCGCCATCAGAGAAGATGACGACGTTGCGCTGGTGCACGGCGCCGTGGGACGTCAGGCCCTCGAAGGGAGCCGCGGCCGCCTCGTCGTCGGGGGCGACGTCCTCGACGAAGATCGTGCCGTAGATGCCGGACAGCCGCGGGTCAGACGGATGCTCCGCCGCATCGACCGCGTTGAGCCCGTTGCGGATCTCCCGCCCCGTCCTGATGAGGTCGGGAAGGTCCTCCGGGCGCACCCGCAGCCCGACCGCGGAAGCCGGCAGGACGGCATACATCGCCCCACCGAAGGCGATGTCGCAGGTCACCTCTCCGCGCGAGGTCGTGACCGGGACACCCCGCCGGTGGACCCAGCTCGGCACGTTGACGAAGGACACGCTGCTCACGGCGTGGTCCTCGAAGTTCACGCGTGCGGTGACTCGGCCGGAGGGCACGTCGATGAGGACGTCGCGAGAGCCACTCTCCTGCAAGGGAACCCGGCCGCTCTCGACGGCCCAGACGCCGAGCGCGATGGTGCCGTGGCCGCACGCCGTCGAGAAACCGTCCTTGTGCCAGAACAGCACCCCGAGCTCGGCACCTCCGTCGTCCGGGTCGGTGACGAAGCCGCCGTACATGTCGGCGTGGCCCCGCGGCTCCGAGCAGAGCAGGGCCCGCACGTGCTGGACGCCCGGGTCCCCGATGGCGTGCACCCGCTGCTCGGCGACCGTGTCCCCGACGAGCTCCACGGTGCCCTGCGCGACGATCCGGAACGGCTCGCCACCCGTGTGGTAGTCGACGGTGACGAGCTCGACGCCGCTCCCGCTCCGACTGAGATCACTTGCCAAGGTAGGCCTCCACCACGCGCGGGTCCTGGCTGAGCTCCTCGGCACTGCCCTCGATCGAGACGACGCCGGAGTCGAGGACGTAGCCACGGCTGGCCACCTTGAGCGCCGACCGTGCGTTCTGCTCGATGAGCAGCACGGCGGTGCCGCGCTCGTTGATCGAGCGCACGACGTCCATGACCTGAGCCACCATGAGCGGCGCCAGACCCATGGACGGCTCGTCGAGCATGAGGAGCCTCGGGGCGGCGATCATGGCCCGTCCGATGGCGAGCATCTGCTGCTCACCACCCGACAGCGTGCCGCCCTGCTGGTTGCGCCGCTCGGCGAGGCGCGGCAGGAGGTCGTAGACCTCCGCGATCCGCTCGTCGATCTTCTTGCCGTCCTTGACGGCGTAGCCGCCGATCTGGAGGTTCTCGTGGACTGTGAGCCGCGAGAAGATGCGGCGCCCCTCGGGGACCTGGACGATCCCCCGCTCGACGAGGTCCCACGGCTTGGCGTGGGTGATGTCCTCGCCGAAGGCGGTGATCCGCCCGGACACGGGGCGCACGACACCGCTGATCGTCGAGACAGTCGTCGACTTCCCCGCCCCGTTGTTGCCGAGCAGCGACACGGTCTCGCCGTCGCCGACCGTGATCGTCAGGCCCTTGAGAGCCTCGACCTTGCCGTAGTTGACGCGCAGGTCCTCGACCTCGAGCACGTTGGTCATGACCGACCCTCCTCCTGCTCGCCGAAGATCTCCGCGTCGCTCATCTGCGCGACCTGCTCGGCCTCGGCCCGCGCCTCGGCATCAGTCGAGCCGAGGTAGGCCTCGATGACGGCCGGGTTGGTCCGGATCTCGTGGGGGGTGCCCTCGGCGATCTCCTTGCCGTAGTTGAGCACGACGATCCGCTCCGAGACCTCCATGACCAAGCCCATGTCGTGCTCGATGAGCACCACGGCCGTGCCGAGCTCGCTGATCCGTCGCAGCAGGCCCAGTAGGGCCTCCTTCTCCCCGTGGTTGAGGCCGGCGGCCGGCTCGTCGAGCAGGAGCATCTTCGGCTCCCGCGCCAGGGCACGCGCGATCTCGACCCTCCGCTGCTCGCCGTAGGGCAGGTTGCGCACCGCGCCGCCCCGGTCGCCCGAGGACCCGACGAAGTCGAGCCAGCGGTGCGCCTCGTCCGTCGCCTCCTGCTCGCTGCGGTGGTAGCGGGGGGTGTGCAGGACCGCGTCCAACGCGTTCTGGCGCAGGCGGACGTGCATCCCGGCGCGGACGTTGTCCAGCACGGTGAGCTCGCCGAAGAGCCGGAGGTTCTGGAAGGTCCGGGCCACCCCACGCCCCGCGATGATCGCCGGTCGCTTCCCCGTGATGTCGTGCCCGTCGAAGACGACCCGGCCCGCGGAGGGCTTGTAGAAGCCCGTGATGCAGTTGAAGGCGCTCGTCTTGCCCGCGCCGTTGGGGCCGATGACGGAGAGCACCTCGCCCTGGTGCGCGTCGAAGCTCAGCCCGTTGACGGCGGTCACGCCCCCGAAGGCGACGGTCATGTCGCGCACCGCGAGCAGGACCGGCCGCAGGGGTGCCCGGCTCGAGGTCACGTCGGACGCGGGTTGGGCGCTCATGCCGACACCCCCTTGGCCTGCTCGCGCGCTCGCCGTTTCTCGATCTTCGACGGCTTCTCCGAGACGCGGTGCGGCCAGATGCCCTGCGGGCGGAAGATCATGACGACGATGAGCAGCACGCCGAAGACGAGGTAGCGCCAGTTCTCGGCGCCGCGCAGCAGCTCGGGCAGCAGCGAGATGACGAGCGCCCCGACGACGACGCCGGGCGTGGAGCCCATGCCGCCGAGCACGACGGCCATGAGGATGAGCGCCGACCAGAGGAAGTTGAAGCTCATCGGCGAGATCGCGGTCTGGTGGGCCGCGAACAGCACCCCGGCGAGCCCGCCGAAGATGGCGCCCGTGACGTAGGCCGCGAACTTGATCTTGTAGGTGTGGATCCCCATCGCCTCGGCGGCGTCCTCGTCCTCGCGGACGAACCGCCAGGCGCGGCCGAGTCGCCCGCGGCCCAGGCGAGCCGACGCGAGCACCGCGAGGGAGACGACGCCCGCGGTGACCCAGTAGGTCGCGATGTCCGTGCGCAGGCCGAAGTTGCCGAAGTCGGGGATGCCGAAGATGCCGTTGGGCCCGCCGGTGAAGTCGAGGTTGTTGGCCGTGATGCGGATGATCTCGCCGAAGCCGAGCGTGACGATGGCGAGGTAGTCGCTGCGAAGCCGGAGGGTCGGTCCACCGATGAGGAGCCCGCCGATGACGGCCGCGATGATGACGAACGGGACGGTGAGCGCGATGTGCCAGTCGAAGGTCGTCGCGAGGATGCCCGAGGTGTAGGCGCCGATCGCGAAGAAGGCGGCGTACCCGAGGTCGAGCAGGCCGCAGTAGCCCACGACGACGTTGAGCCCGACCGCGAGCATGACGAAGATCAGGGCGTCGGTGGAGATCCGGATCGCGTAGGCCTGCGAGTTGATGAAGGGCATCGCGATCGCGAAGGCGACGACGGCCCAGGCGAACAGCGGGTGGCTGAGCGCCCGGCTGACCGCCTTGGGCGGTCCCGCAGAACGCCGCGGAGTCAGCCCCTTGCCCGCCGCGGCGACGACCGCCGCCCCACGCTCGTCGACGGCCTGCACGAAGCCGGATGGGCCCTCTTCGGGGGAGGTCTGGTGAGTGTCCTGTGACATCAGACGCGCTCCGTCACTCGCTCGCCGAGCAACCCAGTGGGACGCACGGTCAGGAACAGGATGAGGAAGGCGAACGCGAAGACGTCACGCCACTGGGCTCCGAGGAAGGCGGTGCCGAAGGACTCGAGCAGGCCCAGCACGATCGCACCGAGGACGGCGCCGCGGAGGTTGCCGATGCCGCCGATCACCGCCGCGGTGAAGGCCTTGAGGCCGATGATGAAGCCCATCAGGAAGTCGACCTTGCCGTAGTACGCGCCGGCCATGACGCCAGCGGCGCCGGCGAGCGCCGAGCCGATGAAGAAGGTGCGCGAGATGACGTTGTCGACGTTGATCCCCATGAGCAGGCACGCCTTCGGGTCCTGCGAGATGGCCCGCATCGCGCGACCGGAGCGGGTCCGCCGGACGAGCAGGTCGAGCGCGACCATGAGGCCGACGGCGACGGCCATCATGACCAGCTGCGCGACCGTCAGCCGTGCGCCGAAGATGGACACCGACGCGTTGCCGAAGCCGAAGGGATAGACGCGGGGGTTGGGCCCGTAGCTGACGGCGATGCCGTACTCCAGCGCGAAGCTCGCACCGACTGCGGTGATGAGCACCGAGAGGCGGGGGGCGGACCGCAGCGGACGGTAGGCGATGCGCTCGAGGACGAGGCCAAGGGTCCCCGTGAGCATCATCGCCAGCAGCAGGATGACCACGAGCGCGACGAGCGAGCCGCCGCCGAGGACGCCGGCCCCCACGGTGAGCATGGTGTAACCGGCGAAGGCACCGACCATGTAGACGTCACCGTGGGCGAAGTTGAGCAGCTTGATGATCCCGTAGACCATCGAGTAGCCGAGGGCTACGAGGCCGTAGAACGACCCGACGAACAGACCGTTCAGCACGAGCTGGAGGTAGTAGTCCATGGGACTCCTGGGGGCGGCGGCCGGAGTCTCGGCCGGACGGGCGGGAGGGTGCGGTCCCCGGGG
>NZ_JAPFQL010000053.1 GCF_028446585.1 Intrasporangium calvum
CCACTCGACGCAGCCCACGCCCCACCTGACTAGGACACGCCATGACCCACCTTCGGAGCGCCATCTCGCTCTGCGCCCTCCTCACTCTCGCCGGCTGCTCTGGAGCGTCGGCCACGACCCCGGAAGAGGGCTTCATGGACCACGCCGCCTACTCCCAGGAGTACCGGGCGAGCAAGGCGCAGCTGACCTTCCCCCCGGGCTACCCCGCGACGCGCGAACGCATCGAGCCGGCCGAGGAGGACAACGTCTGGGAGGTCGGGAGCGGCACGTCCGACGCCGTGGCCGAGTGGAACTGCGCCTGGGGCGCCGAATACCTTCGGACCCGCACGACGTCAGACCGAGGCGCTGCGGCTCTCGACATGTTCACCCGGATCCGTGAGACCCCGGCCTGGGACAAGGCGTGGCCGCCCGACTCGCAAGCCGTCATCAACCAGATCATCTCCAAGGCGGAGCTCGGAGACCCCAGCGAGATGCAGGAGCTCGTCGAGGCCAACTGCTCGGACCTGCTGTGAAGCGCGCCGCCGTCGCTGCGCTGACGTCCATCCTCGTCGGCGCTGGTGCGGGTTGTTCTCCCGGACCGACAGCGCCTGGCCCGGGCAGCTCCGGGCCGACACCTGGTGCTCCGGCGACGGGCACGGTGACCGTCGCTCGCGGTGACCTCACCGCCGTGGTCGTCGCCGACGGCACGGTCCAGAGCCGCGTCCAGTTCACCGTCGGCTCGCCCCGCCGGGGGCAGACACGACCGGCGGTGCAGGTCGGCGAAGCGGTCAGGAGGGGCACACCTCTTGCCCGCGTCGACGACGTCACCGTCACCTCACCCGGCCCCGGGCGCGTCGTCGCGGTCGCCGCAGCAGGCGAAGTGGTCACGAACGAACCTCTGGTCGTGATTCGATATGCCGGCTTCGGAGTGAGTGCGACGGTCTCTCCCGAGGACATGTTCCGGATCTACGAAACGCCCCAGACCGCGACGGTGGCCATCCGGGGCGGAGCGACCGGGGTGGAGTGCACGGTCGTACCTGCTGCAACGTCACTGCCCGCTCAGGCCGGCGAGGTCGCGGGAGCAGCCGCTCCTGCAGCGCCCGGCGGGTCCGCCGCAGCCACCTGCCTGCTGCCGTTGGAGACGGTCGCCTACGAGGGAGTGCCCGCCAAGCTCGGCCTACGGACCGGGCAGGCGTCGGGGGTCCTGACGCTTCCGGTCACCGCGGTGTCCGGCCAGCGGCAGCAGGGCGAGGTCCTGCTCCTCCCCAGAGGAGGCAGCCCCGAAGTGCGAAGCGTGCAGCTCGGCATCAGCGACGGCGTGCGCATCGAGATCGTGAAGGGCCTCGCTGCGGGCGACATCGTGTCGGCACAACCTCCGGGGTTTCCGTGACGGCCACCACCGCGACTCTCCAGACCCTCCACGTCGATGACGTCCACCACGTCGTCCCCACAGTGCAGGGCGACCTCACCCTCCTCCACGGGGCCTCCTTCACGATCGCGGCAGGAGAGACAGCCGCCATCATGGGACGGTCGGGCTCGGGCAAGACGACCTTGCTGAGCATCGTCGGACTGATGCTGAGGGCCACGCGCGGCGAGGTCGTCATCGCGGGCCAGCCCACCTCTCGCCTCTCGGACGCCGAGCGGGCCCGACTCCGGAACCAGACCCTCGGTTTCGTCTTCCAGGGCTACTCGCTGGTGCCGCACCTGACCGCGGCCGAGAACGTCGCTCTCCCGCTCTCCTACGGCCCGGCGGTGTCCTCTGCCGAGCGGCGGGCCGCCGCGCAGCTGTTGGAGATGGTGGGTCTCGGGCATGCGGCACGTCGCTATCCGCGTCATCTCTCCGGCGGAGAGCAGCAGCGCGTGGCGATCGCTCGAGCACTGGTGCGCTCCCCGGGTCTCCTGCTGGCCGACGAGCCGACCGGAGCGCTGGACGTGGCCACGGGCGAGGCGGTGCTGGACCTCCTCCTCGACGTGGCGCGAGCGCGAGGCACGTCGGTCCTCGTGGTGACCCATGACGAGGCCGTCGCTGCGCGGACGGGTCGCCGCCTGCTCATCGTCGAGGGCCGGTTGAGCGAGGATCAGGCCGCATGCGCGCCCTGACCCGCACCTGCGCCTCCGTCCTGCAGGACCTGCGCGCCCAGCCGCTCCGCGCCATCGTGACGGTGGTGGCGATGCTCGTCGGAGTGCTGGCGGTGGTGGCGGTCACAGTGGCCGGTGCCGTCACGGAGGGGTTGGTCATCGCGAAGTCCGAGCAGGAGGTGGCTCGTGAGACGACCTACTCGGTCGACCTGACGGCGCGCGGCGGCAACTCGGACGCGGACGCCTTCTGGGACGCCCTGAGCGCCCGTATCCCAACGGACCACGTCGGACTGGCCATGCTCGAGTCGCGCACGATCTGGCCCGAGCCCGCCGCAGGCCTGGACGCCGGGACGCCGGTCACCGTCTGGGTGGTGCAGGGTGACTACCGGGCGATCCGGCGCCTCCCACTCCTCGACGGCGCGTGGCCGAACGCCGGCACGAGCCGCCCGCCGGTCGCCGCCGCGAACCTCGCGGCAGCGCGCCTGCTCGACGACTCGTTCACCTTCCGTGAGCGCACGCAAGGAGTCCTCGCCGTCACCGGAACGGTGGCAGACGGAGAACCGGCCCCGAACCTCTACATCGACTGGGACGTGGCCCACCTGATGTTCCCGTCACCGGTGCAGCGCGAGTCGATCCGCGTGCTGGTCCGCGTCGATCACGCCGACCCGACACCAGTCCGACGCGCTGCCGAGGCGGCCGCGACCAGCACCGGGTGGACCGTGCAGGCCGTGGAGCGCCATGACCAGATCGCGGGGATCCGCGACGAGCTGCAGCTCGTGCGCACGGCCTTCCTCATCTGTGGAGGGATCGCCCTGCTCGTCGCTGCACTCGGCATCGTCAACATCGGGCTGTCGACAATCGGCCAGCGGTCGCGAGAGCTGTCGATCCGGAGGGCCGTCGGGGCGCGCCGCCTCGATCTGCTCCTCCTCGTCCTCGGCAACGCCCTGGCCCAGGCAGTCCTTGCCGCCGGGGCGGCCGTCGCCATCGCCTGGGTCGCCGTCGCTGTGGTGGTGCCTCGGGCGGTCCCCCCGGAGTCTGCGCTCGACGCGCCCACGCTCCCGTGGACCACGGTTGCCGTGGCCCTGCTCGCGGCCGGATCGACAGCAGTGATCGGGTCGCTGCTGCCGGCCATCCGGGCTGCTCGGATCGACATCGCCGCGGTACTGCGCGACTGACCCCACACAGCAACACACCCGCCTGCCGCCAAGTCCCCCTGCTGCAACAGGGGTGACCTCGCGGCAAGCGGGTGTGTTGCGTCGCGGTGTGGGGTCAGGCCGTGCGGGCCAGGCCGAGCTCGGCCGCCGAGGCCAGCGACGGGTGCTTGGGCACGACCCGGATGCTGTAGCCGAACGACCCGGTCCGCGTCAGCGTCTGCGCCCCGGCGAACTGGTGGATCCCGTTGTCGTAGCTCTCGACGAAGGAGAGCGGGGCGGCAACGGTCTCACGCAGCTGGTCGTTGTCGGAGACACGTCCGTGGACGAGCTGCACCTCGACGTCTTCCGGCGTCAGACCGGCGAGGTCGACATAGGCACGCACGTGGAGCGTGTCACCGATCTGGGGGCTGTCGGACACACCGGACGGCTCGACGTGGTCGACCCGGACCTTCGGCCAGGCCGCCCGGACCCGCGCCTTGTAGGCAGCCAGCTCCCGGGCCCCCTTGAACTCGGGGCCGTTGAGCGCCCGTCCCGCCCCGGCGGCCGGGCTGTAGAGCTGCTCGGTGTAGTCCTGCACCATCCGGCTCGCGAGGACCTTCGGCCCGAGCGTCTTGAGGGTGTGCGTCATCATCGAGATCCAGCCGTGCGGCAGGCCCGCCTCGTCGCGGTCGTAGAACGACGCTGCCACGTTGTTCTCGATGAGGTCGTAGAGAGCGGCCGCCTCGATGTCATCGCGACGGTCGGGGTCCTCGACGCCGTCAGCGGTCGGGATGGCCCAGCCGTTGTGGCCGTCGAACCACTCGTCCCACCAGCCGTCGAGGATCGACAGGTTGAGGCCGCCGTTCAGGGCGGCCTTCATGCCTGACGTGCCGCAGGCCTCGAACGGGCGCAGCGGGTTGTTCAACCAGACGTCGCAGCCCGGGTAGAGGTGCTGCGCCATCGCGATGTCGTAGTTCGGCAGGAAGACGATCCGGTGCCGGATCTCCGGGTCGTCGGCGAAGCGCACCATCTCCTGGATGAGCCGCTTGCCGGTCTCGTCGGCGGGGTGCGACTTGCCGGCGATGACGAGCTGCACGGGGCGCTCGGGGTCGAGCAGGAGCCGCTTGAGGCGCGCCTTGTCGCTCAGCATCAGGGTGAGGCGCTTGTAGGTCGGCACTCGCCGGGCGAAGCCGATGGTCAGGACCTCGGGGTCGAGCACGTCGTCGACCCAGCCGAGCTCGGCCTCCGTGGCCCCCCGCTTGTGCCAGGAGGACCGCACCCGGCGCCGGACGTCGGCGACGAGGTTGGCCCGCATGGCGCGCTTCGTCTCCCAGATCGCCTGGGCCGGGACCTCGTCGATCCGCTCCCAGGCGTTGGCGCCGGCGATGTCGGCCGTGCCGAGGTACTGCCGGGCGACGTCGTAGACCGCGCGGTCGACCCACGTCGGCGCGTGGACGCCGTTGGTGATGCTCGTGATCGGCACCTCGTCCTCGTCGAAGCCCGGCCACAGACCGTCGAACATCTCGCGGCTCACGTGACCGTGCAGCTGGGAGACGCCGTTGGCGCGCTGGGCCAGCCGCAGGCCCATGACGGCCATGTTGAAGATGCCGGGCTGGCCGCCTTCGTAGTCCTCCGCACCCAGCGCGAGCAGCCGCTCGACGGGCACACCGGGGATCGCGTTGGCGCCGCCGAAGAAGAGCTCGATCTTGTGGGCGTCGAAGCGGTCGATGCCAGCAGGGACGGGCGTGTGCGTCGTGAAGACGGTCGCCGACCGGACGGCCTCGAGCGCCTCGTCGAAGGACAGGCCGTGGTCGCGGACCAGCTCGGTGATCCGCTCGACGCCGAGGAAGCCGGCGTGGCCCTCGTTGGTGTGGTAGACCTCCGGCGTCGGTGAGCCGCTGAGGCGCGACCAGATGCGCAGGGCCCGGACGCCGCCGACACCGAGGAGGAGCTCCTGCTCGAGGCGGGTGTCTCCCCCGCCGCCGTAGAGCGACTGGGTCACCTTGCGGGTCTGCTCGTCGTTGCCGGGGACGTCCGAGTCGAGCAGGAGGAGCGGCACGCGGCCGACCTGGGCGCGCCAGATGTGCGCGTGCAGGACGCGTCCCGCGGGCAGGTCGATCGACACGACGGCCGGGGTCCCGTCGGCCTCGCGGACGAGCGAGAGCGGCAGTCCGTCGGGGTCCAGGACGGGGTACGACTCGAGCTGCCAGCCGTCCCGCGACAGCGACTGCTTGAAGTAGCCGGTCTTGTAGAAGAGGCCGACCCCGACGATGGGCACCCCGAGGTCGGAGGCCGACTTGAGGTGGTCGCCGGCGAGGATGCCCAGGCCACCGGAGTACTGCGGGAGCACGGCGGTGATGCCGAACTCCGGGCTGAAGTAGGCGATCGCTGCGGGGGCGGCGTTGCCTGCCGCTTCCTGCTCGCGGCTCCACGTCTGGTACCAGCGCTCGTTGGTCAGGTACGAGTGGAGGTCGGCGTTGGCGGCGACGACCCGCGTGACGAAGTCGTCGTCAGCGGCGAGCGCGTCGAGCTCCTCGGCGGAGAGTCGGGACAGCAGCCGGACCGGGTCTTCCTTGGTGTCGGCCCACTTCTGCGGGTCGATGCTCTGGAAGAGATCGCGGGTCGGGGGGTGCCACGACCAGCGGAGGTTGCTCGCCAGGACGCCGAGACCTTCGATGCGGGTCGGCAGGACGGTGCGGACACTGAAGCGACGGATTGCCTTCACGAGGGGACAGCATACGGGTCCCGCCCGCAATTTCTTGCAGTACTTGCAGGGTCTTTTCACAAACGTGATGCCGTATGCCGCTGGGCTCGTTCCCACGACCTCGAGCCCTCCCAGCCCCTGGAGCCTGCAGCGCCTGACGTCGCCCACGGGACAGATGACGCACAGACGCCAGTAGCCGGAAGCGGCCCCTGCATGAACTCGGTCCTGGCACGGCCGAACCTGCGTCATCCGTCCCCGGCCCCAGGTGCGCGGAACGCAGCCTGCCGGGAGGTGCGTGGCGAGCGGGAGCGAGCCCAGCGGCATACGGCGTCGTCGACGCGCCCGAGAAGTCCACTGGGCTCACCATGGGTGCGAATCGATGCACATTCGATACGGTCGATGCGTGACTGGCTCCTCTCCGACATCACGTCCGAACCAGCCCCTCGAACCGCCTGCCAAGGCGCAACCCAGCCCCGCCCCCGACCCCACCGCGACCCCGGTCGCGGAGGTCGGCGTGACCGACGACAACGAGGCGGGCGCCGTCCACCTGGCCCCCGCCGGCAAGGTCAGCGCCCCACCCACCGTCGCCGGGATGCCGGGCAGCGCGACCCCCTACGGCCGCATCCCCGTCACCGACGTCAGGCCGCTCGTCGACGGTGGCCGCCGCCCAGCGAAGTCAGTCGTCGACGAGGACTTCGTCGTCCGCGCCAAGGTCTTCCGCGAGGGCCACGACGCCGTCAACGCGACCGTCGTGCTGACCGACCCCGACGGCAAGGACCACTACTTCGCGATGCACTGCGACAACGTCGGCCTCTCCGAGTGGAGCGCGACGGTGCGGGCGGACCGCCCCGGGTGGTGGACCTACCGCGTCGAGGGCTGGTCCGACCCCTACGCGACGTGGGTCCACGACGCCGGGATCAAGATCGGCGCCGGCGTCGACGAGGAGCTGATGTGCGCCGAGGGCGTGCGGGTCCTCGAGCGGTTCGCCGCGTCGGTGCGCGGGCTCGGCGTCGACGCGAGCGAGATCGACAAGGGCGTCGCCGCGCTGCGCGACACCTCCCGCCCGGCGGCCCACCGCTTCGGCGCCGCCACCTCCCCGGAGATCAAGGGTCTCGCCACCTGGATGCCGCTGCGTGAGTTCGTCTCCCCGACCGAGCGCTACTCCCTGCTCGTCGAGCGGGAGCGGGCGCTCTACGGCGCGTGGTACGAGATCTTCCCGCGCTCCGAGGGGGCGCACCGCGACCCCGAGACGGGCGAGTGGACGTCCGGCACCTTCCGCACGGCCGCCGAGCGCCTCCCGGCGATCGCCGACATGGGCTTCGACGTCGTCTACCTCACCCCGATCCACCCGATCGGCACCACCGCTCGCAAGGGCCGCAACAACACGCTCTCCGCCGAACCGGGCGATCCCGGGTCGCCCTACGCGATCGGCTCCCCCGACGGTGGGCACGACGCGATCCACCCGGACCTCGGCACGTTCGAGGACTTCGACCACTTCGTCGCCGAGGCCAGGCGTCACGGGCTCGAGGTCGCCCTCGACATCGCCCTGCAGGCCTCCCCCGACCACCCGTGGGTCGACACGCACCCCGAGCTGTTCACCACCCGGGCCGACGGCACCATCGCCTACGCCGAGAACCCGCCCAAGAAGTACCAGGACATCTACCCGCTCAACTTCGACAACGACCCCGCCGGGGCCTACGCCGAGGTGCGCCGCGTCATTCAGGTGTGGCTCGACCACGGGGTGCGCATCTTCCGCGTGGACAACCCGCACACCAAGCCGGTCGCGTTCTGGCAGTGGCTGATCGCCGACGTCGCACTCGAGCACCCGGAGACGATCTGGCTGTCCGAGGCGTTCACCAAGCCGGCGATGATGCACACGCTGGCCAAGGCGGGCTTCCAGCAGAGCTACACGTACTACGCGTGGCGCAACGAGGCGTGGGAGCTCGAGGAGTACGGCCGCGAGGTCGCCGGCGACGCAGCCGCCTACATGCGCCCGTCGTTCTGGCCGACGACGCACGACATCCTCACCCCCTACATGCAGTACGGCGGCCCCACGGCGTGGAAGCTGCGCGCAGCCCTCGCCGCGACGATGGTCCCGACCTACGGCATCTACGCCGGCTACGAACTGATGGAGCACGTCGCCCGGCCCGGCGCCGAGGAGCAGATCGACAACGAGAAGTACGAGTACAAGGACCGCCAGTGGCACCTCTACGAGCCCGGCGGGCCCCTCGAGAGCCGGTCCCTCGCGTGGTACCTCAAGCGGCTCAACGAGATCCGCGGCTGGCACCCGGCACTTCGCTGGCTGCGCAACCTCCACTTCCACCGGGCCGACGACGACAGCTTCCTCGTCTTCTCCAAGTCCCGCCTGGTGGACGGCCAGCGGGACACGGTGCTCGTCGTCGCCAACCTGGACCCGCACGCCACCCGAGAGACGTGGGTACACCTCGACATGGAGGCCCTGGGGCTGGCGACGTGGTCGACCTTCGACGCGCACGACCACGTGCTCAACCAGACCTTCGTCTGGCGGCAGGACAACTTCGTCCGTCTCGGCCCAGACTCCGAGCCCGTCCACATCTTCAGCGTGAGGAGCCACTGACCGATGCAGGGACTCAACCTCGCCCAGCCGGGCCTGAAGTACGACCCGCAGTGGTTTCGCAAGGCCGTCTTCTACGAGGTGCTCGTGCGCGCCTTCGCCGACTCCAAGGGGTCGGGTGCCGGCGACTTCACCGGCCTGATCGGCAAGCTCGACTACCTCCAGTGGCTCGGGGTCGACTGCCTCTGGCTCCCGCCGTTCTACGCGTCGCCCCTGCGCGACGGCGGCTACGACATCGCTGACTACAAGGCCGTGCTCCCGGAGTTCGGCACGTTGCCGGAGTTCACCGAGCTCGTGTCGCAGGCCCACGCCCGCGGCATCCGCATCATCACCGACTTCGTGATGAACCACACGAGCGACCAGCACCCGTGGTTCCAGGCGAGCCGCGCGGAGCCCGACGGCCCCTACGGCGACTTCTACGTCTGGTCGGACACCGACGAGCGCTACCCCGACGCCCGGATCATCTTCGTCGACACCGAGGTGTCCAACTGGACCTTCGACCCGGTGCGCCGGCAGTTCTTCTGGCACCGGTTCTTCTCCCACCAGCCGGACCTCAACTTCGAGAACCCGGCCGTGCAGGAGGCGATGTTCGACATCGTCCGGTTCTGGATGGACCTCGGCATCGACGGCTTCCGCCTCGACGCCGTCCCCTACCTCTTCGAGGAGGAGGGCACCAACTGCGAGAACCTCCCGAAGACCCACGAGTTCCTCGCCCGGCTGCGCGCCATGGTCGACGAGGAGTACCCGGGCCGCATCCTGCTGGCAGAGGCGAACCAGCCGCCGGCGGAGGTGGTCGACTACTTCGGGTCTGAGGACGACCCCGAGTGCCACATGTGCTTCCACTTCCCCGTCATGCCGCGGCTCTACTACGCGCTGCGTGAGGAGAAGGCGCAGCCGATCGTCTCCGTCCTGGCGGACACCCCGGAGATCCCAACGGCCACCCAGTGGGGCACCTTCCTGCGCAACCACGACGAGCTCACCCTCGAGATGGTCACGCCGGAGGAGCGGGCCGCGATGTACGGCTGGTACGCCCCGGACCCGCGGATGCGCGCCAACGTCGGCATCCGCCGGC
Source organism: Intrasporangium calvum (assembly GCF_028446585.1). Taxonomy (GTDB): domain Bacteria; phylum Actinomycetota; class Actinomycetes; order Actinomycetales; family Dermatophilaceae; genus Intrasporangium; species Intrasporangium calvum_A. The sequence continues at coordinate 9,561 of NZ_JAPFQL010000053.1, forward strand.
GGCTGGCCCCGTTGCTGGACAACTCGCGCCCCGAGATCGAGCTGATCCACGCCCTGGTGCTCTCGCTGCCCGGCTCGCCATGCCTCTACTACGGCGACGAGATCGGCATGGGCGACAACATCTGGCTGACCGACCGCGATGCCGTCCGGACACCCATGCAGTGGACTCCCGACCGCAATGCCGGCTTCTCGAGCGTCGACCCCGGCAAGCTCTACCTGCCGGTCATCTCGAGCCTCGTCTACCACTACAACAACGTCAACGTCGAGGCGCAGATGGCCACGTCGGCCTCGCTGCTGCACTGGGTGCGCGGGATGCTGCAGGTCCGTAGCCGCCACCCGGTCTTCGGGCTGGGCGACTTCCAGGTCGTCGAGGCCGACAACGAGGCGGTCCTCGCGTTCACCCGCTCGATGGAGGCTGACGGCAACGACCCGGCCGAGGCCGTGCTCTGCGTCAACAACCTGTCGAGCCGGCCCCAGGCTGCGACGATCACGCTGCCCGAGGAGTTCGCCGGGCGGCAGCTCGTGGACCTCTTCGGGGGCAGCGGCTTCCCCTGGGTGGCTGCCGACGGCCGGGTGACGATCACGCTCGGCACGCGGGACTTCTTCTGGTTCCAGCTGCGCGGCGGGGAGGAGCCTGCCTGATGGCCATCGTCCACAAGGGCGCGTCCCTCGTCCCCAACAAGATCGAGCTGCTGACTCAGTGGCTGCCGCACCAGCGCTGGTACGCCGGCAAGGGCCAGGTCCCCCGGCTCGAGCGGGTCGGCGGCTTCCGGTTCGAGGACCCCGAGGGCGAGGTGGGCGTCGAGGTCCTCCTCGTCGCCGACCACTCGGCCTCCCCCGTCGTCGTCTACCAGGTGCCGCTCACCTACCGCGGCGCTCCTCTCGAAGGGGCGGAGCACGCTCTCGTCGGGACGATGGAGCACAGCGTGCTCGGCCCGCGCTGGGTCTACGACGGTCCCCACGACCCGGTCTACGTGGCCGGCCTCGTCGAGACCATCCTCACCGCCGGGGTGAGCGACATCGCCCAGGGCTCACAGGGAAGCAACGCGGTCGCCGTCGGCACGTCCACCGGAGTCACTGACGGTGTCGTCTCCTCCTCGAAGGTGCTCGCCGGGGAGCAGTCCAACACCTCGATCATCTGCCGCATGTCGGCCCCCGGCGGAGGTCCCGGAGAGCCTCTGATCGTCAAGGTGTTCCGGATCGTCCAGGACGGAGACAATCCCGACGTCGTCGTGCAGTCCGCCCTGACGCGGGCCGGATCGACCCGGGTGCCGGCTGCCTTCGGACACCTGTCCGGCGCGTGGGACGACCCCGCCGGTTCGGGGCCGGAGAAGCACGGGCACCTCGCCTTCGCGCAGGAGTTCATCCCCGGAGTCGAGGACGCCTGGCGCGTCGCGCTCGTCGCCGCCGCAGCGGGCACCGACTTCACGGCGCGGGCGCGGGACCTCGGGGTGGTGACCGCCGAGATCCACCAGGCGCTCGCTCAGACCTTGGGTCGGACCGAGCCCACCCGCGAGGCTCGCGAGGCGCTCGAGCGCTCCATGCAGGAGAGGTATGCCGCTGCCGTTGCCTCCGTGCCCGACCTCCGGTCGCGCTCGGCCGACGTCCACCGCCTGCTCGGCCAGGTCGGCTCGGTCGCGTGGCCACCGCTCCAGCGGGTCCACGGCGACTACCACCTCGGCCAGGTCCTCGACGTCCCGGAACGCGGCTGGGTCGCCCTCGACTTCGAGGGGGAGCCGCTGCGGCCTCTCGCCGAACGGGTCCTGCCAGACCTCGTCCAGCGGGACATCGCCGGCATGCTCCGGTCCTTCGACTACGCCGCCGGCTCCGTCCGGCTCAGCGGGAGCAGCGCGGCTGCGGCGAACGCGGACGCCTGGGCCGCCGACTGTCGGGCCGCCTTCCTCGCTGGGTACGAGTCCGTGGCGGGCCCGTTCGATGCGGCTGGACAGACCTTGGTGCGTGTCCTCGAGCTCGACAAGGCGCTCTACGAGGTGGTCTACGAAGCCCGGAACCGCCCGTCATGGCTGCCGATCCCGGTCGACGCCGTCGACCGGATCCTCGCGGAGAAAGGGCCTGAGCGATGAGCACGGAACGCCCCGGCAGCACACCGGCTCCCGGATCGAGCCCGGCGCCCGGCCCCACCCTGGACCAGGGGGCCATCGACGCACTGCTCCAGGGTCGCAACGGCCAGCCCCACGACCTGCTCGGCCACCACGTCGGCCCGGGCGGACTGACCATCACCTGCTTCCGCCCGCTGGCCCAGTCCGTCCGAGCCCGCCTCGACACCGGCGCCGAGGTGGACCTCCAGCATGTCCGGGACGGGATCTGGTCGATGACCTCACCCGACTTCGACACGAGCCACGACTACCGCCTCCTCGTTGCCTACGGCGACGGGGTGGAGCACGAGCAGGACGATCCCTACCGGTTCGCCCCGACGCTCGGTGAGATCGACCGGCACCTCATCAACGAAGGACGGCACGAGCAGCTCTGGACCGTGCTCGGCGCGCACGTCCGCCACTACCCGGGTCCCCTGGGCGACGTGTGGGGGGTCTCCTTCGCGCTGTGGGCCCCGCGGGCCAGGGCGGTGCACGTCATCGGCGACTTCAACGGGTGGGACCGGCTGTCCCATCCGATGCGCGCGCTCGGCTCGAGCGGCATCTGGGAGCTCTTCCTCCCCGGCGCCGCGGAGGGCATGAACTACCAGTTCGCGGTGCGCGGTGCCGACGACATCGTCCGGCTCAAGAGCGACCCGATGGCGCGGATGACCGAGGTGGCCCCGAAGCAGGCCGCCATCGTCACCCGGTCGCACTACGCCTGGCACGACGACGAGTGGATGGAGCGCCGTCGCACGAGTGACGCGCACGTCGGGCCGATGAGCATCTACGAGGTCCACATCGGCTCGTGGCGCCAGGGCCTTGGCTACCGCGGTCTGGCCGAGCACCTCGTCAACTACGTCCGGGACGCCGGCTTCACCCACGTCGAGTTCCTGCCGGTGATGGAGCACCCCTACGTCCCGTCGTGGGGCTACCACGTCACCGGCTACTACGCCCCCAGCTCGCGGTGGGGCACGCCGGACGACTTCCGTTATCTCGTCGACCAGCTGCACCAGGCGGGCATCGGGGTCATCCTCGACTGGGTGCCCGGCCACTTCGCCACGGACGACTGGGCCCTCGCCCGGTTCGACGGGGAGCCGCTCTACGAGCACCCGGACAAGCGGCTCGGCTGGCACCCCGAGTGGGGCTCCAACATCTTCGACTACGGCCGGCCCGAGGTGCGCAACTTCCTCGTCGCCAACGCGATCTACTGGCTGGAGGAGTTCCACGCCGACGGCCTCCGGGTCGACGGCGTGGCGTCCATGCTCTACCTCGACTACGCCCGCAACGCCGGCGAGTGGGTCCCCAACCGTCTCGGCGGCCGCGAGAACCTCGAGGCCGTCGCACTGATCCAGGAGACCAACGCGACCGCCTACAAGCGGGTGGGCGGCATCGTCACGGTCGCCGAGGAGTCCACCTCCTGGCCCGGGGTCACGAAGCCGACCGACCAGGACGGCCTGGGCTTCGGCTTCAAGTGGAACATGGGCTGGATGAACGACTCCCTGAGCTACCTCGGCCAGGACCCGGTCTACCGCAGCCACCACCACGGCAAGCTGACCTTCTCGCTCATGTATGCCTTCAGCGAGAACTACGTCCTGCCGATCAGCCACGACGAGGTCGTGCACGGCAAGGGCTCCCTCCTGCGGAAGTCACGCGGCTCCCGCGAGGACCAGGTCGCCACGCTGCGGGCGTTCCTCGCCTACCTGTGGAGCCACCCGGGCAAACAGCTGCTCTTCATGGGCTGCGAGTTCGGGCAGGAGTCCGAGTGGTCCGAGGGTCGCAGCCTCGACTGGTGGCTGCTCGACCAGCCACTCCACTACCGGGTCCACAACCTCGTCAAGGACCTCAACGGCATCTACCGCGCCAACCCGGCACTCTGGGAGCTCGACTCCGACCCGGCCGGCTTCCAGTGGCTCGAGGCGGACGACGCGGCCCACAACACGTTCGCGTGGCTGCGCTTCGGCGCCGGCGATCGCGCCGTCGACTCGCCCGTGGTGGCGTGCGTCGTCAACTTCAGCGGGGAGACGCAGGAGGGCTACCGGGTCGGACTGCCCCGAGGTGGCGCATGGCGCGTCGTGCTCGACACCGCCGGCTACCACCCCGGCGCTCCCTCCAGCACCGGCGTCATCGTCGAGGCCCGGCCCGAGGCGTGGCAGGGCCAGGAGCACGCCGCGATGATCACCGTCCCGCGGCTCTCCGCCGTGTGGCTCATCCCGGAGGCCCCCGCGGAGCCCGCCGAGCCAGCGGTGGCCGCCACCCCGGCGACCCTGGCCGAGACCCCGACCACGACCCCGGCCGCCACGACGACCACGGCAGACCCAGCGCCGCTTGCAGACCCACGCGAAGGAAACACGCCATGACCCACCCACGCGCCGGACAGCCTGCTCAGGCCGAGGACCTCGTCGACCTCGACGCCCTCCTGGGCGCCTACTACGACCGTCACCCCGACCCCGACAACCCTGACGAGCAGGTCGCCTTCGGCACCTCCGGCCACCGTGGCTCGAGCCTCAACACCGCCTTCAACGAGGACCACATCCTCGCGACCACCCAGGCGATCTGCGACTACCGGGCAGACCAGGGCTACGACGGGCCGCTCTTCATCGGCCGGGACACGCACGCCCTCTCCGACCCTGCCTGGCGCTCGGCCCTCGAGGTCCTCGTCGGCAACGGGGTCACCGTGCTCGTCGACGACCGCGACGGCTACACCCCCACCCCGGCGGTCTCACACGCGATCCTGCGCGCCAACCGCGGCAAGTCAGCCGGCGCGTCCGGGCTGGCCGACGGGATCGTCGTGACACCGTCGCACAACCCGCCGGCTGACGGCGGCTTCAAGTACAACCCACCCAACGGCGGCCCGGCCGACACGGACGCGACCTCGGTCATCGCGGCCCGCGCCAACGAGCTGATGCGCGGGGGGTTGAAGGACGTCAAGCGGGTCGCCTACGACCGAGCGCGAGCGAGCTCAGCGGCATACGACTTCATGGGGACCTACGTCGACGACCTGCCCCACGTCGTCGACCTCGCCCGGATCAAGGAGGCCGGCGTCCGCATCGGGGCCGACCCGCTCGGCGGTGCTGCCGTCGCCTACTGGGGTGAGATCGCCGAGCGACACGGGATCGACCTCACCGTCGTCAACCCCGAGGTCGACCCGCGCTGGGCCTTCATGACGCTCGACTGGGACGGCAAGATCCGCATGGACTGCTCCTCCCCCTCCGCGATGGCATCGCTCATCCGCAACAAGGACGCCTACGACATCTCCACGGGCAACGACGCCGACAGCGACCGGCACGGCATCGTCACCCCCGACGGCGGCCTGATGAACCCCAACCACTACCTCGCCGTCGCGATCCAGTACCTCTACGGCGGGGGCCGCCCCGGCTGGGGCGCCGGGACCGCCATCGGCAAGACGCTCGTGTCCTCGTCGATGATCGACCGCGTCGCCGCCGACCTCGGCCGGACGCTGCTCGAGGTGCCCGTGGGGTTCAAGTGGTTCGTGCCGGGACTGCTCGACGGGTCCGTCGGGTTCGGCGGCGAAGAGTCGGCTGGCGCGAGCTTCCTCCGCTTCGACGGGACCGTGTGGTCGACCGACAAGGACGGCATCATCCTCGCCCTGCTCGCGTCGGAGATCCTCGCTGCGACCGGTCGCACCCCGAGCCAGCACTACGCCGACCTGGCCGAGCGCCACGGTGCCCCCGCCTACGCGCGCATCGACGCACCGGCCAACCGCGAGCAGAAGGCCAAGCTCTCGGCGCTCGCCGCGACCGATGTCGCCGCCAACCAGCTGGCCGGCGAGCCCATCACCGCCAAGCTGACCGAGGCGCCGGGCAACGGCGCGCGGATCGGCGGGCTCAAGGTCGTCACGGACAACGCGTGGTTCGCGGCGCGCCCGTCCGGCACCGAGGACGTCTACAAGATCTACGCCGAGTCGTTCCGCGGCGCCGAGCACCTCGCCCAGGTGCAGGCGGAGGCCAAGGAGGTCGTGGACGCGGCCCTGCGCGGATGACCGACGAAGCACCGGCTCGCGGGCGGCTCTTCCTCATCACGGCTCCCAGCGAGGCCCGTGCCGCTGCGGTGGCCGGGCAGCTGGGAGACCGGCTGGAACGGGCCTTCGTCGTTTCCGGATCGCAGATCGGCGCGATGGTGGTGCAAGGACCTGGCGCTGATGCCCCCAGCGCTCTGGAGCGGGTCCGCGCCCTGCTGCTGCGCTGGTCGGCGTGCCTGGCGGCAGCAGAGACCTTCCTGCTCGAGGGCTACGACGCCGTCGTGCACGACACGATTCTCGGCGAGCACCTCGAGGACTTCCTCGACCTGTGCGCCCCGGAGACGGTCCACGTGGTCGTGCTCGACGACGCAGCGGCCACCGGCACACCTCGCTGGGGGCTGTGGCTGGACCCGTCGCTGGCTGCGGACGCGGTGGCGGACGAGCTGCTGGCCCGGCTGGAGGAGTCGGAAGTCCTCACAGTCGAGCCGACGGGTGCCGGAGACGAGGCCTGACGAGCCGCTCCGGGTGCCGCCCGCTCACTCGAGCGGGCGGCACCTGTCGTGTCAGCTCAGAACAATGCACTCATGAGGGACTTGCGAGCCCTGCCCACGCGCTCGTCGGCCGCCCCGACCACATCGAACAGCTCGACCAGGTGCTCGCGAGCCTTGTTGCGGTCGGCGTCGCTCGTGACCCGGACCGTGTCGATGAGCCGCGCGAACGCATCCTCCACGTGGCCTCCGAGCAGGTCCAGGTCCGCCACGAGGGTCTGCGCGTCGACGTCGGTCGGTGACGCGGCGGCTGCCGCGCGGGCGGCGTTGAGGTCGACCCCGGCCGTGCGCTGGAGCAGGCCCACCTGGGCCAGACCGAGCTTGGCTTCGATGTCGGCCGGGTTCTGGGCCAGCGCCTCCCGGTAGGCCGCCGCCGCCTCGTCGAGGTCGCCGGCCTCGATCGCGTCGAAGGCCTTCTGGTGCAGTGGCGGCAGAGGGGCGGCAGCGGGCTCCTCCCCCTCGCCGCCGCCGGCGCCCGCCCCGGCCGAGTCGCCGGTGGGCACCCGCCCGGTGAGGCCGTTCTGGGTCGCCAGGGCGAGGACCTGGTCGATGACCGCGACGAGCTGCTGCTCTGGCTGGGCGCCCTCGAAGAGGGGCACCGGCTGTCCTTGGAGGAGCGCGAAGCTCACCGGCACGGCCTGGACCTGGAAGGCCTGCAGGGTCGCCGGGTTGCTGTCGACGTCGATGGTCACGAGCTGGAAGCGGCCGGCGTACCGTTTCGCCACCTCGGTGGCTGTGCTGACGAACGTGCCCGTCTCGGGCAGTCGCGAGGACCACAGGACGAGGACGATCGGGTAGCGGGTGCTCGCCGCGATGACGTCGCGGATGGTCGCGTCAGAACCCTCGACGACGACGGCAGCGGTCCCGGAGGTGGTGGGGGCGCCGGCCGCGGAGGATCCGGGGCCAGCCGGCGGGGCCGGACGCTTGAGTGAGGAGAGGTCGACGGCACCGCGCAAGGCTGCTGCTGTGAAGGGCTGCTGGCTCATGGATCAATCCTGCCTCACCGGCCCGTGCCCGCGACAAGCTGGTCGGAGGCGGCCACGATCCGCGCCGCCCCGGTCGGCGGGATGACGAACGCGATGATCTGGTTGGAGGTCAGGCTCGCCTCGGTCGTGATCCGCTTGATGCCGGTCAGCCGGGTGAAGTCCTTGGACGGCGTCAGCTTGGCAGCGCGCCGCAGGGCGATGCTGTCGGTGCGCACGACGTTCGCGAAGACGATCGCTCCGTCGCCGTTCTTCAGGCGGAGACCGCCGATGACCTCGCGTGGCTCGTGCGACTGGGTGAAGCTGCCGCTCGCCGAGACCGCCTTGTCCTGCGCTCGCGCGGACTGCCGCAGCTGAGCGGTCAACGGGTCCTCGACGAGGAGCGACGTCTCCTTGGGCTCGGGGAAGGTGACCGCCCCGGCGAAGGCCTGCATCACGTCCTTCGGAGTGGCCGCCAGCCCCGCCGCGTCGCCGATGGCCTGGGAGCCGATCGACGTCGGGTCGAGCACGTCCAACCGCGACTCAGCGAGCATCGGGGTCAGGGCCGCGACCTTGAAGTCGGCGCCCGGCGTCTCGGCGACGAGGAGTGCCAGGACGGCCGCCTTGGTCTTCTCGAGGGTCGTCTGGACGAGGATCTGCCGTGGCTCGTCTCCGACTCGGGAGATCCCGAGGACCTTGGCACCGCTGGTCGACAGCGCCGCGTCTGCGCGCTGCTGCTTGGTCTTGGCGGGCAGCGTCTTGGCCCAGGCGTGCGCGGACTCGAGGGCCGGTCCGGTGAAGGCGGCCTCCCGGGCGGCCTCTCCCGTCGGCGAGGTGTCATCGAGGGCGGCCACGGCCGCGGCGAGGCGAGCATCGGCCGTCGAGGTCGCGGCGGTGGCCGCGACGACGGGCGTGGGTTGCGTCTCCGCGCCTTCGTCGGCGTTCCCGGTGCAGGCGCTCAGCACGGCGACGGTGGCGAGCGCCGCGGCGAGAGCACGTCGGCGGGTGGCGGGGCGGGGCATACAGGAGCCTTTCGGTGACACGTCGGACGCGGGGTGCGCGACCGTGCGGCCGGGGACGGCCGCCCACCACCATACGCAGGCCTCTCGGGGCCTCTGCAAATCGGTGTGGTAAGGGCCACCCGCCTCGGCGGTGCGGGGAGGCCTCAGCCGGCCGGGTGAGAGGACTGCCTCTCGATGGCTGCCTCGAGCCGTTGGAGCTTGCCGTCGAGCTCACCGGTGAACCCGGGCCGGATGTCGGCCTTGAGCACGAGCCCGACCCGTGGCGCGGCCTCGGCGAGGACGTCGCAGCAGCGCTTGACGACGCCCATGCACTCGTCCCACTCCCCCTCGATCGTCGTGAACATGGCGTCCGTGCGGTGAGGCAGGCCGGACTCGCGGACGATGGTGATGGCGCGGGCGACGGCGTCGCTCACCGAGCCGGTGTCGTCCGCGGCGACGGTGGGGGCGACGGAGAAGGCGATCAACATGCCTCCCACCGTATGCCGCTGAGCTCGCTCCCACAGGCCCGGCACCTCCCGCTCCTCCCGCCGGGCCTCGGGCCGCACCTGGGCCACGACTCTTCAGCACGTGCGGGAAAGTGGCGCGCGGGTCAGATCTCGAGCTGGGTCACGAGGGTGTCGGCCGCGGTGTAGGGATCCGTCGCCCCTTCGACGACCTGGGCTGCGAGCGTGCCGAGGCCGTGGTGGCCCCCGACGTGTCCGAACCGGGCCCGCAGCGACGCCAGTGCGATCGACTCGATCTCGTCCGCGGCGCGCCGCTCGCGTCGTCGGCGCAGGTCGCCGTTGTCGTCGATGTGCGCCCAGTGCTTGTCGAGCGCCTCCATCACCTCGTCGACGCCGACCTGCTGCGCGGCGATGGTCTTGATGACGGGCGGCCGCCAGAGTCCGGGCTCGGTCCGGTCGCCGAGCGAGATCATGTGGCGCAGGTCGCGGACGGTCGCGTCGGCGCCGTCGCGGTCGGCCTTGTTGACGACGAAGACGTCACCGATCTCGAGGATGCCGGCCTTGGCGGCCTGGATCCCGTCACCCATCCCCGGCGCGAGGAGCACGACGGACGTGTCGGCCAGCCCGGCGATCTCCACCTCCGACTGCCCGACGCCGACGGTCTCGACGAGGACGACGTCGCAGCCAGCCGCGTCCAGGACCCGGATCGCCTGCGGGGTCGACCACGAGAGGCCGCCGAGGTGGCCGCGGGAGGCCATCGAGCGGATGTAGACCTCGGGATCGAGCGCGTGGTCCTGCATCCGGATCCGGTCGCCGAGCAGGGCTCCACCGGAGAACGGCGACGACGGGTCGACCGCGAGGACCCCGACACGCAGCCCACGCGCCCGGAAGGCCCCGACGAGCATCGTCGTCGACGTCGACTTGCCGACGCCCGGCGAGCCGGTCAGCCCGATGACCCACGCCTTGCCGGTGTGCGGCGCGAGCGTCGCCATCACCTCGCGCAGGGCGGGGTGACCGTCCTCGACGAGCGAGATGAGGCGCGCGACGGCGCGCGGAGAGCCCGCCCTGGCCGATTCGACCAGGGCGGGCACGTCAACAGTTCGGCGTGAGCTCACCAGTGCTGCAGGTGTTTCGAGCGGGCCGGGATCAGGCGGTCTTGGGCACGCGGACGATCAGGGCGTCGCCCTGCCCGCCGCCACCACAGAGGGCTGCCGCACCGACACCGCCACCGCGACGCTTCAGCTCGAGCGCGAGGTGCAGGGCGATCCGGGCGCCAGACATGCCGATCGGGTGTCCCAGAGCGATGGCGCCGCCGTTGACGTTGACCTTGTCGACGTCGATTCCGAGCTCCTTGGCGGAGGCCAGGCCGACGGCGGCGAAGGCCTCGTTGATCTCGATGAGGTCGAGGTCGGCGGGTGTGATGCCCTCCTTCTCGCAGGCCCTCGCGATGGCGCGGGCCGGCTGCTGCTGGAGGGTCGAATCGGGACCGGCGACGACACCGTGGGCGCCGATCTCGGCGACCCAGCTCAGGCCGAGCTCCTCGGCCTTGGCCTTGCTCATGACGACGACGGCGGCCGCCCCGTCGGAGATCTGCGAGGCGGAGCCGGCGGTGATGGTGCCGTCCTTGGCGAAGGCAGGCCGGAGGCCACCGAGCGACGCGGCGGTCGTGTCGGCGCGGATGCCCTCGTCGGACTTGAACTCGATCGGGTCGCCCTTGCGCTGCGGGATGGACACGGCGACGACCTCGTCGTCGAAGAGCCCGTCCTTCCAGGCCTTGGCGGCGAGCTGGTGGGAGCGGGCCGAGAACTCGTCCTGCTCCTGGCGGGTGAAGGCCTGCTCGCCGGTGTTGGCCTGCTCGGTGAGCAGGCCCATCGCCTGGTCGGTGAACGCGTCCCACAGGCCGTCGTAGGCCATGTGGTCGCGCATCGTCACGTCGCCGTACTTGTAGCCCTCACGGGACTTCGTCATCAGGTGCGGTGCGTTGGTCATCGACTCCTGGCCACCGGCGACGACGATGTCGAACTCACCGGCGCGGATCAGCTGGTCGGCCATCGCGATGGCGTTGATCCCCGACAGGCAGACCTTGTTGATGGTCAGCGCGGGCACGGTCATCGGGATGCCGGCCTTGGCCGCGGCCTGGCGGGCGGGGATCTGCCCGGCCCCGGCCTGGAGCACCTGGCCCATGATGACGTAGTCGACCTGCTCGGGTGCGACCCCAGCCTTCTCGAGGGCGCCCTTGATGGCGATGCCACCGAGGTCGGCGCCGGAGAAGTCCTTGAGCGATCCCAGCAGCCGGCCCATCGGGGTGCGGGCTCCGGCAACGATCACGGACACGGGACGGTCAGTCATGGCAATGCCTCTCCAACGTCTTTGGGGATGTCCGCACCACTCTAGACGCGGTGTCTGAGAAGGCTCCCGGGCGCATGACGAGAGCCACACGTGGGAGCGAGCCCAGCGGCATACGACGTCGTCCGTATGCCGCTGGGCCCGCTCGGGCGGCCACGTGGCGTCAGCGCCCCCGGCGTCCCACGTCGCGGGCGTAGGCGTCGAGCACGGCGAGGACCTCGGGTGCCCGCCAGAGGACGCGGCGGGACTTGTGGTGGCCGCTGGGGATGAGCACACCGGCATCGGTCAGGACGCGCAGGTGTCGGTGGACGTTGGTCTCGGAGATGCCGAGCTGCCGGGCGGCGGTGGCGGCGTCGAGGACGGGTTGCGCGATGAGGACGTCGGTCAGGCGCCACACCGCCGAGTCCCGCCGGGCGTGGACGCGGGTGACCCACCCGGCGCGTACCGCGGTGATGCGTTCGCGCATGAGTCGTCCGTGCCGCACGGCCCGCAGCCCGGCGAGGGCGAAGGCGGTCACGATGGGCTCCGGGTCTCCCCTGCGGTAGTCGTCGAGCGCAGCGATGTAGCCGTCACGGTCATGCAGCAGGCCGCCGGAGACCGGGATCGTGGCATGGCGGGTGACCCCCTTGGCGCGAAGCAGTGCGTGGACGAGCGCCCGCCCGGTGCGGCCATTGCCGTCGGCGAAGGGGTGGATGGTCTCGAACTGGGCGTGCGCCACCGCGGCTTGGGCGAGCACCGGCAGGTCGTCCCGCGAACAGAAGGCAACGAGGCCCTCGATGGCTGCGAGGACCCGTGAGTGGTGGGGGGCGACGAAGTCGGCAGTCAGCGGGGTGCTTCCGCCAGGACCGATCCAGACCGGCTCGGTCCGCCACCCGACGAGGTGGGGCGAGGCGGCGCGCAGGAGGACCTCCTGCATGTGGAGGATCGCTGCGGCGTCGAGGCGGTCGGCGAGCTGGATGGCGGCCACCATGGCATCCGCGTTGGCGACGACGACCGCGGCGTTGCCGCGCCCCGCGTGAGTGACCTCGGCCTCCGCAACGGCGCGTGCTGAGGCGGTCAGGTGCTCGATCTGGGAGGACGACGCCGACTCGCTCCGGAGGAGGATCGCGTCGAGGCTCGCCAGCTCCCCGTCCGTCTCGGCGTCGAAGGCCCGCATCTCGGCGACCGCCTCCTCCGCCTGGGCGTGGACCCGTGACGCGATGGTGAGGTTCTCGTCGGCGATGGGGGGTGGGACGGCGGCCCGGTAGGTCCGCCCGACCGCTGAGCGCTCGGCGCGGGTCGGGCCGACGAGGCGCGCCGGGGGGTCCCAGACGTGTTCCTCCCACGTCACGGCGGGCCACGCCATGAAGCCTCCTTCCGCTGACGCGTGCGGGTCTCCAGATTATCACTTACGCTGCTAAGTGATAATTGACGTGGCAGAGGGCACGATGCTCGAGGGTGGCCCGCCAACGACGGGCGGCCTATTTTGAGCGGCATGACCACACTCGCAGGCCCGCTCTTCACGCACATCGACCACGTCGGCATCGCCGTCCCCGACCTGGACGAGGCGATCGCCTTCTACTCCGAGAAGTACGGCATGACGATGCTCCACGAGGAGACCAACGAGGAGCAGGGCGTCCGCGAGGCGATGATGGGGGTCGGCGACTCCGGCTCGTGCATCCAGCTGCTCGCGCCGCTCTCCCCGGAGTCGACGATCGCGAAGTTCCTCGACCGCAGCGGGCCGGGGATGCAGCAGCTCGCCTACCGGGTCACGGACATCGACGCGGTGTGCGAGACGCTCCGCGAGCGCGGCCTGCGCCTGCTCTACGACGTGCCGAAGCGCGGGACGAGCAACAGCCGGGTCAACTTCATCCACCCGAAGGACGCCGGCGGCGTGCTCGTCGAGCTCGTCGAACCTGCCGCTGACGCCCACTGACCGAGGGATGGATACCGAGTACTGACGCCCCCCACATACCCCCTCCCCCAAACTCGAGTGGCCCCGGTGTCCCCAGGTGCGTGCTGTGGACACCGGGGCCACTCGCGGTGTTTGGCGCCTGGGCTGTGGAGAGCGGGGCCACTCGAGTTGCGGAAAGGGCGGGAGGGCTGGGACGGTCCCTGCGTCGGGGAGCCCGCTCAGCGGCATACGGGCTGCTCGTCCATGGCCTCCGCCACCACGTTGGGGACGTGCGTGTGTGACTCGCCAGATCCGTGACTCAGGTCACCTGTGGTGGGAATCTCAAGAGGATGCACGCCTCAGGACACATGACTACGTTCGGGTAATTCCATGACGCCAGCGACCAAAGGACCTCACATGCAGGCCATCCGCGACGCCATCCTCTCCGGCGATCGGAGCGAAGAGACCTACCAGAACATCGAGATTCCCGAGAGCTATCGGGGAGCGACCGTCCACAAGGACGAGGTCGAGATGTTCGAAGGGCTCACCACCAAGGAGAAGGACCCCCGCAGGTCCCTCCACATCGACGAGGTACCCGTGCCAGAGCTGGCACCCGGTGAGGCGCTCGTCGCCGTGATGGCGAGCGCCATCAACTACAACACGGTGTGGACGTCGATCTTCGAGCCCGTGTCGACGTTCGGCTTCCTCGAGCGCTACGGCAGGACGTCCGACTACGCCAAGCGGCACGACCTGCCCTACCACGTCGTCGGCTCCGACCTCGCGGGCGTCGTGCTCCGCGTCGCCCCCGGCGTCTCCAAGTGGAAGCCCGGCCAGGAGGTCGTCGCCCACTGCCTCTCGGTCGAGCTCGAGGACGCCGACGGGCACAACGACACGATGCTCGACCCGCAGCAGCGGATCTGGGGCTTCGAGACGAACTTCGGCGGCCTCGCCGAGCTCGCCATCGTCAAGGCCAACCAGCTGATGCCCAAGCCCGACCACCTCACCTGGGAGGAGGCCGCCTCCCCCGGGCTGGTCAACTCCACCGCCTACCGCCAGCTGATCTCCAAGAACGGCGCCGCGATGAAGCTCGGCGACCGCGTCCTCATCTGGGGAGCGTCCGGTGGCCTCGGCTCCTACGCGACCCAGATGGCCCTCGCCGGCGGCGCGACGCCGATCTGCGTCGTCTCCTCCCCCGAGAAGGCCGAGATCTGCCGCTCGATGGGCGCCGACCTCATCATCGACCGCAACGCCGAGGGCTACCGGTTCTGGAACGACGAGGGCACCGAGCAGGACCCGCGCGAGTGGCAGCGGCTCGGCAAGAAGATCCGCGAGCTGACCGGCGGCTACGACGTCGACATCGTCTTCGAGCACCCCGGTCGTGAGACGTTCGGCGCGAGCGTCTACGTCGCGCGCAAGGGCGGCACCATCGTCACGTGCGCCTCGACCTCCGGCTACATGCACGAGTACGACAACCGGTACCTGTGGATGAACCTCAAGCGGATCCTCTCGTCGCACTTCGCCAACTACCGCGAGGCATGGGAGGCCAACGAGCTGATCAACCGCGGCCTGATCCACCCGACCCTCTCGCAGACCTACCGACTCGAGGACGTCGGCCAGGCGGCGCTCGACGTCCACCGCAACGCCCACCAGGGCAAGGTCGGCGTCCTCACGCTGGCACCGGAGGAGGGCCTCGGCGTCACCAACGCCG
>NZ_JAPFQL010000054.1 GCF_028446585.1 Intrasporangium calvum
CCCCCCCCCACGGCCCTGTCCCGCTTGATCTCGGTGCCGGTGGCGGAGTTCGCCACTGACTACTGGGGGCGGCAGCCGCTGGTCTCTCGGGCGGCGGATCTCGCTGGTGGGCTCGAGGATCTCTTCTCGCTGGACGCGGTCGACGAGCTCGTGTCTCGGCGAGGGCTGCGGACTCCGTTCGTGCGGGTGGCGAAGAACGGGCAGACGCTGCCCGACTCGGCCTTCACTGCCGGCGGTGGTGTCGGGGCCGGCATCTCCGACCAGGTCAGCGACGACAAGCTGCTCCGTCTCTTTGCCGACGGCGCGACCATCGTGCTGCAGGGGCTGCACCGCACCTGGGCGCCGATCACCGACTTCGTTGCAGCGTTGGGCGAGGACTTGGGGCACCCAGTCCAGGCCAACGCGTATGTGACGCCGCGGCAGAGCCAGGGCTTCAACGACCACTACGACGTGCACGACGTCTTCGTCGTCCAGGTCGCTGGCGAGAAGCACTGGCGCATCAGGCCGCCGGTCCGCGTCTGGCCGACTCGGGACCAGCCGTGGACGTCCTGTCGCGAGCGCGTCGAGGCGGCTGCTGGTGAGGCGCCGCTCCTGGACGTGACCTTGCGCGCGGGCGACTGCCTCTACCTGCCCCGCGGCTTCCTCCACTCGGCCACCGCGACCGAGGAGGTCAGTGCTCATCTGACGCTCGGCGTCCACACCTGGACGCGCGTCCACCTGGCCGAGGCGCTGGTCGCTGAGGCGATGCAGGCGCTGGTCGAGGTCGAGTCGCAGCGGGCGCCATTGCCGTTGGGTGTCGATGTCGGCGAGTCAGACGGGATCGCGGAGGACGTGGACCGGCTACGCGACGTCCTCGCCGGGCTGGTCGCGGGCATCGACGCCGAGCGCGTCGCGGCCCGGCTCGGCCGCCAGGCTCGCGCGGCGGCCCGACCTGGGCCGATCAGCCCGACCGCCCAAGCAGGCCGGGCTCGGCTGCTCGGGCCGGACGACACGATCAGGCTGCGCGGCTTCCTGCGGCCCGTGCTCGTCGACGGCCCGGACGGCGGCACCGTGATCGAGAGCAGGTCCGGACCGATGACCGTCTCGGCCGCCGAGCGTGGTGCACTCGAAGCCCTGCTCACGCACGGCGAGGCCCGCGTCTCCGACCTCGGCCTCGACCTGGCCCGTCGCCTGCTCAACTCCGGCCTCGCGACCTGAGCAGTGCCCGACGCGACCGCGGGCCAGGAGTCGGCCTGACACACAGACGTCCTGCCCCGTGGACGCCACGGGGCAGGACGCTGCGACGGGACTCAACCCTTGTGAACGGTGATGTTGCCCTTCTTGAGGCTGCCCTCAGTGAGTGACCAGACCGTGAGGCCTCCGCCATCCTTGATCACGATGGAGATGGTGTCGGCCGGACCCTTCTTGGCGGTGTTGCCGTTGCGGTTGTCGACGACGGACACCTCGAACGTGTAGCCGTCCACCCCATTGAGCCGCCCCGTGCCCGACCAGGTCGCGGTGTTGTCGACGACCGACAGTGAGTCGACTGCGTAGCCGTGGAAGCGGTCGCCCGTCGTGTGGTCGTTGACCTGAAGGTTGCCCCGCAGGCCCTGCTCGTCCTTGATCACGGTCGTGCCGAGCGAGGCGCGCCCGCCCGCGATCGAGACCTCGCCACCGCCGGTGACCTTGCCGATGCCACTGGGTGGCGTCGTCGAGAGCGAGCCCTGCTCGAGGAAGACGCCGCTGTCGAGGATGTAGTCGCTGGAGTCAGCGATGGCGAGCTTCATGTGGTTCGGCACTCCGGTGTTGACCGGCGCCATGCACGTGAGTGGAATGGTCAGCCCATCGAGCTCCGTTGCGTACGGGTTGGGGCTCGCGGTGTTGTCCTTGTAGAGGCTGGCGTTGGTGCCGTTGTTGACCGAGTTGATGGTCACCGGCAGCGTGCCACCCGGCACTGCTGGGTCCGGAACGACGGCGCAGTTGGTGCCGTTGACGAAGAAGGCGAACACGTCGTTGAACTGCGTGTTGACGTATTCGTTGTACTCCTCGGAGCCGAAGACGTAGCGGAAGTACACGGTGTCCGCGTTCGGCGTGAAGTCGAACTCGAGCACGGAGGCGTCGAACGTATTGAAGCCGGACAGGGTCGAGAGGTCGGCATCTCCAGCCGCGTAGAAGGCGGTCGTCGTGCCGGTGCTGTCGTTCGTCGGGCCCGCGGTGTCGGCGATGTTGCCGCTGCTGAGCGCTACTCCCGTGTCGAAGCCGACCGAGGTCGCGCCGCCCGAGAAGGTGCCGCGGGCAGTTGCGTCGCCCGTCGCCGTGACGTTGGAGATGACCACGCCGGGGCCGACCAGGGTTTGGGCAATCTGAGCCGCAGTCAGGGTGTTGCCGTCCACCGTCCCGGTGACAGCTGAAGCGCTGGTTGCCGTGCCCGCAAGAATGAGGGCCGAGAGCCCAATGAGGGCGGGCCGATTTCTGGAAATGCGCATGAAGAAAAACCCCTTTGCAAATGGTGCCCAAAAGCGGCAGACGGAACTCTTAACTGATTCCACGCAGACTCGGGACAGGGCGGGTCGCCGTGACACGACGGCCATCTCGAGCCCTAGCTCCTCCCCGAGCTTCTGACCTGCCGTCTGGACATCAAGTCCGCTGATCCAGATTCGAAGCGCCGGAGAAACCTGTCAAGCGGAACCGAGAAACTGGGGTAGTTGGTCCGAATTCTTCTGCCGGCTCCTTGAACTGGACGTGAATTGCCAGCAGCCCTTTGGAAAAGGCGTGAAAGAATCATGTGATGCACGTCACCTTTCGCAGGACTCTCGGGGTGGCGAAAGAGTTTGGACTTTCGACGTCATATCGGGAGAAACAGGAGATGTTCGCTTTCGCGCACTGCTCCTCGTCCGTCGGGATGCCGACCCGGCAGCCGGCCACCTCGTCAACGCGGGCGTGGCCAGGTGACTCAGCCCAGCGGCATACGGGGCTGCGGGTCAGAAGCGGCTGAAGGAGTCGATGATTCGGATGGCGCCGGGTCCGATGATGACGATGAAGAGCACTGGGAAGATGCAGATCACGAGCGGGAAGATGATCTTCACCGTCACCTTCTGGGCCTGCTCCTCTGCCTTCTGTCTGCGCACGAGACGCATGGTGGACGTCTGCTCGCGCAGCACCGTGGCGATGGGCAGACCCAGCCGGTCGGCTTGCACCAAAGCGGTGACGAAGTTCTTGACCTCCGGCAGCGGCACTCGTTCACCCAAGGCCGAGAACGCCTCGCCACGTGACTTGCCGATCTGGATCTCGGAGAGCACTCGAGCAAACTCGCCCGCAATCGGCCCTTCGACGTTGCGCGCTACCTGCAACAAGGCCGCAGAGAACCCCTGCCCCGCCTCGACGCAGACCGTGAGCATGTCCAGCGCCTCGGCCAGTCCCTTCGCTGTCTCCTGCTGGCGGCGGAGGGACGCGTTGTACAGCATCAGATCCGGGGCATGGAAGAGCAGCGCACCCAGCGCGCCTGCGAGCAGCAGGCCTCTGAGGCTGAGGCCCCCGTACAACAGCCCCAAGGCCATCCCCAAGAGCAGCCCAGCGCCCTTGAGGCCCAGGATCCGCTCCACCGTCCACAGCGGCGGGTTCCCGGCACGATCCAGCATCCTCGCGAGACGCTCTGTCGTGCCGGACGGCGACAACCCCACCGCCAGGCGTCGCATGGACCTGAAGAACGGTTCGACGAGTCGATCCCGGGCAGGCAAATCCGCCTTGGCGACCGACCTCGCGGAAACCGTCTGGTCAATGAGCGACAGCGACTTGGCCACCCCCGTGACGCCAGTGCTGCCGGTGACGAGGACGAAGGCCCCGACAAGGATCGAGGTGATGACCAGTCCGAGACCGACATACAGGTAGGTCACGTCACACCTCGATCTTGACGACTCTGCGCATCCACACGATGCCCACGAGCAGGATGATGATTCCGAAGACGATCATCACGATGCCGAGCCCGGTGGTCCACAACAGACTGATGTAGTCGTAGTTCACCGCCATCATGTAGAGCAACATGCCGATGGGAAGCGCGATCAGGATGTACGCCGAGAGGCGCCCCTCTGCCGAGAGGGCTCGGACCTGGCGGAACAGCGACTCGCGCTCACGCAGCGTGTTCGCCGTCGTCTGAAGCGTTTCAGCCAGGTTGCCACCAACCTCGCGTTGGATCCGGATCGCCATGATGGTCCACCGCAGTGCCTTGCTGTCCATCCGGTTCGCGGCGTGCTCGAGCGCGTCCGCGACGTCAGTTCCGATCCGCGTCTCAGCGAGAGCTCTGGAGAACTCCTTGGCCGCCGGCTCGGCGGCATCGCGGGCCACCGCATCGAGGGACTGCGGGAGCCCGAAGCCACTCTTCAGGCTCGTCGCCACGAGCATGAGGACATCAGGGAGGATGCGTTCGAACCGCACCGCCCGACGCTGCGCGAGGAACCGGAGGACCAACGGCGGCAACAGGGCCCCGAGTGCAAAGCCGAGGGCGGCGAAGACTACCGGCGCCGCCCGACCCAGCACGAAGCCCACCGCGGCACCACCGATGGAGGACGTCGCGTGCAGCACGAACCAGTCACCCGCGCGCAGGGGAAGGTCAGCTCGTTCAATGTTGGCGATGACCCAGCTCCTGCCTCGACCCTCCGTCATCACCCGGTCACCGAAGGCAGTGAGCTGCTCGGACAACGGCGCTGAGTGGCTCTTGTTCTCCGAACGTGAAATGACGTTGGGGCCGACGACAAACTGGTCGATGGAGTCGAGACGCCGCTCCTTCGCGGTCTGCAAGGACGGCACGAGGGATGCTCCGACCAGACCGAAGAGGCCGAACGCGATCAGGCCGGCCGCGAGAAGGGGGTACCACGACGTGACCGGCTGGGTTCCTGGCACAGGGACGACGGCACCAGCAGCCGGCGGCGGGGTGTCCGCTTCGTCTGCCGGCGGGGCCGAGGTCAGGGTAACTTCCTGGCTGGCGGTGAAGGCCGAACCGCCCGCTCTCCCCCGGACCTCGAGGGTCTTGGCTCCGAGAAGTCCGGCAGTGCCAGTGATGACGAAGGTCGCTTGCGTGTCCAAGGCCTTCGCTGAGGCCTCGAAGGCTCGGGTGACCTCCTGCGTGTTGTCAGCGGATACGACGGTGCCTCCGTTGGCTCGCGCAAACCCTTGGAGAGCCGGGGTCGCGTCAGGGTCTTCTGAGCGGAAGCGGACGACGTCGACCCTGATCCCGGCCGACCGCAGCCGAGAGGTGACCTGGGTGAGATCCTGAGTAGCGTTTCGACTGACGGTGTCGGCCCCGTCGCTGAGCAGAACGATGCTCCGGTCACCACTTCGGCCCAAGCCGTTGACTGCGCTTCGCATCCCTGCATAGAGCGTCGTATCTCCGTCGGAGACGAGCCCGTTGACGACGGACTGGACCTTCTTGCGGTTCGTCGTCGGCGCGAGGTCCACTCCCGCCGTGTTGGCGAAGGAGACGACGCCCACCAGAACGTCCTCGGGAGCTGTCCGCAGGTAGGCCGCAGTCGCGGCCCGCACGACCTGCATACCATCGCGACCCATCGAGCCACTCGTGTCGATGACGAGCATCGCCTTGCGGACCTGCGTCCTTCCTTGTCTCACGGCGATGGGGTAGTCGACCCCGTCGATGGTGGCGACGAGGGAACCCGGGTCCACAGTCACCCTGCTCTTGCTCCGGAACGTCAGGACTCCGGTTACCTCGCCGTCGCGAGAGCTGACCCCGCTGACGGAGACCGAAATTGGATCTGCCGCCACAGCCGGGGCGCTCGTAACGCTGACCGAGGCAATGAACGCCGCACCCAACGCAATGAGTCGGCCCACCGCACGACGACTCACATCAGGCCCCGAGCAAACAGGTGGAGGGGGAGCTCGATGCCGAGATCGGCAAGGTCCTGGGTGAACTTCGGACGGATGCCTGTTGGCACAAGCTGTCCCCGGAACCGGCCAGCCTCGTCGCGCCCAGCACCGTAGTCAAAGGTGTAGATGTCCTGCAGAGTGATGACGTCGGACTCCATTCCGACGACTTCGCTGATCTGCGTGATCCGCCGGGAGCCATCCTTGAGCCGGGCTTGCTGCACGATCAGGTCGATGGCACCGGCGGCCTGCTCCCGGATGGCCCGAACTGGCAGATCGACGCCCGCCATGAGCACCATCGTCTCCAGTCGTGACAGGGAGTCCCGGGGGCTGTTCGCGTGAACCGTCGTGAGGGAGCCATCGTGTCCGGTGTTCATGGCCTGGAGCATGTCGAGGGCGGCGCCATCTCGGACCTCACCGACGATGATGCGGTCAGGACGCATCCGCAGCGAGTTGCGGACCAGGTCGCGGATCGCCACAGCGCCGCGTCCTTCGATGTTGGGCGGGCGCGCCTCGAGTCGCAGCACGTGATCTTGGTGGAGCTGGAGCTCTGCGGCATCTTCGATCGTCACGATCCGCTCGTCACCGGGGAGGAAAGAGCTGAGGACATTGAGGGTGGTCGTCTTACCCGAACCCGTACCGCCCGAGATGACAATGTTGCGCCGACCCAGCACACAGGCGCGGAGGAAGTCACGGACGCCGTCGGAGAAGGTGCCGAACGAGATGAGGTCCCGATCGGTGAACGGATCTGCGGCGAACTTCCGGATCGTCAACAGGGCCCCGTCCAGGGCGATGGGAGAGATGACTGCGTTGACCCGGGACCCGTCGGGGAGCCGCGCGTCCACCATCGGGCTCGACTCGTCGACCCGGCGTCCGACCCGGGCGACAATCTTGTCGATGGTGCGGCGGAGGTGGGCCTCGTCGGAGAACACCGCCTCGACGGGGAAGATGCGCCCGCCGCGCTCGACGTAGATGTCCGCCGGTCCATTGACCATGATCTCCGTGATCTCGGGGTCGCGGAGGTAGGGCTCCAAGGGCCCGTGTCCCAGGATGTCGTCCGAGACGTCCTGAGCGATTCGTGACCGGTCCGCCAGGGAGAGCGGCGTTTCCTCTGAGTCGATGACCTCTTGCAGGGTGGTGCGCACCCGGGCCGCCAGTTCGCTCTCCTGCAGGTGCGGGTCGTAGAGCCGCGGGCCCAACGAGTCCACGAGCGCCTGATGGACTCGGTTCTTGACCTCTCCGAACGGGTCACCTCCACGCCGTTTGGTGGGGCGCTCCGGCTGACCAAGCTGTCGCTCCGGCTGCTCGTGACGGCCGTAGGCGTTGATCTGGGCCATGCGTGCGGCGTCGAGCCGGTCCGCCAAGTTGCTCATTTCTTGCTCCTCAGCAACCCGAAGGAACGTTTGGCGCCGTTCTGCGTGACGTCACCGAACCGAGCTCGGACCTCCACGTCAGCGATGGACCGGATGGCCACCGCGACGGGGGATCGCGGCTCGTCCAGCACGATGGCAACGCCTCTGTTGATCGAGGAGGGCACGGACAGGCTGGTCGGGATGTGGGATGTGATCGGGTGCTTGAGGGCCGACTCGACGTCATCAGGCTTGAGCCCGACCTTGGCATCGGCGCGGTTCACGACGACCACTCGGTTCTCCTGCGAGGCACCCAGGGTGTCGAGCGTGTTGATCGCGATGCGCAGGTTCTTGACCGCAGGAATGTCCAACGTCGCGATGAGCAGAGTCAGATCGCTCAGGTCACACGCGGTGAGGACGTGCTCGGTGAGGTTGGGCGGTGTGTCGACGAAGACGTAGTCGTAGTGCTGGCGTGCCACGCGCAGCAGTTCCTCGACGACGGCGGCCGGCACGCGGTCGGCGTCCCCGGGGTCCGAGGGTGCGGCGATGACGTGGAGCCCGCTCGACTCGTGGGTGATGACGACTGAGGTCAGGGCCTGCTCGTCCAGCCGCCCCTGCATGGCGCTGATGTCGCGCATCGAGTGGACCGGCGCCAGCTGGAGGCTGATGGCCACGTCACCGAACATCAGATCCAGGTCGATGAGCAGAGTCTTCGCACCCACTGAGGCGACGTAGGCGGCAAGGTTCGTCGCCAAGGTCGTCTTGCCGACCCCTCCCTTGGCGGAGAAGATCGTCACGACCTTGCCGCTTCCTGGTGCGTGCTCCTGGCCGCTCAGTTGCCTGGACAGTGTCAGGCTACGGCGGACCGCGTCGGCGAGAGTCGCCTGGTCGTCGACCTGAACGACCTCGCGGACGCCGCTCCGCAGCGCTTGGGCCAACACCGTCACGTCGAGACGGTGCCGGAGCAGGATGACGCCGAGCTCCGGGCGATCGATCCGCTCGAGCTCGGCCAACGAACACGCCGCCTCAAGGTCCACGTCTGGCCCGATCACGATGAGGTGGTGTCCCGTCCCCTCCTGTAGGGCCTTGCTGATCTGTCCGGCCGAGTAGGTCTGGAGGACATCGACCCCCAGTGCATAGCGATAGGTCTCCTCGGCCCGGGGATCGAGATCCCACAGAATCGTCACGGCGCGACCGATCCGAAGATGGTCAGGTCGTTGACCTGTGCCTTGGTGTCGAGCTTGACGTCGGAGCCGCGGAGCGCCGCGTAGAGCTCGTACTCGTTGATGGCGTGGATGAGGCGCGGCGCATCGTCCGGCTCGACCGCCACCGTCACGAGGAAGCTCGGCGTGCGGCTGCTGCCCTCTTCGTCGCCCTCCGACCGTTTGGGTGCGGACAGAGCCGTCTCGCCCATGCCGATGACGAGGACGTCGCCCAGGAGCAGACTCGTGCCCTTCACGTCGTTGTCATTGATCTGCTTCGAGCGCTCGTCTTCGCCCAGCATCTTGATCTTGTAGGAGGAGTAGATCGCGATGTGCGACCCGGGGGTGACGAACTTGCCCACACGAGCCGGATCGGACAGCTCGACCGATACTGCGAGCATCCCGGACGGCACCTCGATCGCCTTTGCTCCGACAGGGGTCGTGCCGAACCGGGTGGCGATGAGGATCTCGCCCGGCTGGATGTCGGTGAGCGCCAGCAGCGTGTTGTTCGTCTCGTCGACCTTCGGCAGGGCCCCCACTGGGACGGCCTTCGCCGCGACATTGGTCTCGACGATGAGACCCGTCCGCTCGGCGTCCTTGAGCGTCGTGCCCGAGGCGATGAGCTTCTCCGCGAGAAACACCTTCGTGGGCTGGGCCTCGGCGATGGCCCGCGCGTCGGCGTTCTTGGCATAGCTGAAGACCAGCAGGCCCCCAGCCAAAGCCAGGACAACGGCGACAAGAATGGCCAGGATGCGTCGGTTCATTGCTTCTCTCGGTGGTTTCAGGTTGGAGCGAGGTGGGATCAGCCAGCGGGTCGGATGACGTAGGCGCCGAAGTCCGGGCCGGTCCCGTCCGGGTCGATCTCTGCGTCGGAGAGGACACCCTTGAGGAACCAGCCGTAGATGCACCGGTCCCCTCCGCCGTCGCCGCAGCTCGTGTGGCCGCCGCTGGGCAGGATGCTGTCCTGGTGCAGTCCGCTGAAGTAGTAGCCGCTGACGTAGAACTTGGCCCATCCCGCGAGGTGGTACCACGAGTTGGCTCCGCCTGAGTCCTTCTTCTCGGGGTTGCAGACCCCCTCCGGCTCAGTCGGCTTTGGCCCTGTCGGCGTGGTCTTGCTGGAGATGATGCAGTCGAAGACAGGAATGGACACCGCGGTGCCGACGAGACCGGGAAGGATCGACTGGCAGTCCTGGGGGACGTCGTTGCCGGTGTCGATCTGGACCCAGTCGTCCGTCGTGACCAGTGCCTTGCACTCGTCGTTGGCCACCCAGCCGAAGCCGCCTGCCGTGTCCTTGCCGTTCCAGTCACAGCCTTGGTCGCTGTCGTTGGGGTCGTGCAGTCGGACGACGAGCTCACGAGACGGGTCGGGCCAGTCGTCAGCCGTCGGGCCGTAACCCGGCTTCGGGCCGGAGGGCTGCTCCTCGACCCAGTCGGTCCCACCGGAGGTGTGCGCCTCCCACTCACAGGTAGAGATCGTCAGCGGGATCGACGCTGAACCGGGAGGACCCCAAGCGGCGCGGGCGCAGGCCGTGACATCCGCGCCGGCGTTGCCGGTGAGGATCTGCGAGAAGTAGGCCGGCAGGATCGTGTCGCCGTTGCGTGCACTGCGAGAGTAGGTCTCGACGTAGGGAATCTCATTGCCCTTCAACCAGGCCGGCAGGGGAGGGCACTCGGCAAGGTCGGCGAAGTTGGCATCCGATCCGGCAGAGGCGCACAACGCAGCGTCAAGGGCTGCGTTGCCCGTGTTGCGGCCGCAGGCGCCGAGCGGGTACTCGCGCACGTCGTAGGTCGACTCGTCATCGCTCGGCGTGTTCCCATCGAGCAGGCTCGCCCACTCCGCGGGATCGCACTCGGCTGAGGTGCCTCCTGCGGCGCACGCCTGAGCCAGCGCCAAGGCCGTGGCGTCCGCGCCGTTCTGGAGCTGGCGGCGCTCGAACATCATGTTCCCGATGTCGACCGTCAGCGCCAGCATCCCGATGACGACGCCACCGGCCAGGAACACCCCGAAGAGAACGGCAGCGGCGCCCCGCTCGCCGTGGCCCATGCGCGGGAGGAACCGGGGTCGAGTCAGCTTTCGCACTGCATCACCGCTGTCGAGGAGAGAGTGTCGGTCAGGACGTTGCCGGCCTGGATGATGTTCATGGCCGGCTCGAGCAGGATCCAGTCCATCGGCATGCTCGCCGTGACGGTGGTCGCGGTGACGCCGCCGCCACACAGCACGACGGCCACGTCGAGGTCGGGCACCGCCGGTGCGGAACTGGCCGCTCGGGCGGTGATGTCGGCGACCGAGCCATCGCTGACGATGGATGCGCGGGCACCTTCACGAGCCGCGTTGGTGAGCTGGATCTGGTAGAAGAAGGCGCGGCCGAAGTCGACGATGCCGGCGAGCACGAGGAACATCAGCGGGAAGATGATCGCCATCTCCACCGCCGCCGCCCCGCGATCACTCCGGTGACTGCCCAGCCAGTGAGCCATTCCTACCCCCCATTTGTGGGGGCTTGGTAGATGGCTCGCGGGCCACCTACCAAGCCCCAGTGAATCGATCAGCCCTGGTCACCGCCAAGCTGGTCCTCGACCACGTTGAAGGCAGCGAGCAGGTCAGTACCGAGGAAGCCGATGACGACGATCAGCACAGCGATGATGAGGGCGATGAGGACGCCGTACTCGACGGCGGTCGCACCCTCCTCGCGGCTCCGCAGGGTCTGGAGCTTGGCAGCAAGCTTGGTCATTGTTTCCTCCACAGGACGGAAGGGCCCACCCGATGTGTCGCCCCCACGGCGAGGAACTTATGGGCCGGATCCCGCCCCTGTCCCGGGAATCGAAAAATTTAGCCTTCAATGTCCGGATTGCGGTGGTCGCACGGCCACCCTCCCCCGCGTCAGTAGACTGGCTGCGGCTTCCGACGACGTGAGCCGTGGTGTGCCGGGAAGTCTGGTCGGCGTCCGATGACCCATCTGCCCTGAGGACGACATGACGCTTCTGCCCCGCCAGCCCGGCCGCATCCTCGGACGAGGTACGTGGCGTGAGTCCCGGTACGTCGCCGACATCCTGCGCCAGGAGACCGTCGGCGGTGCGTTGCTCCTCATCGCCGCGGTGGTCGCGATCATCTGGGCGAACTCCCCGTGGCGCGACGCCTACACCGGCCTGCGGGATCTGACCATCGGCCCGCACTCGCTGCACCTCGACCTGACGCTGGGCCAGTGGGCCGCCGATGGCCTCCTCGCCGTCTTCTTCCTCGTCGCCGGCATCGAGCTGAAGCGGGAGTTCGTGGCCGGCGACCTCGCCGACCGTCGCAAGGCGGCCCTCCCGATCGTCGCCGCCGCCTGTGGCGTGGCCGTCCCGGCGATCCTTTACGTCGTCACCGCCGCCCTCGTGGCCAGCGGCGACGACGCGAACCAGCTCAGCGCCATCATGCGTGGCTGGGCGATCCCGACGGCGACGGACATCGCGTTCGCGCTCGCTGTCCTCGCGGTCATCGGCACCCACCTGCCGAGCGGCCTCAGGTCGTTCCTGCTGACGCTCGCCGTCGTCGACGACCTCATCGCGATCACGATCATCGCGGTCTTCTACACCGAGTCCCTCAACCTGCTCTGGCTCGCCGCCGCGATCGTCCCGCTGGCTGCGTGGCGATTCCTCCTGCAACGCAAGATCACCAACCCCTTCATCCTCGCGGTTCCCGGCATCCTCGCGTGGGCGTTCGTCCACTCCAGCGGGATTCACGCGACAGTCGCCGGTGTCCTCCTCGGCCTTCTGGTGCCCGTCAACCGTGCGGTCGAGGACGACCCTGACCAGCACTCGCTCGCGGAGCGACTCGAGCACAAGATCCGCCCGTTCTCAGCAGGATTCGCGGTGCCGGTGTTCGCCTTCTTCGCCGCCGGTGTCACCATCGTCGGCGGCGGGTTCACCGCAGCCCTCACCGACCCGGCTGCCCTCGGCGTCATCATCGGCCTCGTCCTCGGCAAGCCGATCGGCATCTTCGTCAGCACCTGGGCGATGTCCCGCTTCACCCGGGCGGAGCTCGACAGTGAGCTCGCCTGGACCGACGTGTTCGGCCTGTCACTCCTCGCCGGCGTCGGCTTCACCGTCAGCCTGCTCATCGGCGACCTCGCCTTCGGGGTCGGCTCCGAGAGAGACGACTACGTCAAGTTCGCCATCCTCTTCGGCAGCCTCGTTGCCTCGCTGCTTGCAGCGATCGTGCTGCGCCTGCGCAACCGGGTCTACCGGCGCATCCACGAGGAGGAGAGCCGCGACACCGACCGGGACGGCGTCCCCGACGTCTACGAGGGCAAAGGTCAGAGCGACTGACTCGCAGCCCCGCGGGCCGCAGCCGCGCGCAGCCGCGCCCCCACCACGGAGACGACCCAGCGCAGCTCCTCGATGATCCGGTCCGGCGCCTCGTACGGCAGCAGGTGCCCAGCAGACCGCAACGATACATACCGGGCCTGCGTCAAGGTCATCGTCATCGCCCGCGACCGGGCGGGCGGCGTCACCCGGTCGTGCCCACCGACCATGATCGAGACCGGCAGCCGCATCAGCGGCTCGAGCCCCGAGCGGACGTCGGCCGAGCAGAAGGCGCGATACGCCGCACGGAGCACGGCCGGGTCTGTCCCCTTGAACGCAGCCTGCACGGCCGCAACCGCCTCCGGCTCAGCCACCTCCCCGAACAGGACCTCACGGAGGTTCCCGGCCCGCACCGGCGCCTCCTCCCCGGAACCAGCCCCGGCCAGTCGCAACCGACGCCCCAGACCGACCCGACCAGCCTCCTGCCCCAGCCGCACGTCCACGGCCGCTGTCGAGACGAGCACCGCCCCCACCACCCGACCCCGCGCCCCGCCCGCCCCCGACTCCCCCAGGTAGGACAGACACGCCATCCCGCCGAGCGAGTGCCCGACGAGGATCACCGGAGAGGCAGGCGGCACGACGGCCCGCACGACAGCGCCCAGATCCCGCCCGAGATCCCCAGCGCTCAACGAGTCCAGAGCGGCCCGCCCCACCCCCAGCGTCGACGCCCCGTGCCCCCGCTGGTCCCAGGTCACGACGTGCAGGCCGGACGGGGCCAGCCGGGCGACGACCGCGTCCCAGCTGGCCTGGTTCAGCCCCCAGTCGTGCGCCAGCACCACGGTCGGCGCCTGCGGCACCGTCCCGGGACGCGAGCGAACCGTCACCGCAAGACCGACCCCGTCAGCGGTGGTCACGGTCCGCTGCTGCCGCTCCATCCCTGTCTCCCCCTGCTCACCCCGGTGTGAAGCCCGTGGCACACGGTATTGCCTCGCCCCCGCCCCACGGGCCCGCACGCCCTCCAGTTTTCCGACCCGGCTGGCCCCTTGACCCAGCAAGGGCCAAGATCGAAGAGACGACAAGGCCAGACGCGCCACCACCGCACCCAGGGAGGTCCTGATGAAGCTCAGCTCGTCCACCTTCGCCGAAGGTGAGGAGATCCCGCAGAAGTACGGCAAGCGAGCGCAGAACGTCTCCCCTCACCTGACGTGGACCGACGGGCCGCCCGGCACGAGGTCCTACGCCCTCACGGTCGTCGATTGGCATCCGGTCGCGAGGGGCTACATCCACTGGATGGTCTGCGACATCCCCGCGACGACCACCACCTTCATGGAGGGCGCCGCCTCCCGCGGCCTGCCCGAGGGCAGCCGCCAGGTCCGTCCCTACGCCGGCCCGTTCCCGCCGGCCGGGACGCACGACTACGAGTTCACGCTCTATGCACTCGACATCGCGACCCCCAACATCCTGCCGGACGCCACGCTGGATGACTTCAACGCCGCCGTCGCCTCCCACACCCTCGCCACGGACACGCTGACCGGTCACTTCACCAAGCGCTGAGCCAGCCAGCCCCCTGACAACAACGGGAGGCGCCCGACGACACGGGCACGCGGAGCCAGCTCAGCGGCATACGGTCTGATGTGGGTAAGGGTCCCCCGGGTGACCGCCACGCGCGTCGCCCGGAGCCGCCCTACACCCAGCACAGTAGGGTGGCAACAGATAGAGCAGCCGATCACGTGGAGGAGTGAGCCGATGAGCACGGACCCCCGGCAGGAGAGGACGCTCGGGCAGCTGGTCGCGTCAGCGACACAGGACATCTCGACGCTGGTCCGCGGGGAGATCGCGCTGGCCAAGGCGGAGGTGTCCGGCCAGCTGAAGAAGGCCGGCAAGGGCGGTGGGCTGCTCGCCGGCGCCGCGGTCATCGGCTTCTACGCCGTCTACTTCGTCTTCACGACGCTCGTCGAGGTCCTCGACATCTGGCTCCCCCGCTGGGCGGCGTGGCTCATCATCACCGTGCTCATGCTCCTCATCGCCGGGATCCTCGCCATGATGGGCATCCGCAAGATGAAGACCGTGGAGCCCAAGCCGACGAAGGCGATCGCCGAGGCCGAGCAGACAGTGGCCGCGCTCAAGGCTGCCACCGCCAACCCCGGCACGATGTCGCCGGCCCCGCGCCCCGAGTGGGATCGGCCCGCGACGGCCACGCTGCCGGCTGGGACCCCCGTCACCAGCAACGGCGACGCCCCCCGCAACTCCTGATCCGACCGCTACCCTCCCCTCATGCCGGTCGACGCTGCCTTCGTCGAGATCGACGGACCCTGGCAGCACCGTTACGTCGCCGCCAACGGCGCACGCTTCCACGTCGCTGAGCTCGGGGACGGGCCGCTCGTGCTCCTGCTGCACGGGTTCCCGCAGTTCTGGTACGCGTGGCGTCACCAGATGGTCGCGCTCGCCGACGCCGGCTACCGGGTGGCGGCGATGGACCTGCGTGGCTACGGCGGGTCCGACAAGCCGCCGCGCGGCTACGACACCTACATGGCGACGCTCGACGCCGCCTCGGTGATCCGCGCGCTCGGGGAGACCCAGGCGACGGTCATGGGGCAGGGGCTCGGCGGCTGGGTCGCCTGGTCGATGCCGGTGCTGCGTCCCGACGTGACGACGGCTGTCGCTGCCCTGTCGATGCCCCACCCGCGCGTCATGCGGCGGGCCTCGTGGCTCAACCGCAGGCAGCGCGCCGCTTCATCCTGGATCGTCCGGCTGCAGTGGCCCTTCGTCCCCGAGCGGGCGATGGCGCGGTCGCACCGCTACGTCGAGGGGCTGCTGCGCGAGTGGTCGGCGCCCGGGGGGCCCTTCCCGTCGGATGAGGACGTCGCTCGCTATGGCGACGGCATGATGATCCCGTTCGTCGCGCACTCGGCGTCGGAGCACTACCGCTGGCTCGGGCGCTCGCAGCTGCGCCCCGACGGGCCGTTCTTCATGCGGCGGATCCGACACGCCATCCACGTCCCGGTCCTCGAGCTGCACGGCGCCGAGGACCGGTGTGTCCTGCCTCAGTGCGTGCGTGGGTCCGAGCAGTACGTCGCCGGAGACTACCGCACGGTGACGATCCCGCACGCGGGGCACTTCCTCACTGAGGAGGCGCCTGACGTCGTCTCCGACGAGCTGATCCGCTGGTTGAAGTCCGTTCAGTAGCAATGTCGCTCACGTTCGAGTTCCCTTCTGACGTTCGGTGGGCGGTGGCCCTCCGCATCCACGGCAGTCGTATGCCGCTGAGCACGTCCCACGCGCACGTGCCCTTGCGCACCGCCTCAGTCGGCAAGCTCCTCCTGCTGCTCGCGGCGGCTCGCCGGGTGGCCGACGGTTCCATGGACGGCGGGGTCCTGCTGCGCCGGGCGCCCGAGGACTTCGTGCGGGACTCGGGGATCTGGCACACGATGACGGTCGACGCACTGCCGTTGGTGGACGTGGCGGCGCTCATCGGTGCCGTGAGCGACAACCTCGCCACCAACGTCCTGCTTCGCTTCATCGGGCTGGAGGAGGTCGCCTCCGCCACGGCTTCGTTGGGTCTGATGCGCACCGCGCTGCACGACCGGGTGCGTGACTCGCGTGGGCCCGACGACCCGCCTGCGCTGTCGACCGGGACGGCGCTCGAGCTGTGCTGGCTCGCCGAGCGGCTCATGCGCGGTTCGGCCATGGGCGGGGAGGCTGACCGGCTCGTGCGCGGGTGGCTGTCGGCGGGCGTCGACCAGTCGATGGTGGGGTCCGCGTTCGTCGAGCATTTCGGGGTGGACCCGCTGGCGCACCACGACTCGATCGGTAGTGAGCTGGGCTTCTGGAACAAGACCGGGACCCAGCTGGGCGCCCGGGCCGACGTCGGCTCGGCCACCTGGGACGGGCGCATGGTGTCGTGGACGGTGATTGCGAACTGGGCGCCGGAGCGGGACCGCGCGCTCGGGGCCGCCGTCCTCCGCGGGATGCGGGACGTGGGCGAGTGGGTCGTCGACGCACTGGCACATGCCGGATCGCATTCAGTTGAACCGGCAACTTCGAGCGGAGGGCAAACCTAGACTCCGGAACATGCGCAGGTCAGGGGCGTTCGGACATCGGCTTCTGGATCTACAGCGTCGACAGCGAGGGCCTGGGCCTGGTGACTGGCAACACCTACCGAGGTGACGCAGCGCTCGGAGGAAAGCCAGCGCTCGACGCCTGGGAGCTGTCACAGCCGGTCGAGTGAATGTGACCGGGAGCGACTGCCAGCTTCGGCTCCGTGCCTGCTCACCACGTCGAGTGGCCCCGGTGTGCACAGGCCTGTGCATGCCGGGGCCACTCGAGTTCTGGGTGGGATCAGAAGCCGGCGACGTTGAGGAGGGGCTCCTTGACCTTGTCCTTGTCGTCGACGTTGTTCCAGTTGAGGTTGCCGGCGTTGATCAGCGCGGACTGAACCGTCGCCGGGGAGGCCGACGGGTTGCTCGCCTTGTAGAGGGCCGCAGCACCTGCGACATGGGGAGACGCCATCGACGTGCCGGAGATGGTGTTGTAGCCGCCGCCCTTCCACGTCGAGTTGATGCAGACGCCGGGAGCGATGATGTCGACGTCAGCGCCGTAGTTGGAGAAGTTGGCGAAGGTGTCGTCGACGTCGCTGCGGCACGTCGCCGCCCCGAGGCCTCCAGGGACCCCGTCGAAGTCGGCGAGCGCCGAGACCGTGATGACCTCGTCGTAGGCCGCGGGCACCGCGCCCTTCGAGTCGACGGCGGAGTTGCCCGCTGCGACGGCATACGTGACCCCGGCACCGACCGAGCGGCAGACGGCGTCGTGCAGGGCGTCACCGGTGGTGCAGCCGCTGCCGGCGGGCTCGCTGCCGCTGCCGCCGAGGCTCATGTTGGCGACCTCGATCGTGCTGGCGCGGGCGGTCACCCAGTCGACGCCGCAGATGATCGAGGACCAGGACCCGCTGCCCTGGTTGTTGAGGACGCGGACCGCCCAGATGCGGGCGCCGGGAGCAACGCCGACCACGCCGTTGGCGTCGTCCTTGGCGCCGATGGTGCCGGCGACGTGCGTGCCGTGGCCGTTGCCGTCGTCGTAGCCGCGGCCGGTCGAGCAGTTCGTGCCGCCGACGACGTTGAGGTCGGGGTGGTCGATGTCGACGCCGGTGTCGATGACGGCCACGTCCACGTTGACGGAGCCGGTGCCGTCGCCGGACCGGGCACTGCTGAGCTCGCCGTCGATCCGGTTGATGCCGGTCGGAACCGTCTGCGCCGCGATGGAGACCTCGCGGTCCGGGGTCACGGAGACGACGCGGGAGTCACGCGCCACGCGAGCTGCGGCCGTCGCCGACATGTGCGCGGCGTAGCCCTTGATGGAGTACTGGTAGACGTGGTCGACGCTCGCGCCCTGCGTGCGCGCGTGCTCGGAGGCGACGGCTCGGGGTGATGCCGAGTCTGCGAGGAGGACGATGTAGGAACCCGGGATGACACCGGCCTCTGTAGAGGTATTGGTGGCCTGGGCGCTGGTGGGCGCGACGGCCAGGCCACCGAGCAAGAGGCCCGCAGCGGCAACGCTGCCGAGTGTGGTTCTGCGCATGGAGACTCCCTTGGGACGGCCCGCCCCGGTCGGGGTGGGATTGGAGGAAATCTACGTTCGACTCCGTCGCCTGTCCTGTTGAAACTGAATCTCTGGTTCGAGGTGGGGATCGACTACCAGTCGTCGAGAGATACCTCGAACGCGCAGAAGGGAGGGGAGGGAGGGCAGCGGGAGGGGAGGGAAGGGCAGAGGGAGTGCAGGGTCAGCGGGGGCGATAGCGGCGCTCCGGCCGGCCCGTGGCGCCATACCGCAGCGACACCTCCGCCACCCCAACAGCCACGAAGTGCTCCAGGTAGCGCCGGGCACTCACCCGGGAGATCCCGACCGCCTCCGCGCACTCGGTCGCCGACAGCGTGTGCGGGGCCTCCCCCAGGGCCCGCTGCACCGCTTCAGCCGTCTCCGCGGACAGCCCCTTGGGCAGCGAGGCCGCAGCCGGCCGCCCCACTCCGGTGGACGTGAAGGCGGCGTCGATCTCCTCCTGCGTCAGCTCCCCGGCGCCGACCGCGCGAGCCCGCTCAGCGGCATACGACCTGAGGCGTTGCTCGAGGTCGGCGCGCGCGAAGGGTTTGAGCAGGTAGCCGACCACCCCGTGCCGCACGGCCGCGCGCACCGAGTCGGCCTCCTTCGCGGCGGTGATGACGAGGACGTCGCAGGTCTCCCCCGCCGCCCGCAGCCGGGTCACCACGTCGAGGCCGAAGATGTCGGGCAGATAGAGGTCGAGCAGGACGAGATCCGGCTTGAGCCCAGCCACCAGCTCCAGAGCCTCAGCCCCCGAGCTCGCCGAACCGACGACCTCGAATCCCTCCATCCCAGAGACGAACCCACGGTGAATCCGCGCCACCATGAAGTCGTCATCGACGACGAGCACCCGGATCATCGCGACTCCTGCAGGGCCGGCTCGACGGTCAACCGGGCGATGAAGGTCGTGCCGGCCTCCGTGCGCTCCACCTCGACCTCACCGCCACGACGCTGGCAGATCAGCCGCGTGAGGGCCAGGCCGATCCCGCGCTCACCGGCCTCGGCGGCCTTCGTCGTGAAACCGTGCGTGAAGACCTCGGTCACCAGCTCCGGGGCGACACCCGGCCCCGAGTCAGAGACGACCACCTCGACCGTGCTGCGCGGACTGCTCGCGTCCTGGTGGATCGCCAGCTCGACCCACCGGTCGTCGCCCCCGGCGGTGGCAGCGGCGTCGATCGCGTTGTCGACGAGGTTGCCGACCACCGCGGACAGGTCCGCCGAGTCCTGCGACGAGATCCTCCCGAGCGCCGTGTCATCCGAGACCCGCAGCTCGACGCGCCGCTCGGTCGCCTGGGCCGCCTTGGCCATGACCAGCGCCGACACCGCCGTGTCCTTGATCCGGCGCGCCAACGTCAGGTCGAGCTGCGCCCGGTGCTGGCTCACCGAGTCGACGTAGCGGACCACCTCTTCATACTCCCCGAGCTGGATGAGCCCGGAGATCGTGTGCAGCTGGTTGGCGAACTCGTGCGCCTGCGCCCGGAGCAGCTCTGTCGTGCTGCGGAACGACCCGATCTCCCGCTCCAGCGCCGCCAGCTCGGTCCGGTCCCGCAGCGTCGTCACCGAGCCGAGCGGCCGCCCGTCCTTGGCGACCTCCATCCGGTTCATGACGAGCACCTTGCCGCGGCGCAGCACGACCTGGTCCCGCTCGTCGCCCGTCTCGCCGAGGAGCACCTCGCGCAGCCGGGGCCCGATCGGCAGGTCCGACATCGACATCCCCACGGCGCGCTCCGGCAGGTCGAGCAGGCGCTGGGCGACGTTGTTGACCAAGGTGATCCGGTTTGACGTGTCCAGAGCGACGACTCCCTCGGCCAGACCGAAGAGCATCGCCTCGCGACTCTCCGCCAGCCCCGTGATCTCGTGCGGCTCCAGACCGAGCGTCTGCCGCTTGAGCCACCGCGCGAGGACCCACGACCCCAGGCCACCGAGCGCCAACGCGATGCCGAGATAGGTCAGCAGGTAGGACGACGCCCCACGCAGCCGGTCGACGATCGAGGGCATCTCCACGGCGACCAGCACCGTGCCGAGGCGGGTCCCCGGCGCCGGATCCGTCGGCTGAGGCAGGTCGCGCGACGGGGAGAAGAGCACCGGCGTCTGGGCGACGAGCATCCGCCGCCCGCCGAGCTCCATCGCCCCTGTCCAGCTCGCCCCCTCGCTGACCCGGGGCGACCCGAGCGGCAGCGCCTGCTCCTCGGCCGTCGGGTCGGACGAGTCCTTGACGACCCCGTCGGCGTCCGCGACGGACACGAGGGCGAGGCCGTACTGCGTGATCGCCCCCTGCACGATCGTCGGCAGGCCGTTGACGACCTGCGGCGGCGCCAGCTCCTGGCGCACCAGCGGGTGGCTCGCCAGCTGCTCGGCGATGGCGAAGACCCGCCGGCCCTCGGTGCGGGTGAACGTCGCCTCCGACTGCGCCAAGGACACGAAGGCGACCGCGACCAGCACGGTCAGCAGGATCGCCATCTGGGCGACGAGCAGCTGCCCCGCAAGCGTGAAACGACGCAGTCGACGCATGACCACAACGAACTCAACCTTCATTGATGACACAAGAGCGACACGGCCTCGTGGCGCGGGCACGATCATGCCGTTCCACCCCCAGAACCGAAAGAGGCCTCAACGATGAGAGCACAGTCCACCGCCCGCAAGGCGTCCCTGCTCACCACGGGCATCGCCGTCGCGGCTCTCGCCCTCTCGGCGTGCGGCGCGACCGCGGACGACGCTGACACCGCGCCGGGTGCCGGCGCCACCGGCGGCACCGGCGGCAACGCCGCACCTGCGTCGGGCCTGCAGATCATGGTCCCCAACTCCCCCGGCGGCGGCTACGACACGACCGCCCGGACCGTCGCCAAGGTCATGGAGACCGAGAAGATCACCGGCACCGTCCAGGTCTTCAACCTCCCGGGCGCCGGCGGCACCGTGGGTCTCCAGCGCACCGTGAACGAGAAGGGCAACGGCAAGCTGGCCATGCAGATGGGCCTCGGCGTCGTCGGCGCGGCCTACACGCAGAAGTCGCAGGCCACCCTCAACGACACGACCCCGATCGCCAAGCTGATCGAGGAGGCCGGCGCCATCGTCGTCTCCAAGGAATCGCCCTACACCGACATCACCTCGCTCATCGACGCGTGGAAGAAGGACCCGTCGAAGGTCAACGTCGGCGGCGGCTCCTCGCCGGGCGGCCCGGACCACCTGCTCCCGATGCAGCTGGCCAAGGCCGTCGGGATCGAACCGACGAAGGTCTCCTACATCTCCTACGACGGTGGCGGCGAGCTGCTCCCGGCCATCATCGGCAACAAGATCGCCTTCGGCGCGAGCGGCTTCGGTGAGTTCCTCGACCAGGTCAAGGCCGGCGAGGTCAAGGTCCTGGCCGTGACGAGCGAGGAGCGCATCGACGCCCTGCCCGACGTGCCGACCCTCAAGGAGTCCGGTGTCGACTTCGTCTTCACCAACTGGCGCGGCATCGTCGCCCCGCCGGAGATCTCCGACGCGGACAAGGCCGTGTGGGTCGACGCCCTGACCGCGATGCACGACTCGCAGGCGTGGAAGGACGAGATGGAGAAGCGCGGCTGGACCGACGCCTTCGTCACCGGTGACGAGTTCGGCACCTTCCTCAAGGAGCAGGACACGGCCGTCGCCGAGATCCTCAAGAACCTCGGGCTGGTCAGCTGACCATGTCGGACCCCCAGGTGGACACCACCGGTGCCGCCGCGACGACCCGCAGGGACCGCGCACAGTACGCCGTGTGCGCGGCCCTTGCGGGGCTCGGCGTGCTCCTGCTCGTCGACGCAGCGCGCATCCCCCACGTCACGAGCAGCAACGACCCACTCGGCCCGAAGCCCGTGCCGATGGTGCTCGGTGTGCTCCTGATCGTCGTGGCCATCTTCTACGCCATCGACGTGTGGCGCGGGGGCGTCGGTGAGGCAGAGGCTGGCGAGGACGTGGACCTCGGCACCCGCGCGGACTGGAAGACCGTCGGGCTGCTCGTCGTCGTCTTCGGCGTCAACGCCATGGTCATCGACACGCTCGGCTGGGTCATCAGCGGCTCGCTGCTCTTCTGGGGCTGCGCCTTCGCCCTCGGCAACCGGCACCACGTCCGTGGTCTGGCCTTCGGCATCACCCTGTCCCTGATCACCTTCTACGCCTTCGCCATTGGCCTGGGGGTCAACCTCCCGGCCGGCATCCTCAAGGGGATCCTCTGATGGACAACCTCAGCAACCTCATCGAGGGGTTCGCCAACATCCTGACGCCGCTGAACCTGCTCTTCGCGCTCATCGGTGTCACGGTCGGAACGGCCGTCGGGGTGCTCCCCGGCATCGGGCCCGCCATGACGGTGGCCCTCCTCCTGCCCATCACCTACGGCCTCGACCCCACCCAGGCGATGATCATGTTCGCCGGCATCTTCTACGGCGGCATGTACGGCGGCTCGACCACCTCGATCCTGCTCAACACGCCCGGCGAGTCCGCCTCAGTGGTGACCGCCCTCGAGGGCAACAAGATGGCCAAGGCCGGGCGGGCCGCCCAGGCGCTGGCGACTGCGGCGATCGGTTCGTTCGTCGCGGGCACGATCGGCACCGCCCTGCTCGTCCTCGTCATGCCGCAGGTCGTTGCCTTCGCGATCGAGCTCGGCTCCCCCGAGATGCTCGCGATCCTCCTGGTGGCGTTCGTCGGTGCGAGCGCCGTCCTCGGCTCGTCCCGCGTACGCGGCTTCGCCTCCCTCCTGATGGGCTTGACGATCGGGGTCATCGGGATCGACTTCGTCACCGGCCAGCAGCGCCTGACCTTCGGCAGCGCACAGCTGGCCGACGGCATCGACGTCGTCGTGGTCGCGGTCGGCATCTTCGCCGTCGGCGAGGCCCTCTGGGTCGCCGCCCACCTGCGCCGCAAGGCCGGCACGGTGATTCCGGTCGGCCGCCCGTGGATGGGCCGCGAGGACTGGCGGCGGTCGTGGAAGCCGTGGCTGCGCGGCACCGCGTTCGGCTTCCCGTTCGGCGCGATCCCCGCAGGCGGCGCCGAGGTCCCGACGTTCCTGTCCTACCTCACCGAGCGGCGGCTCGCGAAGCGGCCGGAGGAGTTCGGCCACGGCGCCATCGAGGGCGTCGCCGGACCGGAGGCCGCGAACAACGCGTCGGCCGCGGGCACCCTCGTGCCGATGCTCGCCATCGGCATCCCGACCAACGCGACCGCGGCGATCATGCTGTCAGCCCTCCAGGGCTGGGGCCTGGAGCCTGGCCCCTTCCTCATCGAGAAGCAGCCGCTGCTGGTCTGGACGCTCGTCGCGAGCCTGTTCATCGGCAACACGATGCTGCTCCTGCTCAACCTGCCCCTGGCGCCGATCTGGGCGAAGCTGCTCCAGATCCCGCGGCCCTACCTCTACGCCGGCATCCTCTTCTTCGCGACGATGGGTGCCTACGCGGTCAACGCTCAGCCGTTCGACCTGTTCCTCCTGCTGGCCCTGGGCCTGGTCGGCTTCATGCTGCGCCGCTTCGGGCTGCCGGTGCTGCCGCTCATCATCGGTGTCATCCTGGGCCCGCTGGCCGAGAAGCACGGCCGGCGCTCGCTCCAGCTGTCCGGCGGCGACCTCAACGGTCTCATCGGCGGCCCGGTAGCGTGGGTCTGCTACGTGATCATCGCCGGTGTCATCCTGTGGCCCCTCCTCGCCAAGGTCCTCCCCGGCCGGCGTCCCCACGACCGTGACCACACCCCAACGGAGGTCTCCGCATGACGATCGTCGTCGGCTACATCCCGACCACCCAGGGCGAGGCAGCCATCACCGCCGCGATCGCCGAGGCCCGCGCGCACGGCGACTCGCTCCTCGTCGTCAACATGTCCCGCGACGACAAGCTCGTCGACGCCCATCGGGCCGAGCCGGAGGAGCTGTCCCGCGTCGACGCGGAGCTGACCGAGTCCGGCGTGCCGCACGAGGTCCGCGTGGTCGACCACGGCACCGACCCCGCCGAGGCCATCCTGCGCATCATCGGTGAGGTCGACGCGCGGATGCTCGTCATCGGCCTGCGCCACCGCACCCCGGTGGGCAAGCTCCTCCTCGGCTCGACTGCCCAGCGGCTGCTCCTCGACGCGAGCTGCCCGGTCCTCGCGGTCAAGACCCAGTAGCCGCAACACGCCCCGCACCCTGCAACGCACCC
>NZ_JAPFQL010000055.1 GCF_028446585.1 Intrasporangium calvum
GCGGCACGGTCATGCCCTCGAGCCCGGCCGTGACCTGCTCGGCGAGCGTGTAGACGTCGACCTGGGCGCGTCCGCACGACGGGCAGGAGACGATCTCGAGCTTGCGCGGCTTGAGGCCGAGGGACATGAGGATCTGGTTGCCGACCTTGACCTCCTCGACCGGCGGCGCCGAGAGGGACACGCGGATGGTGTCGCCGATGCCCTTCGAGAGCAGCGCGCCGAAGGCCGTGGCCGACTTGATCGTGCCCTGGAAGGCCGGGCCCGCCTCGGTGACCCCGAGGTGCAGCGGCCAGTCGCCGCGCTCGGCGAGCAGCTCGTAGGCGCGCACCATGGTCACCGGGTCGTTGTGCTTGACCGAGATCTTGAAGTCGTGGAAGTCGTGCTCCTCGAAGAGGCTCGCCTCCCACACGGCTGACTCGACGAGAGCCTCCGGGGTGGCCTTGCCGTACTTCTCGAGGAGGCGCGGGTCGAGCGATCCGGCGTTGACCCCGATCCGGATCGAGACGCCCGCCTCCTTGGCGCGCCGGGCGATCTCGCCGACCTGGTCGTCGAACTGGCGGATGTTGCCGGGGTTGACCCGCACCGCGGCACAGCCCGCGTCGATCGCGGCGTAGACGTACTTCGGCTGGAAGTGGATGTCGGCGATGACGGGGATCTGGGACTTCTGGGCGATCGCGGGCAGGGCGTCGGCGTCGTCCTGGCTCGGGCAGGCGACCCGCACGATGTCGCAGCCCGCGGCGGTCAGCTCGGCGATCTGCTGGAGGGTCGCGTTGATGTCCGTCGTCGGCGTCGTCGTCATGGACTGCACCGAGATCGGGGAGTCGCTGCCGACACCGACCTTGCCGACCCGGATCTGGCGGGTCTTGCGCCGGGGCGCGAGGACAGGGGCCGGAGCCGAGGGCATGCCGAGGGAGACACTCATGGTCGCCATTATCCCCGACGATCGAAAGAGCAGTTCGCGACGCCTCCCGGGTGTCAGCGACCCAGCGCGAAACGGCGTCGCGAACTGCTCTTTCGATTCAGCCGAAGATGCTGATCGGCTTGACGATGTCGGCGTAGATGAGCAGGACCGACATCGTGATCAGCACGAGCGACATCCCGTAGGCGATCGGCAGGCCCTTGGCGACGTCGACGTAGCCCGGGTCCGGGCGCTTGCGCAGCTTGGCCCAGCCCTTCTTGATGGCCTCCCAGGTCGCCCCGGCCACGTGCCCGCCGTCGAGCGGCAGGAGGGGCACGAGGTTGAAGACGAAGAGGGCCAGGTTGAGCGACGCGATCAGCAGGACGAGCTGGGCGATCTTGAGCCAGTTGCCGCCCTCGTCGGCCGGGATCTCGAGGGCCGCGACCTCACCGCCAATGCGGCCGACGCCGACGACGGAGATGGGGCCGTTGGGGTCGCGCTCCCCGGACCCGAACGCCGCCTCGGCGACTCCGACCATCTTCTCGGGGATGCGCAGGATGACGGACGCCGTCTCGACGACGCGGTCCCACACGAAGCCGGGTGCCTCGACCAGGGGTGTCGTCACGAGCTCCTGCCCCGGGGTGATGCCCATGAAGCCCACGGTCCGCAGGACGAGCTCCCCATCCTTGGTGACGGGGTTGTTCTCCTCGTCGAGGACGACTCGCTCGAGCGGCGCCGGAGTCACGGTGAGGGTGATCTCCTCGTCACCACGCTCGACGAGGAAGGTCATGGGGGTGCCACCGCTGTCGCGGATGGCGGTGGACACCTCGGTCCACGTGGTGATCGGCTCGCCGTTGATGGCGATGATCCGGTCCTTCTCCTGGAAACCGCCCGCCTTCGCAGGCGCGGCAGGGTCGCCGGGCTGGCAGGAGGGGTGCGGCTCGGCGACGGTGGGAGTCGCCGTCGGCACGCACTCGGAGAGCAGGCCGACCTTCGGCGCGACCTGCGGCAGGCCGTAGAGCGTGATGACACCGGTGATGAGGACGAAGCCGATGAGCAGGTTCATCAGCGGCCCGCCGAGCATGATGACGATCTTGCGGCCGGGGCTCAGCTTGTAGAAGACGCGGTCCGCATCCTCGGGGCGGACCTCCTCCATCGAGTCGGCGCGCGCCTGGTCGACCATCTGGCTGAACCGCCCCGTCGAGACGGTGCGGAGCTGGCCGTCCACGTCACCCGGCCGGGGCGGGAGCATCCCCACCATCCGGACGTAGCCACCGAGCGGGATGGCCTTGATGCCGTACTCCGTCTCGCCGCGG
The DNA here is from genome assembly GCF_028446585.1 of Intrasporangium calvum. GTDB lineage: Bacteria > Actinomycetota > Actinomycetes > Actinomycetales > Dermatophilaceae > Intrasporangium > Intrasporangium calvum_A. The sequence goes on from NZ_JAPFQL010000055.1 coordinate 2,215, forward strand.
CGCCGGGACCAGATCGTGGGGCCGAAGCCGACCATGTACTGCGTCACCTTGACGCCGAACTTCTTGGCCGGCACGAGGTGGCCGATCTCGTGCAGCGCAATGGACAGCGCGACACCGACGACGACGACCAGGACCCCGATGAGAAACAGCACCCCTCCATTGTCACATCTGAGGCTGCATCGCCCTCCCTCGATTCGATGTGTTCGACCGAGGTGCACCTCGATCGATCCCATCGAATGCCGCGGGGAACGGGCTACAGGACGCGGGCCCGGGCGGCTTCCCGGGCCCAGGCGTCAGCGGCGAGGACGTCGGCGAGCGTGAGGTCGGTGACGCTGGAACCGGGCTCAGCGGCATACGAGTCGACAACGGCCGCGACGGTGTCCACGATGCCGACGAAGCTCAGCCGCCCCTCGTGGAAGGCATCGACCGCCACCTCGTTGGCCGCGTTGTAGACGGCCGGCCACGTCCCGCCGGCCTCCCCGACGCGTCGCGCCAGCGCCACCGCCGGGAACGCCTCGTCGTCGAGCGGCTCGAACTCCCAGGACTGCGCCTTCGTCCAGTCGCACGGCACGTCGGCGTCGGCGATCCGCTCCGGCCACGACATGCCGAGCGCGATCGGGACGAGCATCCGCGGCGGGCCGGCCTGCGCGATCGTCGAGCCGTCGACGAACTCGACCATCGAGTGGATCATCTGCTGCGGGTGGACCACGACGTCGATCCGGTCGAAGGGGATGTCGAAGAGCAGGTGCGCCTCGATGACCTCGAGCCCCTTGTTGACGAGGGTCGCCGAGTTCGTCGTGATGACGCGGCCCATCGCGAAGTTCGGGTGCACGAGGGCCTGCTCGGGCGTGACGTCGGCGAGCTCGGCGCGCGTGCGACCGCGGAACGGACCGCCGCTCGCCGTGACCACGAGGCGCCGCACCTCCTCGGCCCGGCCACCGCGCAGGCACTGGGCGATCGCGGAGTGCTCGCTGTCGACCGGCACGATCTGGCCGGGCGCGGCGAGCGCCTTGACGAGGGGCCCGCCGATGATGAGCGACTCCTTGTTGGCCAGGGCGAGCGTCGTGCCGGCGCGCAGGGCGGCCAGGGTCGGCTCGAGACCGATCGCGCCGGTGATGCCGTTGACGACGACGTCGGCGGGGCGGGCGGCCAGTGCTGAGCTCGCCTCGGGGCCGGTCAACAGCTCCGGGTCGTATGCCGCTGGGCTCGCTCCCGCTCCCCCGCTCGCGCCGGTGGACGGCTGGGTCGCGTCGGCGGCGCGCCGGATCGCGGCGGCGAGCTCGTCCGGCGTGGCGCTGGCTGCGGCGACGACGGGCACACGCAGGGCCACGGCCTGCTCGGCGAGGAGCCCCAGATTGCCGCCCGCGGAGAGGCCGACGACCTCGAACCGGTCGGGGTTGCGCCGGACCAGGTCGATGGCCTGGGTCCCGATCGAGCCAGTGGAGCCGAGGAGGATGACGCGGCGGGGGCGCGACGGGGACGGATCAGGGACAGCGGTCACGCCGACATCCTCCCGCACCGACGCCAGGGGTCCGGCACGCGCCGCTCTCAGCCCGCCGCGCTCGACGGCGGCAGCAGCCCGTCCGGGTCCGAGGCGTAGGCGACCGCCCAGGTCATCCGTAGCCGGTACATCCGGATGTCGTCGCCCCAGGACATGGGGCTGCTGCCGTAGTGCGCCGTCCAGTGAGCGACCACCTCGTCCAGCTCGGGCCCGGGCCCGAGGAGCTGCGCCGTCCCGTGACTGAAGAGCGCCAGTCGCTCACCGTCGATGTGGGCCACGCTGACGGCGGGTCGGCGCTCGATGTGCTTCGCCTTGGCCGAGGTGCCATCGGTGCCGAAGGTCCACGTGCCGTGCAGGAAGTGGCCGTCCATGGCGCTGATGCGTGGCTCACCCCGGGCGGTGACCGTGGCGACGGACAGGACCTTCATCCCGGTCAGCAGCTGCACCAGCTGCTCGGCCGTCAGGACGTGCTCGTCCGTGACGATCGAGCGAAGGTGGGCTGAGCCGCGGCCGCGGGACTCGTCGAGCAAGCTCTGGAGCACGGCGATCTCGGCGGACGTCTCGAGCATCCCTCGACGGTAGCCCGCGGCACCGACAGCGAGACCGGACCACCGTCGGGCAGGATGACAGGGTGCGAGACACGACCCGGCGACCACTGCTCCTGGCGCTGCTCGTCGTCAGCGCGCTGCTCGCCGTCTGGCTCGTCGCCCGCGCGGCGGACACCGGCCCCACCGGGGGCACGGACGCGACCCAGCGGCATACGGCATCGGCGTCGGCATCGGCATCGCCCAGCGTGAGCGGCACCGACCCGGTGTCGGGACTGCCGTGGATCGCCGAGTCCGCCCTCCCCCGGGAAGCCCGAGACACGCTGGCCCTCATCGCCGCGGGCGGGCCGTTCCCCTATCCGCGCAACGACAACCAGACGTTCCAGAACCGCGAAGGCCTGTTGCCTCAGGAGCGGCGCGGCTACTACAAGGAGTTCACCGTCGAGACACCCGGCGAGGATGACCGCGGCCCGCGGCGCATCGTCACCGGCGCGGGCGGTGAGAAGTACTGGACCGAGGACCACTACGACTCGTTCGAGCGGATCAGGGAGGGCACGTGACGACGTTCCTCGGCAGGTACGACGAGGTCGACGACCACATCATCAGCCTGGTGGCCCACGGCGCCGATGTGCGCGTCGTCCGCGCCGGTCGGGACAAGATCTCAGTGCTGGACGGGTTCGCGTCGGCGCTGGATCTGCCCACCTGGTTCGGCCGGAACTGGGACGCGCTGCTCGACGCACTCCGGGAGCTGTCCACCGATGAGCGACGCCGCCTCGAGCTGGTCTGGGACCAGACCCACGAGCTGCGCGAGGCCGCGCCGGAGACCTACGCGACCGTGATCGACATCCTCGAGCAGGTCGCCGACGAGCGCGACGACCTCGGGGTCACCGTCGTCGACCGCTGAGCTGCAGTGGCTCAGGTGGTGAAGACGCGCTCGTCGATGAGGCGCTCCTTCACCTCGTTGCCGCGGGTGTGGAAACGGCCGTGCTCGAAGTCCTTGGCGAACTCCAGCTCGACGTGGGAGCGGCCGTGGCGATTCTTCTCGACGCTGAGGACCGTCCAGTCACGGAACCGCTGGACGTTGCCGAGGTCGTAGACGAGGTGCTCGCGCGAGACGACGTCGACCTTGTCGCTGAGGATGAGCACGACGTCCGCCTCGTAGGCGAGGGACGAGGTGCCGCGCAGGTCGTGCGTGCGCATCCGATGCCCGGACGCGAGCGCCTCCTTGTCCGCCGCGGAGATGGCGACGATGGGCGCCCCGACCTCGAGCGCCAGGTCCTTGAGGCCCTCGACCGCGGCCGTGGTGCGCTCGTCCTCGGTGGTGCCCGCGATCGGGATCTTCTGGAGGTAGTCCACGAGGACCAGGGGCGGGCGGCCGTCGCAGGTAGCGACCTCGCGGACCACCCGGCTGACCTCCTCGAGGGTCGTCGTCGCGCCGGACGACTCGTGCAGGTGCAGGCGGTCGCCATAGCCGGTCAAGGTCGCGTGGGCCTCCCTCCCTCCGGGCAGGCTCGAGAGCAGCTCGTCCAAGGAGGCGCCACCGGAGCCGGCCTCCATGGCCCGGCGGACGGAGTGGACGTCGGCTGCGGTGCTGATGCCGAAGCTGTCCATCGCTCCTGCACCCTCGAACGACTCCATGGCCTCCATCGAGATGAGCCGTTCGAGCAGGGTGTGCGCCTCGTGCTCGTAGGAGAAGACGAGGGCCGTCCCACCGGCGGCGACGGCATTGCGGGCCAGTTGGAAGCCGAGCGTCGTCTTGCCGTTGCCGGCCGGGCCACCGAGGAGCACCAGCTCCCCCGAACGCAGACCACCGGTCAGGGTGGCGTCCAGCGCGTCGAAGCCGGTTGGGTGCACCGTGGCGCCCGGGGCGAGTCCGCGTTGGAGGACGTGGTCGACCTCGGCGAGCAGGCTGCTCACCGAGTGCAGCGGCTGGGTCCGCCCGGTCACGAGGTCACCTGCGGCGTCGTCTGGTGGGTTGCCATGCGCCGATTCGACCACATGGGAGCCAGAGTGCGTGGTCGTTCCCGACATCGCCGGCGTTCTCCGGTGGCCATCCGGACACAACGGTCACGGCCCCCTGTATCAGCACTTGCCGGGCCATCCTCTGAAGCCTGTCGCCTCCACTGCGGGCTGGAGCAGCCCGCACGACACGCCAACGGGAGCCAAGATGCGTACGAGACTGAACATCGACTGCCTGTCGACCGAGCAGCTGCATGACCTGCGCGAAGCACTTGCGGGCCTCTATGCGTTGCCTGCGAGCGACCCACACGGCTTCGCCAACCTCGCCGGCTTCCACGGAGGTCCGCCGACCAGCTACTGCCGGCACGGGGCGCCAGGCTTCTTCACCTGGCACCGGGCCTACCTGATGGCCTTCGAGGACGCCCTCCGGGCCATCCGGTGCGACGTCGTGCTCCCCTTCTGGGACTGGTCGTCAGGACCGTCGACGGGAGTGCCGACTGCGTGCCGCGAGGCCACCTACGTCAACCGGGCCGGAGCGACTGTCGCGAACCCGCTCTACGCCGGGCCCGCACGCAGTGGCGGCATGACCGTGCGCCGGGCTGACATCGACACCACGCCGTATGACGACCTGGCGAGCCAGGCCCAGACGGCCCTGGGGGCAGCGGACTTCGTCTCGTTCCAGAACCAGGTCAACGCGGTCCACGGTGGCGTCCACGTCCGGACGGGCGGTGACATGTCGAACGTGCCGGAGGCGGCCTTCGACCCGATCTTCTTCCTGCACCACGCCAACGTCGACCGGCTCTGGGCCCAGTGGCAGTCGTCGCACCCGGCAGCCCTGCCGGCCGGTGAGGCGGCTTGGGCCCTTGCCCCGTTCAACCGACCGTTCTCGACGCAGTGGCAGGTCGGCTCCGATGTGGAGTCGACCGTCGCCATGGGCTACCGCTACCGCCGCTGGTGCTTCTGGCTCCCACCCATCCGGCTGTGGGAGACCATCGTCGTCAAGCTGCCCCTCGAGATGCGGCGTGGCACGACGTCCGCGCGCCTGGTCGTCGACGGCAGCGCGCCGCTGTCCCGGTCCGCGGAGATCCGGGTCTTCGTCGGCGACCCCACGGCAGACGAGCGCACGCCAAGGATCGACAACCCCGCGTTCGCGGGCACGATCGCGCTCTTCGGCGGCCACCCCGACCTCGTCCCCACCCAGCCCGTGGGGCCGGGGCACTCCGAGGGCGACGCAGGGCACTGCCCCGAATGTGCCCGGCTCGGCCATACCCACGACCACGAGGTGCACCGCCACGAGCACCCGAAGGGGGACCCGGCGCCGCACGCGGACGAGCGCATCGACCTCGAGCTCGAGCTCGCACCGGCCCTGGAGCGCACGGGCGGCGACACCGAGGAGCTGACCGTGCGGCTCGTTGCCGTCGATGTCGAAGGCCGACCGATCAAGGACCTGCCGATCGGTGAGGTCCGGCTCGAGACCGACTGACTGCCCGGCTGGCCGCGTCGCCGCGGCCAGCCACGAGCTGTCGGATCAGAGGGCCAGACCGACGTACTTCGTCTCGAGGTACTCCTCGATGCCCTCGAAGCCGCCCTCGCGCCCGACGCCCGAGGCCTTGACACCACCGAAGGGCGCCGCCGGGTTGGACACGATGCCCTGGTTGACCCCGACCATGCCGTACTCCAGCGCCTCGCTCGTCGTGATCGCGCGCGCGAGGTCCTTCGTGAAGAGGTAGGCAACCAGGCCGAAGCGGGTGTTGTTGGCGAGGCGGATGGCCTCGTCGTCGGTCCGGAACGTCGTCACCGGCGCCACTGGACCGAAGATCTCCTCCTCGGCCAGGTCGGCCTCCACCGGCACGTCGGCGAGGACGGTCGGCTCGAAGAACCAGCCGGCTCCGTCGCGGGCCTTCCCGCCCACCACGACGCGGGCGCCCTTGGCGACGGCGTCATCGACGAGGGACTTGACCTTGTCGCGGGACTTCTCGTCCACCAGCGGGCCCACGTCGACGCCGTCCTCGGTGCCGCGCCCGAGCCGCAGTGCCCCCATCCGCTGGGCGAGCCGCTCGGAGAACTCGGCGGCGATGGACTCGTGGACATAGAACCGGTTGGCCGCGGTGCAGGCCTCGCCCATGTTGCGCATCTTGGCCAGCATCGCTCCGTCGACGGCCCGGTCGAGGTCGGCGTCCTCGAAGACGAGGAACGGCGCGTTGCCGCCGAGCTCCATCGAGACACGCAGGATGCCCTCGGCCGACTGCTCGATGAGCCTCTGGCCGACCGGGGTCGAGCCGGTGAAGGTGAGCTTGCGCAGCCGCGGGTCGCGGATCATCGGCTCCATGACGGCACCGGTGCGGCCGTGGGCCGTCGTGACGACGTTGAGGACGCCCTTGGGCAGGCCGAGGCCGTCGAGCAGGTCGGCCAGGGCGAGCATCGTCAGGGGCGTCTGTCCGGCCGGCTTGACCACCATGGTGCAGCCCGCGGCGATGGCGGGCCCGATCTTGCGCGTGCCCATGGCGAGCGGGAAGTTCCACGGCGTGATCATCAACGTGGGCCCGACCGGCTGCTTCATCGTCATGAGGCGCGTGGCGCCGTTGGGCGCGATGCTGTAGCGGCCGTGGACGCGGACCGCCTCCTCGGAGAACCACCGGAAGAACTCGGCGCCGTAGGCGACCTCGGCCCGGCTCTCGGCCAGCGGCTTGCCCATCTCGAGGGTCATCAGCATGGCGAACTCGTCGGCCCGCTCGACGATCTTCTCGTAGGCGGCACGCAGTAGCTCGCCTCGATCACGCGGGGCGGTCCGGGCCCACGCCGCCTGGGCCGCCACGGCAGCGTCGAGAGCGGCCTTGCCGTCCTCGACCGTGGCGTCGGCCACGTGGGTCAGGATCTCCCCGGTGGCGGGGTCGTCGACGGCGAGGGTGGACCCGTCGGAGCTGTCGCGCCACTCGCCTGCGATGAACAGGCCCTTGGGCACCGAGTCGAGGACGGACTGCTGCGTCACTGCTGTCATGGTCTCCAGCCTAGGTCTGATGGTGTCGGGTCGAACCTGCGGGTCACCGGTCCTCGAGCCCCCAGGGGGACTCGTAGCCAGCCGGTTTGGGGGCCGCGAGCAGCTCGAGGAACGGCTGCGCGTCGAAGGCCTCGGGGCCGAGCACCCCTGCTCCCTTCCACGTGCCGCCGGCCAGCAGCTCGAGGGCGATGACCGGGTTGACCGCGGTCTGCCAGACGACGCACTGGGCGCCATACGCCTGCATCGACCACGCGTTGTCGACGACGTGGTAGAGGTAGGTCCGGCGCGGCCGGCCGTCCGTGCCAGTGCCGGTGACGAAGAGGCCGGCGCACGTCTTGCCCGTCATGCGCGGCCCGATGGTGGCCGGGTCGGGCAGGCACGCGGCCACGACGTCCCGCGGCGAGACCTCCACCGCGCCGGCGGAGCTCGGCACCCGGACCCGATCGGTCCGGTCGAGGCCGAGGGTGTTGAGCGTCTTGAGCACGCCGATGAACTCGTCACCGAGGCCGTACTTGAAGGTGACCCGCTTGGCGTCGACCCAGCGCGGCATGAGGAGCACTTCCTCGTGCTCGACGTTGACGCACTCGACCGGACCGATGCCTTCGGGGAACTCGAAGACCTCCGGCTCGCTGAACGGCTCGGTGGTGAACCAGCCGCGCTCCCGCTCCCACACGACGGGTGGGTTGAGGCACTCCTCGATCGTCGTCCAGATGGAGAAGCTGGGGGCGAAGATCTCGTTGCCGTGCTCGTCGTGGACGACGAGGTTGGCGCCGTCGCGCGTGCCTAGCTCGTCGATCTCGCTGAAGAGGTGGTCGCTCGCGTAGCGGGCGAACACGTCGGACAGTCCGGGCTCGACGCCGATGCCGACGAGCGCCAGCCGGCCCTCCGCCTCCCATTGCTCGGCCTGGGCGAACTGCTCGTCGCCGAGCTTGAGGCCGACGCTGCCGTAGGGGTCGGTGGCGTGCCGCCGCGAGAGGCTCATCGCCATGTCGAGGTAGTCGGCCCCGGCGGCGCGCGCCCCCTCGAAGATCGGCATCACGAACCGCGGGTCGACGGCGTTGAACACGTGGGTCGCCCCGTGCTCCTGGGCGAGCGCGGTCACCGCCTCCGCGTCGGACGCGTCGACCTGGGCCGCCACGAAGCGTCCCGGGTCGCCGGACAGGCCGAGGGCCGTATGCCGCTGGGTGACCTCCCGCACAGTGCGCTCGGCCCGCGCCACGTCGTAGTCGGCGACGACCCACCGCTCGAAGAAGTCGCGCTCGGCCGCGATCCGCGCCGCGGCGTCACCGACGCCGCCCGAGCCGATCATGAGAACCCGCATGGAGGGTCAGGCCACCTGTCGGTTGCGCCGGTTGCTGATGAGCTGGCCGACCATGACGACGGTCAGCGCGATGAGGAACATCACCGTGCCGATGACGTACACCTGCACCGGCACGCCTCGGGCGGAGGCACCCCAGACGTACATGGGGAAGGTGATCGAGCTGGGGCTGGCGTTGAAGTTGGTGATGATGTAGTCGTCGAAGCTGAGCGAGAAGGCAAGCAGCGCACCCGCGGCGATACCGGGCGCCGACAGCGGGAGGGTGACCCGCAGGAACGTCTGGAAGGGCGTGGCCCCCAGGTCTGCGGCCGCCTCCTCGAGCTTGGGGTCGAGGGTGGCGACCCGCGCCTTGACGGCGACGACGACGAACGAGATGCAGAACATGATGTGCGCGATGAGGATCGCGAGCGGCCCGGTGGGCAGCCCCATCATGAGGAAGAGGGTCAGCAGGCTCGAGCCCATGACGACCTCAGGTGTGGCCATCGGCATGAAGATGAGCAGGTTGGTGCCGGACCGTCCGCGGAAGCGGTAGCGGCCCAGGGCGAACGCGATCATCGTGCCGAGGATCGTGGCGACGAGGGAGGCGGTGAGGCCGATCCGGAGACTGAGGCCGACCGCGTCGCAGATCCCGGCCGTGCCGCACGGGTTGGTCCACCCGTCGGTCGAGAACCGGTTGAAGTTGTAGTTGAACTTGCCCTCGGGGTCGTTGAAGGAGAAGACCGCGACGATGACGTTGGGCACGAGCAGGTAGGCGAGCACGACGAGGGCCGCGAACGCGACGAGATGGCGTCGGATCCAGTTCATGATCCCGTTCATGGTCAGAGCAGCTCCTCGGTCCCGGCCTTGCGCACGTAGAGCGCGACGAGGGTGACGATGACGACGAGCAGGACGAACGACAGCGCGGCGGCCAGCGGGTAGTCGAGGACTCGGAGGAACTGGCTGTCGATGACCGAGCCGATCATCGTGGTCTGTGTGTTGCCGAGCAGCCGCGCATTGATGAAGTCACCGCTCGCGGGGATGAAGGTGAGCAGGGTGCCGGCGACGACGCCCGGGAGCGACAGCGGCCAGGTGACCCGGCGGAACGCTTGGATCGGCGTGGCGTAGAGGTCGCCCGCGGCCTCGAGCAGTCGCGGGTCGAGCCGCTCGAGCGACGCGTAGAGCGGGAGGATCATGAAGGGCAGGAAGTTGTAGGTCAGCCCCATCACCACCGCGAACGGCGAGAAGAGCAGCGAGTCGGTCGAGGTCAGGCCGACGGCCTGGAGGACGTCGGTGATGCCGAGCTGCTGCGCCCACTGCGTCACCACCCAGTTGTCCGAGAGGATCGTCTTCCACGCGAGCGTCCGGATGAGGAAGCTCGTGAAGAACGGAGCGATCACGAGGACGAGGACGACGTTCTTCCACCGGCCGGCCTTCTGCGCGATGAAGTAGGCCAAGGGGTAGCCGAGCAGCAGGGCAAGGACCGTCGCCAGGCCGGCGTAGCTGAGCGACCGGACCATGTGCGGCCAGTACCGGCTGAATGCGTCGGCGTAGATGCCCACGTTGCCGGTGAAGACGAAGCCCTCGTCGACGTTGCCCTCCTGGAGGGACTGCGACCCGAGCGTGATCATCGGCAGGACGAAGAAGACCGTCAGCCAGAGCAGACCCGGCAGGAGCAGCGCGTAGGGCACCCAGTTGCGCCGTGCCGGAGTCGCCGCGGTCCCGGTCCCGAGGGGGCTGGCCGGCACCCGGGTGGCGGTGGCCTCAGACATCGTCTTCGACCATCGCTCCGGCGTCGGCGTCCTGCGAGGCGTCCAGGGCGAAACCGTGCTCGGCTGCCCAGGAGACCGTGACGTCCTCTCCGAGGGTGGCCCGCGCCGAGCCGTCGTTCTGCTGGACGACGGTCAGCTCGCGACCCCACGGCATGCGGACGATGTACTGGATAGCGACGCCGGTGAAGGACACGTCCCGCACCGTGCCGCGCAGCCGGTTGGGCCCTCCGCTCTCACCGAGCCGCAGCTTCTCCGGCCGGACTCCGAGCCAGACGTCGCTGGCCCCCTGGGGCAGGTGGTCGACGGCAACCTCGAGGTCGGCGTCGTGGCTGCGCACCAGGGCAACCCCCTCGCGCGGCGATCCCGGCACGACCTTGGCCCGCAGCAGGTTGGACTGCCCGAGGAAGTTGGCGACGAAGGTCGAGCGCGGCTGTTCGTAGAGGGTGGCCGGGTCACCGATCTGCTCCACCACGCCCTGGTTCATGACCGCGATGGTGTCGGCCATGGTCATGGCCTCCTCCTGGTCGTGGGTGACGTGGATGAATGTGAGGCCGACCTCCTGCTGGATCCGCTTGAGCTCGATCTGCATCTGCCGACGCAGCTTGAGGTCGAGCGCACCGAGCGGCTCGTCGAGGAGCAGCACGTCCGGCCGGTTGACGAGCGCCCGCGCGAGCGCGACCCGCTGTTGCATACCGCCCGAGAGCTGCGCCGGCTTGCGCCCGCCCAGGCCCTCGAGCTGGACCAGCTCGAGGGCCTCGAGGGCCTTGCGGCGAGCGTCCTTGTCGCCGCGCCGCTTCAGCCCGAACATGACGTTGTCGAGCACCGTCATGTGCGGGAAGAGGGCATACGACTGGAAGACGGTGTTGACGTTGCGTTGGTGCGCCTTCGTCGCCGTGATGTCCTGCTCGCCGATCCGGATCGAGCCGGCGGACGGCGCCTCGAGACCCGCGATCATCCGCAGCGTCGTCGTCTTGCCGCACCCGGACGGCCCGAGCAGGGCGAAGAAGGACCCTTGCGGGATCGTCAGGTCCATCGGCTGGACCGCCGTGAAGGCGCCGAAGGTCTTGGTGAGCGCGACCAGGTGCAGGTCGCCCTTCTGGGACTCCCCCATCAGCCCGTGACGATGGACTGGAACGCCCGGTTGTACTTCGTCTCCTCGTCGGGGGTCAGGCCGCGGAAGACGTGCGAGCGGCTGAGCACGTCGGGGGTGGGTGCGATGAGGGGGTTCTCACCGAGCTCGGCGTCGATCTTGACGAGCTCGTCGCGAGCGCCCTTGACCGGCGGGATGTAGTTGACCCAGGCGGCGACCTCGGCCATGACCTTCGGGTCGTAGTAGTAGTTGATGAGCAGCTCCGCGTTCTTCTTGTGCTTGGCCATCGCCGGGATGACGAAGTTGTCGGACCAGATGGTGAAGCCCTTCTCGGGCAGCGCGTACTGGATGTTCTCGTCGTCGAACTGCAGCTGGACGACGTCACCCGTCCACGCGATGCAGGCGGCGATGTCGCCCTTGGCCAGGCCGTCGGTGTACTCGTTGCCGGTGAACTTGAGGATCTGGCCGGCGTCCTTGGCCTGCTGGATCATCGCGATGGCGGCGTCGAAGTCGGCGTCGGTGAAGTTGGCCGGGTCCTTGCCCTGCTCGAGCAGGACGAGGCCGACGGTGTCACGCATCTCGGTCAGGAGCGTGACCTTGCCCTTGAGGGCGGGGTCGGTGAGCAGCTGGGTGATCGACTCGATCTTCTTGCCGCCCGTGGCCTTGAGGTTGTAGCCGATGCCCGCGAAGCCGCTCTGCCACGGCAGCGAGTAGACGCGGCCCGGGTCGAACTCGACGTTCTTGAGGGAGTCCTCGAGGTTGGCGGCGTTGGGGATGTTGGCCAGGTCGAGCTTCTGGACGTAGCCCTGGCGGATGAGGCGGGCCACGAGCCAGTCGGTCGAGCACCACACGTCACGGCCGGTGTCCTCCCCACCCTCGAGGAGGGGTCGCACCTTGGCGTAGAACTCGTCGTTGTCGAGGTAGTCCTCGGTGTAGTTGACCTCGATCCCCGTCTCCTTGGTGAAGGCGTCGATCGTGGGCCGGGACTTGCCGTCGTCGGTGACGTCGATGTACTCGGTCCAGTTGGACCAGTTGACGATCTTCTCGGTGTCGCTCATGTCCTGGGCCGCCTTGGCGGTCGGAGCCGCCGACGCGGCGCCCGTGCCGGCGCCGGTGCCGGGCGTCGTGGGGTTGCGTCCCTCCGACCCACAGGCGGCGAGGAACGCAGCGGCGCCGAGACCGGCGGCGCCCATCATCGCGGAGCGGCGGCTGACGAGGCCACGGGCGAGCGCGGCGCGGAAGGCAAGGTTGTCGAGACCTGCGGACGGGCGGTTGGTGCTGTCCATGACGTTGCTCCCGGGGTGAGGAGAGGGATGGGTGGGAATGGGTCCGTATGCCGCTGAGCTGGCTCCCGGGGTCAGGTGGGCTCGGGAGCGAGCCCAGCGGCATACGGTTCAGTCACTGCTCATGACCGATCACTCGATCAGGAGTTGATGTTGGCCATGACGTGCTTGATGCGCGTGTAGTCCTCGAACCCGTACATCGACAGGTCCTTGCCGTAGCCGCTGTGCTTGAAACCCCCGTGTGGCATCTCGGCGACGATCGGAATGTGAGTGTTGATCCAGACGGCCCCGAAGTCGAGCCGCTTGCTGACGCGCATGGCGCGCCCGAAGTCCCGCGTCCAGACGCTGGACGCGAGGCCGTAGCGGACGTCGTTGGCCCACGCGACCGCGACGTCCTCGTCGGTGAACTGCTGGACGGTGATGACCGGACCGAAGATCTCGTTCTGGATCTGCTCGTCCTGCTGCTGGAGCCCGGCGAGGACGGTCGGCTCGAAGAAGAAGCCGTCGCCGAGGCTCTTGACCCGCGAGCCGCCCGCGACGATCCGGGCGTGGTCGGGCAGGCGGTCGATGAAGCCGGAGACGTGGGCGACCTGGTTCGGGTTGTTGACCGGGCCGAAGGCGGCGTCGGGGTCGTCGGGCATGCCGACCTTGACCGAGGACGCGGCGTACTCGCCGAGGGCGGCGACGAAGTCGTCGTGGATCCGCGGCCCGGCGAGGACGCGGGTCGCGGCGGTGCAGTCCTGGCCGGCGTTGAAGTAACCGGCGCCGGCGATGCCCTCGACGGCCGCCTCGATGTCGGCGTCGTCGAAGACGATGACGGGTGCCTTGCCACCGAGCTCGAGGTGGACGCGCTTCAGCTTGTGCGCGGCGCTCTCGGCGACCTGCATGCCCGCGCGGACCGAGCCGGTGATCGCGACGAGAGAGGGGGTGTCGTGCTCGATGACCATCCGGCCGGTCTCGCGGTCACCGGTGATGACGTTGAAGGTCCCCTCGGGGAGGAACTCACTGGCGATCTCGGCGAGCAGGAGCGTCGTCTCTGGGGTCGTGTCCGACGGCTTGAGGACGATCGTGTTGCCCGCGGCGAGCGCCGGCGCGATCTTCCACATCGCCATCATCATCGGGTAGTTCCACGGAGTGACCTGGCCGACGACCCCGATGGGCTCGCGACGGATCCAGGACGTGTGGCCGGCCATGTACTCCCCGGCGGCGCGGCCCTCGAGGACGCGAGCGGCGCCGGCGAAGAAGCGCAGCTGGTCGACCATCGGCGGCATCTCCTCCGATGCCGTGAGGGCGTGCGGCTTGCCGGTGTTCTCACCCTCGAGGCGCACGAACTCGTCGGCGCGGGCCTCGATCGCGTCGGCGAACTTGAGCAGCGCCTGCTGCCGCTCGCCCGGCGTGGTCTGCCCCCACGTCTCGAACGCCGTGGACGCCGCGGCGTAGGCGCGGTCGACGTCTGCGGCGGAGCTGACCGGGGCCTTGGCGACCACCCCGGCCGTGGCCGGGTTGACGATGTCGGTCGTGGTGTCGGCGTCACTGTCGACGTACTGGCCACCGATGAAGTTGCGGAGCTGACGAACCTCGGAAGTCATGCGGGAACTCTAACCACGGAACCTCCTGATTCGGAATAGATCGGGGCAGCAATCTTCGGAATCCGTCGTGGGGCGCCTTGCCAACAGCGTGATCCACCCGTCAAGATCGGGCCATGTCCACCAATGGCCGGTCCCGCGGCAAGCCCTCGGCGCGTCCGCCGGTCAACCTCGACGACGTGTCGAAGGCGATCATCGAGCAGCTCCAGCACGATGGGCGCAAGTCGTATGCCGCGATCGCCGCGGAGGTCGGCCTGTCCGAGGCAGCCGTGCGGCAGCGGGTGCAGCGCCTCCTCGACGCCGAGGTCATGCAGATCGTCGCGGTGACGGACCCGCTCCAGGTGGGCTTCCTGCGCTCGGCCATGATCGGCCTGCGCGTCTCGGGCGACATGACCGAGGTCGCCGACGCGCTGACCCGGATGGACGAGGTCGACTACGTCGTCACGACAGCCGGCAGCTTCGACATCCTCGCCGAGGTCGTCTGCGAGGACGACGACCACCTCCTGGAGCTGCTGACCAAGCGGATCCGGGCCCTTCCGAACGTCACCGCCACGGAGACGTTCGTCTACCTGAAGCTCAACAAGCAGCTCTACAACTGGGGTACGCGATGACACTCAACCCGAACGACGTCTGGGAACCTTCGTCCGACCACCGCACACCGGCCGGCACCCTGCTCTCCGACGCGGCCCGCGACCACCTGTGGATGCACTTCACGCGCCACTCGGTCTTCGAGGACCCCGGCTCCGGGGGGCTCGGCCACTCCGTGCCCATCATCACCAAGGGCCAGGGCTGGACGATCTGGGACGACCGCGGCAACGAGTACATCGACGGCCTCTCCGGTCTCTTCGTCGTCCAGGTCGGCCACGGGCGCGAGGAGCTCGCGGAGGCCGCGGCGAAGCAGGCCCGGGAGCTGGCGTTCTTCCCGCTCTGGTCCTACGCCCACCCCTCGGCCATCGAGCTGGCCGAGCGGCTCGCCGGGTATGCGCCCGGTGACCTCAACCGTGTCTTCTTCACCACGGGGGGCGGCGAGGCCGTCGAGTCCGCGTGGAAGCTGGCGAAGCAGTACTTCAAGCTGACCGGCAGGCCGACGAAGCACAAGGTCATCTCGCGCGCGGTGGCCTACCACGGCACGCCCCAGGGCGCCCTGTCGATCACGGGCATCCCCGCTGCCAAGGAGATGTTCGAGCCGCTCGTCCCGGGCAGCTTCCGCGTCCCCAACACCAACCAGTACCGCGCGCCCGAGCACCTGCGCGACGACGAGAAGGCGTTCGGCCGCTGGGCCGCCGACCGGATCGCCGAGGCCATCGAGTTCGAGGGGCCCGACACCGTCGCGGCCGTCTTCCTCGAGCCGGTGCAGAACTCCGGCGGCTGCTTCCCGCCGCCGGCCGGCTACTTCGAGCGGGTCCGCGAGATCTGCGACGAGTACGACGTCCTGCTCGTCGCCGACGAGGTCATCACGTCGTTCGGACGGATCGGCTCGATGTTCGCGTCCGTCGACTTCGACATCCGGCCCGACATCATCACCTGCGCCAAGGGCATGACGAGCGGCTACTCCCCCATCGGCGCGATGATCGCGAGCGACCGGCTGTTCGAGCCGTTCCGCAAGGGCACGACGTACTTCCCGCACGGCTACACGTTCGGCGGACACCCCGTGTCGGCGGCGGTCGCCCTGGCCAACCTCGACATCTTCGAGCGGGAGGGCCTCAACGACCGGGTCAAGCACAACGCCCCCGCCTTCAAGGCCACGCTGGACAGGCTGCTCGATCTCCCGCTCGTCGGGGACGTCCGCGGCGCCGGCTACTTCTACGGAATCGAGCTCGTCAAGGACAAGACGACCCGCGAGACGTTCAACGACGAGGAGTCCGAGCGGCTGCTGCGCGGGTTCCTGTCCAAGGCGCTCTTCGACGCGGGGCTCTACTGCCGCGCCGACGACCGCGGCGACCCCGTCGTCCAGCTCGCCCCGCCGCTGATCATGGGTCAGGAGCAGTTCGACGACATCGAGTCCCGCCTCCGGTCGGTCCTCACGGAGGCCGAAAACCACCTCTGACCCCTGTCTTTCCGCAACGCACCCCCTTACCGCGTGCTCATGCCGGCTGCGACCGGCACCGGCGCACGGCAAGGGGGTGCGTTGCACATGTCGGTGGTCCGGGAACCGGAGTGGGTACGGGCGCCGTTGACCAGACGAACGACACCGTCGCCGACACCTTGGAGTGGACATGGGATTCCTCGACCGACTGCTGGGCCGTGAGCCCCAGCCCCGCGCGCAGCAGTGGGGTGCACCGCCGCCGAGCGGACGCCCCTACGACGTCCCTGCCCCCAGAGGCGGTGCGTCGACCGAGGACGAGCGGGCCATCGCGCGCTACCGCTACCTCCTCCGGACCGCGCCCCCGGAGGACATCGAGAAGGTGCATGCCGAGGCCTTCGGCCAGCTGTCGCCCGAGCAGCGCCAGATGGTGCTCCAGCGACTCACCGACGACCTGCCCGAGTCCGAGCGGCCGCGCAGCGACCAGCCCGCCGAGCTCGCCCGCAGCGCGACCAGGGCCGAGATGCGCCAACCGGGCTACCTCCAGGGCGCCTTCGGTGGACGTGGCGGGATGGGCATGGGCGGCATGTTCGCCGGCTCGATGCTCGGTACCATCGCCGGCTTCGTCGTCGGCTCCGCGATCGCCGACGCCATGCTCGGCGGTTACGAGGGCTCGCCCGAGGCCGCCGAAGCCGGCGACGCCAGCGGTGACTCGGGTGGAGACGCTGGTGGAGACGCGGGCGGTGACGCCGGCGGCGAGATGGGCGGCGATGCGGGAGGCGACGCCGGTGGAGACCTCGGCGGCGGTTTCGGTGACTTCGGCGGCGGCGACTTCGGAGGAGACTTCGGCGGCGGCTTCGGCGACTTCTGAGCGCTCCCCCGCCACACACCCGCTTGTCGTCTGCCCAGGCCGGCTGAGAGCGGCACCCGCACGCGGTAAGCGGGTGTGTTGCGGGGTGGGCGAGTCAGACGTTGGTGACCGCGTGGAAGAGACCCGCGATCGCGATGATGACCGGGACCGAGGCGAAGGTGCTGATGAAGATCGCGTCCCGGGCCAGGGTGACCTCGCGGCGGTACCTCACCGCGTAGGTGAAGATGTTCTGCGCTGTCGGGAGCGCGGCGGTGACGACGACGGCGAAGAGCGGCTCCCCCCGGAGCCCCAGAGCCAGGCCGATGCCCAGCGCGATGGCCGGCATGGCCAGGATCTTGAGGGCGACGATGGTCCACACGTGCCCGGCCGACGCACCGGCCGCCGGACGAGGTCCGCGCCGCAGCGAGATGCCGAAGGCCACCAGCATCGACGGCACCGCCATGTTGCCGAGCAGCTCGATCGGGTCCGCGACGACCCGCGGCAGGTCGACGTCCAGGACCGCGATGAGTAGTCCCGCGATGGCGCCGATCGTGATCGGGTTGCTGAACATCCGACGCAGGCTTCGGAGCAGGGTGGGCCGCTCGCCCCGGGCGTCGCTGTCGAAGAGCGCCATGTAGACCGGCGTGATGAGGAGCAGTTGCACCAGCAGCGTCGGCGCGACCCAGGCGACGTCGCCGAGCACGTAGAGGGCGATCGGGATGCCGAGGTTGCCGGCGTTGACGTAGCCGGCGGAGAGGCTGCCGATGAGACGCGAGCCCAACGACTCCCCCGGCCAGCGCAACCGCGCCAGCAGCAGGTACAGCACGGCGATGGCGGTGAAGCTGGCCAGGGACGTGAGCAGGTTGCGCGACAGGACCGCATCGAGCGGCGTGCGTTGCATCACGGTCAGCAGCAGCGCGGGCGACGCGGCGTAGAAGGCGAGCCGCGAGAGGTTCACCTGAGCGGAGTCGTCGAGGACGCGCAGGTGAGCAAGCAGCCAGCCGACCGACACGATCACCGCGATCGTCGCGAAACCCTCGAGGACACCGGTCACGGGCTGATCCTGTCAAAGAGCGCCGTTCCGGCTCCCGGGCGTCCAGAACGACACCGGCCCGGACCTGCCCCTCGACCGGCATCATGGGGCCATGGAGATCGAGACTCTGGACGCGCTCGACGAGTACCTCGACGACGGGGGCAGCCTGCACGGCCTGCGTCTCCAGAACCTCGACCTCACGGACTACGGCGTCCACCTCGGTGCGCACGGCGACCTGACCGGCCTCGTCGTCCTCGGCGGCGTCGTCCCACCGGACGTCGCGGAGCTGCTCCACCGCCGCGGAGCGATCGTCTTCCCCCAGGTCGCCGACGCCCCCATAGACCCCTGGCGCGGGCTCTACTATCCCGAGGACCTCTACGCCGGGCTCGAGAACGGCTATGCCGCAACGCCCGACGCCAAGGCCTACGCCTGGTCGATCGACGCACGACTGCGCACCGACGCCTACGCCACCCTCGTCCGCGCCATCCACGACGACTCGGTGACCGACGACCTGGACGAGTTCGTCGAGGGTCGCTCCTGCGTCGGCGTCATGGGGGGCCACGCGCTGCTCCGCGGGACCCCCGGCTACGCGGAGGCGGCGGGGCTCGGTCGGCGCCTGGCCGAGGCCGGCCACGTCGTCGTCACCGGCGGCGGACCCGGAGCGATGGAGGCCGCCAACCTCGGGGCCTTCGTGCCCGACACCGCGGCCCTGGCCGACGCCCTCGAGCAACTGGCCACCGTGCCGTCCTTCCGGCCCGACGTCACCGCGTGGGCCCAGGTGGCGATGGAGGTCCGACGAGGCGTCCTGAGGCAGAGCTTCGGCGAGGCCCTGTCCGACGTCGCCGACATCACCGACGACGGGCCGGACCGGCCGATCATGCCCGCCGAGACGCTGGGGCCCACGGCACGGTCCCTGGGCGTGCCGACGTGGTTCTACGGTCACGAACCGCCCAACGTCTTCTGTGACGTCGTCGCCAAGTACTTCTCCAACGCGATCCGCGAGGACGGTCTGCTCGCCCGCAGCAACGGCGGCATCGTCGTGCTCCCGGGCGCGGCCGGCACCGTGCAGGAGATCTTCCAGGCCGTCACTCCCCTCTACTACGCCGCCGACGAGCAGCCCCTCCCGCCGCTGGTCCTCGTGGGCAACGAGCACTGGAAAGAGACGGTCCCCGTGTGGTCGACGCTCCAGGTTCTGGCTGCCGGTCGAAGGATGGCCGAGGTGCTGCACCTGGTGGACAGCATCGACGAGGTGTGCAACGCGCTCGCCCGCCCGCCGGGTGAGCGCGGAGGTTTCACCGATTATTAATACGGCCGATTCCGGTACTACGATCCGTAGTATCGACTTCCTGATCGAGGGTGAGGACATGACCGAACGAGACCGCCCGCAACGCGTCATCGTCGTGGGAGGAGGGATCACCGGTCTCGTCGCCGCGCGACGGCTCGCCCAGGCCGGACACGACGTGACCCTGCTCGAGGGCGCCCCACGGCTCGGCGGCCAGGTGCACACGGTGCAGCTCGGCTCCCGGCGCGTCGATGTCGGCGCAGAGGCGGTCCACCTGGGATCACCCGTCGCCCGCAACCTCGTCGAGGAGCTCGGGCTCACCGACACGGTCGTCGGCAGCCGTCCCGGACAGAGCTGGCTCTGGACCGGCCGAGGACTCCGTGCCCTTCCCGCCGGCTTCACCCCGGCCGGGCCGACCCGACTGCGCCCAGTCGTCACGAGCGGAGTCATGTCGGTCCGCGGCCTCGGACGGGCTGGCCTGGAGCCACTGGTCGCGCGCCTGCGACCCGGGCTCGCGGACGACGAGGACATCTCGGTCGGCGAGTTCGTCTCCGCCCGCTTCGGGACAGAGGTGACTCAGCGGTTCATCGACCCCCTGCTCGGCAGCCTCCACGCCGGTGACGTCCACCGGCTCAGCCTGCGCGCCTGCGCGCCATCTCTGGTCGATGCGGCGACGCACCGCCGGTCGCTCGTGCGCAAGCGCCCGGCGCCGCAGGCCGGCGCAGCAACCTCGCCGCAGCTGCCCATGTTCGCCTCGTGGCCCGGCGGCCTCAGCACGCTCACCGATGCCGTCCTCGCCGGGCTCGACGCGAACCCGGTCAAGGTTCGCCTCGAGTCCCGGGTCGAGCGCATCACGCGCGACGCGTCCGGCTACACCGTCGAGCTGACGGACCGCACGGCAACCGCGGCAGCAGCCTCCCCCGAGCCCCTCCGGGCGGACGGCATCGTCCTCGCGGTTCCCGCAGCAGCGGCCGCCCGCCTGCTCGCCCCACACAGCCGGCGCGCCACCAGCATTCTCGAGTCGGCCGAGGTCGCCAAGGTCGCCACCGTCGTCCTCGGCTACGCCCCGTCGGCGACCAAGGACCTGCGCGCCTTCGCCGGGACCGGGATCCTGCTGGCCTCCACCGCAGGGACGCTGCTCAAGGCCGCGACACACCTCTCCCGCAAATGGCCCCAGTTCGCCGACGACGAGCTGAGCCTCGTCCGCCTCTCGGCAGGGCGAAGCGGCGACAGCCGGATCGACGAGCTCTCCGACGACGAGCTGGTCGCCCAGCTGGTCGACGACTACCGCACCGTGTCCGGCGTCGAGGCGCAACCGCAGGTCCTCAACGTGCAACGCTGGACCGACGGCCTGCCACAGCTCCGGGTCGGCCACTCCGCTCGGCTGGCGGCGCTGCGCGACGAGATGGCGAGCACGCTGCCGGGTGTCGTCCTGGCCGGCTCGTCCTACGACGGCCTCGGCCTGGCGTCCTGCATCGCCTCCGGCGAGGCCGCGGCGGCAGCGCTGTCCCTCCCGAACCGCGACGTCGCAGACACGACGAACGTGGTCGGCGCATGACCACGGTGACCGAGCGCGCCGCCGTCCGCCGCCTGCGCCACGCCCCCGAGGACCGCCCGATGATCGTCATCTGGGAGGTCACGCGCGCGTGCGCCCTCGTCTGTCTCCACTGCCGAGCGGATGCCCAGCACCGGCGCAACCCGCACGAGCTGACGACCGAGCAGGGCAGGGCCCTGCTCGACGACATCGCCGCGTGGGGCGCTCCCTACCCGATCGTCGTCCTCACCGGCGGCGACCCGTTCGAGCGGCCGGACCTCGCCGAGCTGGTCCGGCACGGCTCGTCGATCGGCCTGCACATGGCCCTCTCCCCCTCCGTCACTCCGCGCCTGACGCGGGACGTCCTCGACGAGCTGCGCGAGGCGGGCGCCGGCGCCGTCTCGCTCTCCCTCGACGGCAGCACGTCCGCCACCCACGACGCCTTCCGCGGCGTCACCGGTGTCTTCGACGCGACTCTCCGGGCTGCCCAGGACGTCCGCGACGCGGGCTTCCGGCTCCAGATCAACTCCACGGTGACCCGCGCCAACGTCCATGAGCTGCCGGACCTGCTGCGCACCGTGATCGACCTCGGCGCCTTGCTGTGGAGCGTCTTCTTCCTCGTGCCGACCGGCCGCGGCGAGATGCTCCAGCCGCTCGACCCGCAGCAGGTCGAGGACGTCCTGCACTGGCTCCACGACGTCTCCGACCTCGTGGCCATCAAGACGACGGAGGCCCCGCACTACCGACGCGTGGCCATCCAGCGCGCCCGAGCCAGCGCCGACCCGACGCCCGACCCGACGGCCAACCCGACGGCCAACCCGGCACCCCCCGTCGGAGAGCTCCACCAGCAGCTCACCGACGCAGTCGAAGGGTTGCGAGCCCAGCGGCATACGGCCACCCGGCGTCCCCGGCCACCCATCGAGGTGAACTCCGGGCGCGGCTTCGCCTTCATCGACCACCGCGGCGACGTCTACCCGAGCGGGTTCCTCCCCCACCAGTGCGGCAACGTCAAGGAGCTCGGCTTCCGCGAGGTCTACCGGTCGAGCCCGCTGCTGCAGTCACTGCGCGACCCCGCGCAGTTCGAGGGCAAGTGCGGGACCTGCGAGTTCCGTGACGTGTGCGGCGGCAGCCGGTCGCACGCCTACGCCGTGACGGGCAACCTCCTGGCGTCCGACCCCACCTGCGTCTACGAGCCGGCCGGTCAGGAGCGCTGACCGGCCCACCACCTACACGCCGCGCAGCACCGGACCCAGCC